>NZ_JBMKHN010000023.1:0-33717 GCF_049238425.1 Enterobacter cloacae complex sp. IR5401 | reverse complement strand
AATTCAGACATATTGCCTCCATTGGGTCTTATGGGTGAAACTGTATCACTCATTTGACCCAGATTGAATGTTTTTATCTGGATATTTAAACAGGTTTATTGTTAGGTAACGCACGTTGGCCACGCTGGAGCGTCTTCTGGGCCTGCTGTCGGCCTTTGAGGTCGTGGTATGGATGACGGATGGCTGGCCGCTGTATGAACCCCGCCTGAAGGGAAAGCTGCACGTTATCAGCAAGCGTTACACTCAGCGCATTGAGCGACATAACCTGAATCTGAGACAACATCTGGCAAGGCTGGGACGGAAGTCACTGTCGTTCTCAAAATCGGTGGAGCTGCATGACAAGGTCATCGGGCATTATCTGAACATAAAACACTATCAGTAAGTTGGAGTCATTACCGGTTCTCTTTGTCTTTTAGTGATTCTATAAACCTCATTACGTCTGAATATAAAAATCTATTATTTGATTTATGTGGCTCATGAGGTTGTGGGATGGTCTTGTTTTTGAATGTGCCAGTTTTCTTAATGGCAAAGATTAACTCACCTTCTGTTATTCCTAACATTTCAGCAAATGTTTTTGCTTCTATAGTTACTGACTTCATTTAATTAACTCTCATGGTATCGATTTTCTTTACCGGCATCTTTAACAATGGTGCTCGTTTCTAGTGTTGCTGCGGTACGCTTCATCATCGTCTGCGGGGCGGTTGCGATAGTGAAGGAGCTGCCGGGCGTGAGCAAATCTATCAGGCGCTGGCCGCTGATAATCTCCATCCGTTCACTGGCAATACTGACAGATTTTGAACCTGCGCCGGTTTTCCCGGTATGGCAAAACAGACCGCGACAGTTATGACGTTTAAGCAACTTCTCGAACTCCTGTACGTGCTGTAAAGCAATATGGCCGCGATAGCGTTTAGCCTGAATAAGATAGCGATATTTTCCTATTATTACCTGGCCGTCAATGCCTCCATCGCCGGTATAGCGTTTGTTTCTGATGGTTCTGAAGCCATGCGCTTCAAATCCTTCCAGCAACAGTTCTTCAAACACAAAAGGATCAATTTTCCTCAGGTAGTTAATTTTTTGTGGGAAGCCCGGCAACGTCTTTATGCGCTCCAGCACCCGCCGCGCACTTTGCTGCTTCCTTTTGTGTCGCCTGTGCCGTACTGAACGCCGGAAGAATACAACGGCAAGCAGTGCGATGGCGCTGCAAGCCCATAGAATAAGGTTTTCTGTAGTGGGGAAGGGGATCATGGTCATAGTGGGCTTTCTGAGGGTAAAGAAAAGGGCGGTTAAACCGCCCTGGTGTTTAGCGACGGCTGTATACCTGCCACGAAGCGCTGCCTGACTGATTCTGGCAAATCCGCCCGTAAAGTACGGTGCCGGTCGAGTAGCGGGCGCCATTCAGATAGCAATAGCCGCTGGATTGCAGCAGTTCGTTGCGCAGCTTTTCTTCCTGCTTTGATAGCCGGGACTCCGCAGACTGCAAACGAACGGATAATTCGTTAATCTGGCGTTGCTGGTTATTCAGCTGGCTCTGCATCGCATTACCTTTATCCTGGCTGACGCAACCAGTTAAGAGAGCTGTACAGGCTAATGCACTTAATATTATTTTTTTCACGTTGGCTCCTTAAA
This sequence comes from Enterobacter cloacae complex sp. IR5401, assembly GCF_049238425.1. NCBI lineage: Bacteria > Pseudomonadati > Pseudomonadota > Gammaproteobacteria > Enterobacterales > Enterobacteriaceae > Enterobacter > Enterobacter cloacae complex sp. IR5401. The sequence continues at coordinate 32,091 of NZ_JBMKHN010000023.1, read as the reverse complement.
TTGAGATTATTCCTAGTTCGCCTATAAGCGAACTTTCCCGTATTTACTTATGATCTGGCTTATCATCGACTGGTTACTTCCACCTTCGCCATTATCCGGGCATTCATTAAGAAAAGCCTTCCTGGCATCCTTCGTGTGGTTGGGTAAAAAGCCGTGCTTGTTCTTTTTAACGATATTGAAGAAAGCAGCTTCAGCACTGTTACACTCGCTTCCGCCGCTATCGCCGGTGAGCTTGCCCGCCATGCACATAATAACTTTGCAGGGATCTTCAGCATGGCTGGCAGGAATATAAAGCAGACTACCAGCTGCTATCAGAGGTATTAAGAGTTTCTTCATTGTTTTGTCCTTAACAGTTTGTTCAGATATACACTCGCCAGAATGTTGATAACGGTAAGCAATATTAATAATAACGCTGCGTTATAAATAGATTTGTAACCTATATCGCCTGCAATATATTCGACAACAAAAACGAAAATCGTTAAAATTGTGTAAAACTTGATTAACTTTCCTGTAATTTTCTTAACAATATAAGCAACTGAATAAGAGCCGGATTTGATGATGCTGGCGAGTAACCTGATCGCATGGACACGAAATTTTCTAAAAATGGGCGGAATGGAAGATGCCTTTTTCTTCCTTCTGCTTTTTTGCCTTTCCGCAAAATCAATAAGTTCGCCCATTTTTATACCCTCCGGTTATATCTTCAGATCATCAAGTGATAAACCACTATCAAGCAGCTCTTTGAGCCATGTGGGTCGGCGGCCAGTCCCGGACCAGGTATTTTCTGCGTTCCTGGGGTCGCGGTATTTTGCTGGTCTATGTTCTCTGGGGTTGGCTACGCCCTGCATCTTCATGGCTTCCAGGCTAATGCCAGCGTCCAATTTTGCAGTTAGCCAGGCCGGGCGCTTCCCTATACCAGTCCACGTATTAAAAGGGTTATCCGGGTCACGATACACGGGTTCGCCTTTTGGTCGTTTTTCTGATTTCAGGGGAACCAGCATCACCTTCCTTCCTTCAGCGGTTTTCTTTTCGTTTCTTCTTGACACGATCTCATTAGCCCTTATCATAAACAAAAGTCGTCGAAATTACAATTACGCGGTGAAACATAAATGAGTAAACATCCAAAACTCCTGGTTCTCGCTCTGGCCTGCCTTGCTTGTGCTGGCCGTGCCAGTGCTGCGCCTGCCTCCGATGAAGTTGCCAGGCTTGCGCAGAGATGTGCGCCTGATGTTTCACCCTTAACGATGGCGTACATCGTCGGCCATGAGTCCTCAAATGGGCCGTACAGGATCAATATTAACGGTAGTATTCAGTTAAAACAGCAACCGCGTACTGAAGCTGAGGCCGTCAGCGTTGCGAAAGTTCTGCTGAAGGATAATAAAAGTTTTGATATGGGCCTTGCACAAATTAACTCAAATAATTTAGTGGGCCTGGGTCTTTCGGTTGACGATATTTTCAAACCCTGCATCAACCTGCGGGCGAGCCAGACCATCCTTAAAGCCTGTTATGATAGCGCCCTGAAATCCTACCCAGCCGGGCAGGTTGCGCTGAGACACGCGCTTTCCTGCTACAACACCGGCTCACTCACAAACGGGATTTCTAACGGGTATGTCACGAAAGTTATCAACGTGGCGCGTCAATCAACTGATTTGAAAATCCCTACGCTGCTACCTGACGGCCAGACCAGTGAGGACAGCACCGCGACTGAGCCTCAGCAGGCAAAAAGTACGGCGCCGCAGTATGACGGTGAACAAGATGTTTTTGGTTCGGGTGATGGCGATGCCTTCAGCCGAAATAATACGGATGCCTTTTTAACCAGACAGGAAACAGCGAAGGGGGAATGAGGTTATGGATGGAACGTTTGTACCTTGTATTGCAATCACAGATCCTGGAGCTATTTGAAGCAGGAAAAGTGAAGGAGGTAACGATAGAACGGGTTTCATTAAAGAAGTGGTATCCCGTTTTTCAGATAGACGATGAACAGCTGGGCCAGATCGCATGTTCCATTAGGGTTAACAAAGAGCATGAGCTACGAACCTGGGCTGATTTAAGGCTACTGGCAGAGTTTTTGAAAGATAAGTGTGGCGTTGAAGAATGCCGGTTAAATCTGCAATCAACAGAAGATAGTGAGTAAGGAGAAAGTATGACCACGTTGTTTAAGAAGTATGGCCCTGCGGTAGTTATGGGCGTTTTGTCCATTGCCCTGCCGCAAATTGCGCTGGCCGCTGGCACCGATACTGGTGAATCAACCGCTACATCAATCCAGACGTGGTTGAGCACATGGATTCCAATTGGTTGTGCTATTGCGATCATGGTTAGTTGCTTTATGTGGATGCTTCACGTAATCCCAGCCAGCTTTATTCCTCGTATCGTAATCTCGCTGATTGGTATTGGTTCTGCATCATTTCTGGTTTCCCTGACGGGCGTAGGAAGCTGAACAACGCGAAAAGGGGGGACTTTTGTCCCCCAAAGTGAGGACTACAAAGATGTTCGTTGACGGGAAAAGACCGCTTTTCAAAGGTGCGACTCGCTTACCTCGCGCGCTGGGTGTACCACGTAATGTAGCTATGATGATATTCATGATTTCTGCCTCGCTTTTTATGATTATTCATATGTGGGCGATTCTGGTGTTCGTCTTTTTGTGGATTCCTTCAGCTGCATTAACAAAATATGACGACCGCATGTTTCGAATTATGGGCCTGTGGTTGAAAACCAAATTCAGTAATTGGTTTGATTCTCCGTTTAAGCAGTGGGGAGGATCGTCTTATTCCTCTGTTGACTACAAACGTAAGGGTTTAAAATAATGAGAGCTGCCACCGCTACGAAGCCAAAAAAAATTGATGCCTACCGTAAGGAGCCATCAGTAAATAAAAAGTATTTGCCCTATTCTTATCACCTCAATGATTACGTGATTTCGATGGAAAACGGCGATCTGATGGCTTTTTTCAAGCTGGATGGCCGCACACATGACTGCGCATCAGATCGGGAACTGGTCACCTGGCATAAAGACCTTAATACGCTGGTCAAGAGCTTCGGAACAGACCATGTAGAGCTGTGGACGCATGAATATCACCATGAGGCTAAAGAGTACCCGGATGGTGAGTATGACCATTTTTTCCCTGCTTATGTTGATCAATATAACCGTAAGCTGCACGGTGATTCCAAGCAGCTGATTAATGACCTTTATCTGACCGTTATTTACAAACAGGTAGGGGATAAAACACAGAAGTTTCTGGCGAAATTTGAAAAGCCGACTCGTGACGAAATTCAGCAAATGCAGAATGAGGCGCTTGAAGGTCTGGAAGATATTTCTGAACAAATCCTGGAAGCAATGAAGCCGTATGGCATTCAGCAGTTGGGTATCTATTATCGTGACAAACGCGGTGTTGAAATTCCTGCGCCTGATAAAAAAGAACGTGAAGAACTTGCTGAAGTCGATGAATCAGACATTTTTGACGAAGCCATTGTTATCGAACGCAACGAGCCTGAACCTTCGCAGGCTCACGCTTATTCAAAAGCGCTGGAGTTCCTTTATTTCCTCGCAAATATGGAATGGGCCATCGTGCCTGTTTGCCGTGATCGTATCCGTGAGTACATCATGGACAACCGCCCTGTTAGCTCCCTGTGGGGGGATGTTGTCCAGATCAGAACGGTAGATCACAACTTCTATACCACCGGCATTGAATTTCGTGAATACGAAGAAGATACAGAGCCAGGCCAGCTTAACATGCTTAAAGAAGCCGATTTTGAATACCTTCTGACGCAGAGTTTTTCTTGCCTCTCTGAATCTTCAGCTAAAACGTTTCTGACGCATCAGGAAAAATCTTTGCAGGAAACGCGCGACCGTGCGCAAAGCCAGCTGGCACAGCTTGGTACTGCGCTCGATATGCTGACGTCCAGAGAGTTCGTGATGGGCTACCATCATGGAACCGTGCATGTCTGGGATAATGACCAAAACGCGGTACAGCGCAAAGCGCGTCGTGTGAAGGTTATGCTAACCGGCTGTGGCGTGGTTGGCGGGACTATCAGCCTGGCCTCTGAGGCTGCATATTATGCGAGACTGCCTGGCAACCAGAAATGGGCGCCGCGCCCGGTTCCGATAAACTCATGGAACTTCCTGCACTTCAGCCCGTTCCACAATTTTATGCGTGGCAAGCCTGACAATAACCCGTGGGGGCCAGCGCTGACCATGTTCCGCACGATCAGCGGTACGCCACTCTATTTTAATTTCCATGTGACCCCGCTTGAAGAACTTTCCTACGGTAAACGCCCGCTGGGCCATGCGTTAATAACGGGTATGTCGGGGGAAGGTAAAACCACGCTGCTTAACTTCCTGCTGGCGCAGTCAATGAAGTACAACCCGCGGCTTTTTGTTTATGACCGTGACCGCGGTATGGAGCCGTTCATTCGAAGCGTTGGTGGCTACTATAAAGTTCTGCAACAGGGTATGCCGTCCGGGTTTGCCCCGCTTCAGATTGAACCGACCAAACGCAATATTGCCCTCATTAAAAACCTGTTCCGCATTTGTGTGGAAACCACCAATAACGGGCCTATCAGCGCAACGATGGCTACCGAACTGGCTGAAGGCGTTGATGCGGTTATGGGGGAAGGCTCACTTATTCCACGCGAGGCGCGCACCGTTACTATCCTGGACGGGTACGTGAATGAAGTTGTGGAAAATGGCGTATCACTGAAAGGGCTGCTGCGCGAATGGACGCGCGAAGGCCAGTATGGCTGGCTGTTTGACAATGATAAAGACAGCCTGGATCTCAGCGCGAATGATATTTTTGGCTTCGATTTATCCGAGTTTATCGCAGCCAAAGAGGAAGTATCCAGCCCGGCCCGTACTCCGCTCATGATGTACCTTCTGTACCGGGTACGTGACTCCATCGACGGCAAACGCCGCGTCATTCAGTGCTTTGACGAGTTCCACGCCTACCTTGACGATCCGGTTATCGAGCGTGAAGTTAAGCGTGGTATCAAAACTGACCGTAAGAAAGACGCTATCTATGTGTTTGCCACGCAGGAGCCGAACGATGCGCTGTCCAGCCGTATTGGCCGCACGATCATGTCGCAGACCGTCACAAAAATCTGCCTGCGCGATCCGGAAGCTATCCGAGAGGATTATGCCTTCCTTACTGATGCTGAATACGACGCGCTGATGTCGATTACCGAACACTCCAGACAGTTCCTGGTTAAACAAGGGCAACAGTCTGCGATTGCTTCTTTCAATCTCTACCCTCGCAACAGCGACGATATTGATGCAGATATTAAGACAATGGACAACGTTCTTAGCGTGTTGTCCGGTGAACCACAAAACGCCGAAATTGCGCATGAGCTGGTTGAACGGCTCGGTAATGACCCTGAAGTATGGCTCAAAGAATACTGGCGCCTGACGGCTTAACAACGAGGCAAAACACCATGAAAAAAACACTGACGGCAGTATTGCTGACCACCGGCCTGATTCTGGGAGGCGCGCAAAGCGCTTCCGCAGGCATCATCGTGACCAACCCTACTGAGCTGGCTAAACAGGTCGAGCAGCTTCAGCAAATGGCGCAGCAGCTGGAGCAGCTTAAAAGCCAGCTGCAAACGCAGAAAAATATGTATGAGTCGATGGCAAAGACAACCAACCTGGGCGATCTGCTGGGGACGTCTACCAGCACGCTGGCAAATAATTTGCCGGACAACTGGAAGGAGATCTACAGCGACGCCATGAACTCCAGTTCTTCCGTCACGCCTTCAGTTAACAGCATGATGGGCCAGTTTAATGCGGAAGTTGACGACATGACGCCCAGCGAAGCAATTACCTACATGAACAAAAAGCTGGCTGAAAAAGGCGCTTATGACCGCGTTATGGCAGAAAAAGCCTACAACAACCAGATGCAGGAACTAACCGATATGCAGGAGCTGACGGAGCAGATTAAAACGACTCCAGACCTGAAATCGATTGCTGACTTACAGGCCCGTATCCAGACGTCACAGGGTGCTATTCAGGGTGAGCAGGCGAAGCTGAATCTGATGAACATGTTGCAGCAGTCACAGGACAAGCTATTACGTGCGCAGAAAGAACGTGCCACCCACAATTTTGTTTTTGGAACCGGCGGGGACGTTACCGCGTCACCTTCAATTAACTGAGGTAATTATGAAAAAACTACTGCTTGTTATCCCTTTCCTCCTGGTGGCCTGCGATGCCTCGCATGACGTGGAGTGGTACAAAAAACATGAGAAAGAGCGCAAGGCAACAATTCAGGAATGCAAGAAAGACGCGGATGAACTTCAGAAACCTGATTGCAAAAACGCGCGCGAAGCCGATCGTCAGCTGTTTGTGTTCGGCAAAAAAGACGGCGAAATCAATTCACCGAAAATTTAGGAGTAAGGAGGCAATATGGCATTCACCCTAGTCGCAGACATTTTCGCAAAAGTAGACGGGGCGATTACGTCAATGGTGAGCGCCAATGTTGCCACCATTATCTCTGATGTAACGCCTCTGATTGCCACCTGTCTGACAATCAAGCTGATGGTTCAGGGGATGTACTCAGCGTTTAATCCGGGGGCGGGCGACAGCCTGAGTTCGCTGATTAAAGAGTATCTTTCCATAGCCCTTATCCTGAGCTTTGCAACGGCGGGCGGTTGGTATCAACAGGAACTGGTCAACGTGGCGCTTCACCTGCCGGATGATTTTGCCGGGATACTGTCTGCCCCTAATAAAGTCGGTGCAAGTGGCGTACCGGCGATTATTGATAGCGGTATTGAAAAAGGTATCAAGATCGTCAACACCGCATGGGAAGCCGCAGACGTGTTTTCATCGAGCGGCCTGGCCGCGTATGCCATTGGCGGCATTATGATGATTGCTACCGTTGTGCTGGGCGGCCTCGGTGCGGGCTTTGTGATCATGGCTAAGATCCTTCTGGCCGTTACGCTTTGTTTTGGCCCGATTGCAATCTTCTGCCTGCTGTGGGGAGCGACAAAAAACATCTTTGCTCGCTGGCTGGCGTCGGTCATTAACTATGGCCTTGTCGTCGTCATTCTTGCGCTCGTGTTTGGTTTCATCATGCAGATGTTCGACAACCTCCTGTCCTCGATGAACTCTGATGCCGCTTACTCATCAATCACTGGTTCTATCTCCGCCTTATTACTGACGGTCATTTCCGTTTTCGTTCTGTTCCAGATTCCGCAAATTGCCGCCAGCTGGGGTAGCGGTATCAGCGCCGGAGTTGCTGACGCCGCACGCTCTACGGGTTCTTCCATGCAGGCGATTGGCAATATGGGCAGCCACGGCATGTTTGGCGGTAATGCGTTCAGAGGCGGTAACAGTGGCGGCGGCCAGCAATCGGCAGGTGGAGGAAGTGGCAGCAACAGCGGAGGAAGCAGTGGTTCTAATTTAAGTGGTAAGGCAAGGGGCAGTCGCGGGAAGAAGGCTGCATAAAATTAAAACAAAAGTCGTTGAAATTGCAATTTCGGCGACTTATTATAATTAGTACGTTCAACAACCGATAATGGATGCCGTAATGCGCAGCTTATTGCTTATGGGAGTTCTTCTGATTAGCGCCTGTTCCAGCGGGCATAAACCGCCACCGGAGCCGGACTGGAGCAACACCGTTCCAGTAAACAAAACAATCCCGGTTGATACGCAAGGTGGTGCAAATGAAAGCTAATAAAAAAACAGGGCTTACACGTGAAGCCATTAAAGAGTTCAACGAAAGCCGTAAAGGGCTTGAAGTTGATCTGATGGATGAAGTGCTGAAGTCCCGGCGTACCGCCTGGATGGTTGCCACCGGTTCAGCGGTGGTAACTGTTTTTGCACTCTCTTTAGTTGGTTACGTGGTGCATAAGTACAGCCAGCCAATCCCCGCACATCTGCTAACGCTCAACGAGGCCACTCACGAAGTACAGCAGGTCAAGCTGACCCGCGACCAGACCTCTTATGGTGACGAAATTGATAAGTTCTGGCTGACACAATATGTCATTCACCGTGAGAGCTATGACTTCTATTCAGTTCAGGTCGACTATACGGCCGTTGGCTTAATGTCCACGCCGAACGTGGCAGAGTCTTACCAGAGCAAGTTCAAGGGCCGCAACGGTCTTGATAAGGTTCTGGGCGACAGTGAAACGACCCGCGTGAAGATTAACTCTGTGATCCTCGATAAACCGCACGGCGTAGCAACGATACGCTTTACTACGGTTCGCCGCGTGCGCAGCAATCCCGTTGATGATCAGCCGCAGCGCTGGATTGCCATTATGGGGTATGAATATAAATCGCTGGCGATGAATGCTGAGCAGCGTTATGTCAACCCGCTGGGTTTCCGCGTGACGAGTTATCGCGTCAACCCTGAAGTTAACTGAGGGCTGCCCCATGAAAAAACTACTTCTTTCAGCAGTCGTTTTGTCAGTCCTGGGAGGCGCGGCCACTAACGTTATGGCGCTTGAGGTTGGCCGCAATTCTCCTTATGACTATCGCATTAAAAGCGTTGTTTATAACCCTGTTAATGTGGTCAAAATTGACGCTATCGCCGGTGTGGCTACCCACATTGTTGTCGCGCCTGACGAAACCTATATCACTCATGCTTTTGGCGATTCTGAAAGCTGGACGTTTGCGCACAAAATGAACCATTTTTTTGTGAAGCCGAAACAGGCCATGAGTGATACCAACCTGGTGATCGTCACCGATAAGCGCACCTATAACATCGTCCTCCATTTCATCGGTGAAGAAACGAAGAAAAATGCAGACGGTACGGTATCAAAATCCTTTATTGAAACGCCGTGGGCTGTGCGCCAGGCCGTTCTTCAGCTGACCTATGAATATCCGTTTGAGCAGCAGGAAAAAGCCAAAAGCGCGGCTGATAAAAAACGCATTACGCAGAAGCTGAAGCAGACGGCTTTTGCGGGGGCGAAGAACTATCAGTACGTAATGAGCGAACAGCCTGAAATGCGCAGCATCCAGCCGGTTCACGTCTGGGATAACTACCGCTTTACCCGGTTTGAGTTTCCGGCCAATGCGGAGTTACCGCAGGTCTACATGATCTCGGCCAGTGGCAAAGAAACGCTGCCTAACTCTCATGTTGTGGGTGAGAACCGCAACATCATCGAGGTGGAAACCGTCGCTAAAGAGTGGCGTATTCGTCTGGGCGATAAAGTCGTTGGCGTTCGTAATAATAATTTCGCGCCGGGCGCCGGTGCGGTAGCAACCGGTACGGCTTCCCCGGATGTGCGCAGGGTTCAAATTGGGGAGGATAACTGATGGCCCGTAAAAGTGTCGATGTAGATCAGGAACTCGATGAAAACACCGGAGACGGTGAATTTGAAAGCGAGCGTGGCGGATTTAAAGGCAGTAACCGCCGTTCGGCTCCTGGTATGAAAGCCTTTGTCATACTGATGGCGCTGCTTGCTTTGGTATTCATCGGGATTACGGTCATGGGTAAAATTCGCACCCCGGCTAAAGCTGAAGCTGATAAAGACGGTGGTAAAGCGCAACAGGCCAATACACTGCCAAACTACAGCTTTAACAGCGATCCTGATGTTAATAAACCTGCAACTGCGCAGAATAGCGCCACTGATGCCCGTGCTGTGCAGGCTGCCGCACAGGCAGATGCAGATGCGGGCAGCAGCAATACCGCCGCGCGTACCTCTAATAAGCGTAAAGAACCTTCGCCTGAAGAACTGGCTATGCAGCGTCGTCTGGGCGGCGAGCTGGCCCAGACTAATCAGGCGGCTACAAGCAATAGTCCCGGAGTGCAGCCCCAGGACAACGAAACAAGCGAAGGTAGTTCAGCACTCGCTAAAAACCTGACTCCTGCAAGGCTGAAGGCTAGCCGCGCTGGAGTCATGGCTAATCCCAGCCTGACTGTTCCGAAAGGCAAAATGATCCCCTGTGGTACCGGCACCGAGCTGGATACCACTGTTCCGGGTCAGGTTTCCTGCCGGGTTTCACAGGACGTTTACTCAGCTGATGGACTCGTTAGGCTGATTGATAAAGGCTCATGGGTTGACGGGCAGATTACCGGTGGTATCAAAGACGGCCAGGCGCGCGTGTTTGTTCTCTGGGAGCGTATCCGCAATGACCAGGACGGGACAATCGTTAATATTGACAGTGCCGGAACGAACTCACTCGGCAGCGCGGGGATTCCGGGCCAGGTGGATACCCATATGTGGGAGCGTCTGCGTGGTGCGATCATGATTTCGTTGTTCTCTGACACCTTAACGGCGCTGGTTAACCAGACGCAGAGTAATAACATTCAGTACAACAGCACAGAAAACAGCGGTGAGCAGCTGGCGTCTGAAGCACTTCGCTCTTACATGTCTATCCCCCCTACCCTCTACGATCAGCAGGGTGATGCGGTGAGCATTTTTGTTGCCCGCGACCTCGATTTCAGCGGCGTTTATACGCTCGCAGACAACTAAAAAAGTGGGCGCTTAGCGCCCGCTTTTCTTCAGGAGTAATCATGACTGATGCAGCTTTCTATCAACTTGGCCCACTGCGCGAGTATTTAGAAGATCCTACTGTTTTTGAAATTCGCATTAACTGCTTTCAGGAAGTTATCTGTGATACGTTCAGCGGCCGCAGGGTTGTGCAGAACGCGGCAATTACGGCAGATTTTATTAGGAACCTTGCTAAATCGTTGGTGAGCAGCAACAAGCTGACCATGCAGGCCATTAATGACGTGATCCTGCCTGGCGGGATCAGGGGCGTTATCTGTCTGCCCCCTGCGGTGATTGACGGTACAACGGCCGTAGCGTTTCGTAAGGATTTGGCGGCCGATAAAAATCTGGAGCAGCTGACCAGCGAGGGGATTTTCAGTGACTGCCGGAAGATTACCGGCAGCAAGCAAAGCCTAACGGATGATGATTTTTTCCTTAAAGAGCTGCACAGCAGCGAAAAATGGCCCGCATTCCTGCAAACCGCCGTTGAGAAGAAACGCACTATCGTGATCTGCGGTGAAACCGGGTCGGGGAAAACGGTACTCACGCGCGCGCTGTTAAAATCGCTACATAAAGACGAGCGTGTAATTATTTTAGAGGACGTTCACGAAGTCACGGTCGATCACGTTGTAGAAGCCGTTTATATGATGTACGGCGATGCAGGAAAGATCGGCCGCGTCAGCGCCACTGATGCCCTGCGAGCCTGTATGCGTCTGACACCGGGCCGTATCATCATGACTGAGCTTAGGGATGATGCTGCGTGGGATTATCTTAAAGCACTTAATACCGGCCATCCAGGCGGTGTTATGTCAACGCACGCTAACTCTGCGCGCGATGCCTTTAACCGTATTGGGCTGCTTATCAAGGCGACCCCTATCGGCCGTATGCTCGATATGAGCGATATTATGCGAATGCTCTACTCCACCATTGACGTTGTGGTGCATATGGAAAAGCGGAAAATCAAAGAAATTTATTTTGACCCTGAATATAAAATGCAGTGTGTGAACGGGAGCCTGTAATGAAAAACTTAGCAACCTGGCTTCTGGCCGCAGCATTTACGACAGCCGCCCTGCCCGCCTTTGCGGTGGAACCATCCGTTCAGGTTGGCTACTCGCCTGAAGGAAGCGCCCGCGTTCTCGTCCTGAGCGCCATTGACTCCGCAAAAACCTCGATACGGATGATGGCTTATTCTTTTACCGCCCCGGATATTATGAAGGCGCTGGTAGCAGCCAAAAAACGGGGAGTTGATGTGAAAATCGTAATTGATGAAAGGGGCAATACGGGGCGCGCCAGCATTGCGGCCATGAACTACATAGCGAACAGCGGCATCCCTTTGCGTACTGACAGTGATTTCCCTATCCAGCATGACAAGGTGATCATCGTGGATAATGTGACCGTTGAAACTGGCAGCTTTAATTTCACCAAAGCGGCCGAAACGAAAAACTCGGAGAATGCGGTGGTGATCTGGAACATGCCTAAGCTCGCTGAATCATTCCTCGAACACTGGCAAGACCGCTGGAATCGGGGGAGAGACTACCGTTCCAGCTACTGAATACTGACCGCCGAAAGGCGGTTTTTTTTGTTCAAAGAAACTGATCTCAGTATCGCGCACGGGGCAGCTGGCCAACGTCGCCGGCATCGCGCCGGCAAAAATCGAAAAACAGAAATATCAGCAAGATAGCTTAAACAGGTGTCGGGAAATTTCGTTGAGATATTTTGAAGGAATCACAGTGTAAGCAGGCGGCCTATTTCAAAAAAGGCGGCTGTACGGTAGTCACTGACTCTCTCGCAGATCTTCCCGCTCATGTACCAGTAATACCCGTCAGTGCTGACAATATCGAGCAAATACCGCATATCATAAACCGTATCGGGTATTACCTCACCCTCACCGGCCAGAACGCCGCTGGCAATAGAATGGTTCCCTCCTCGTACAAAGCCTATCCGCCAGGGCAACCACAAAGTAACGCGGTGGTTAATATCCTGTACCCACGGATTGCCCTTAGCGCTGCCTATATCGGCTAAAGCACTCCGGTAGCTTGATTCATCCCACGGCCACGGCAGGATCTTGGCCGTCGCAAGCGCCAGGGGAAAATCTTCAGCTGCAAGCCTGAGTGATTTCATGTGCGTGTAATCCATCGCCCAGATGATTTTTGTGAAGAAGAACTCGCGCTCGTTCATGTCCGGGCGCGCGTCCTGGCCCTCCGTGCCAACGGCCAGCAAGTAATCGGCCTGAATTGGCAGTATCAGCGCGCGTAGTAAGTCATGGATCGCCGGTTGCGGCAGTCTGCGCGCCAGATTAATTACCCGGTCGAACTTCAGTTTATCCTGCTTGCGCTTGTCGGTCTGCTCCATCAGATTTCATGGCCCCCTTCTTCATGCTCATGCTCATGGGTGTGTTCTTTTCCGGTATGGCTCTGTTCCGCCTGAGACGTCTGCGGCATGGCGTAATCGTCGTAAATGCTGCTGTCAAAGTCGTAGTCTGATGCTTCGGCATAATGCTCGTAATCGGCATACTCCTGCGCGCTCCACTGCTGATCGTCGGCAGCAGCATAATCATGGGCCAGTTCTGCATCATTTTGCTGTGCTTCATGACGCCGCAGGCCAACGGAATCATCCATAGGGTTCTGCTTAAGATGAAAGGCGTCCTCTGCGTTGCTCACCGGCTGATAATCAGTGCCGGTTGTCATGTTATGTTCATCGGGTTTCTGGTTAAACGCCATGCTTTCCCCCGTGGCTTCTGGCAGACCTTTTTCAGCTGATCGGGTTTCTAAACTGGTATCGCGGCCAATATCCTTAAACCTGGCCTCAAGCCCAAAGAAACGGTCAATTTCTGCGGCCGTGGTTTTCGGGCTGTCGCGGCTCACGCTCGATGCCAAAGATTTTTTATCGTCGGTAAAAATTTCCACCTCATGACGCGCACGCGAAATACCAACATAAAAAACGTCCTTAGAAGTGGTAAGCGATTTGGTATCTATGTTGAACAACACGCGATCACAGGTAAGCCCCTGGGATTTGTGGACGGTGGTTGCATAAGCATAGGAAAGATAAGAAGCCTGTTTTTTGTCCAGCTCAACCGTGCGCCCTTTTTTGTCCTCAAGCGTCAGTTTTTCACCCTCCACGGTTTTCACCGTGAAGCGGTCGCCGTTGGCAACGTCCAGCGTTTTATCGTTACGCGTTACCATAACCTTATCGCCCGGCGCCAGTTCGGCGCTGACTGCCTGGTATACAGACAGCTTGGTGTGTGTACGCGGGCTGAAAGCGATCTGCTCACCGCTGCTGCTTTCAACCGTCAATTTGTTGCCCGGCCCGGTATCAAGAACCTGGTAAGACTCGCCCCGCTTCATACCATTTTTGTAATCCTGTTCGGGGATAATGATTTGCCCTTTACTGAAATAACGGCTGTCGCGGCGTTCCGCCTGTGTCGAATCCACGCGGTCAAGTAGCGTGAACGTTTCGCCGGTTCCGGCAAGCCCCAGATTGCCCCGGATGTAGTCATTGAGGGTTTTGCGTGAGGCGTTCGTACCAGAGATTATCAGGGTGGCATCCTGTTGTTCTGAGGACAGAGACAGGTAGCGATCGGCTAGTTGAGAGAGTCGGGGCGCTTCTTCCTTCAGTTCGTTCACGCCGGTGATATTTTTCAGGGCGCGCGCGGCATTACCTTCAGCGGCATACTTAACCGCCTCAAGCAAAACTTCATTCTTCTGTCGCTGAATGTCTTTCATGTAGCTGGTCTGCATACCTGCTTTAATCAGCTGCTCAAAAGGCTTACCGGCTTCTACCGCTTTCGTCTGTGACGTATCCCCCAGGAATACCGCGCGAGCGTTATGCTTCTCGATCACCTCCATCAGCTGTTTCATCTGTCGGGCGGGTATAACCCCGGCTTCATCAATGAATACGACTGATTTTTCATCCAGCTTTTTATCCTTCGCTTTGAGGAAAGCGGCAACGGTGCGGGCCGGTAATCCATCATCTTCAAGCGCTTTTTTCTGTGTCCCATAGGGGGCCAGCGCCGTGACCTTCAGCCCTTGTGACTCCAGCAGCTCTTTAGCGGCCATCGTCATATAGCTTTTACCGGTACCGGCGTAACCATGTGCGGCCACAAACCGATCTTTGCTCGTCACAATTTCTGTAACCGCGCGCATCTGCTCCTTCTTGAGGGTTTTCCCGGCAAGCAGCTGGCCTGCAATCTCTGCGGTCAGCTGTCGCGGCATCTGCCCCCGGCCGCGTGATTCGATAGTCAGAATGGAACGCTCAAGGCGAATACCCTCCACGGTAGTGACGCGGTGGCTGGTCTTTTTAAGCCTGCCGTTTTTAATACCATCATCTACCGCAAAACGGGCTTTATCCGCACGCATCCCGCTATTCGTCAGCGAGTCGATCCACTCTTTGCGCGTCAGAGTTTCGGCCATAACTGAAGCACCGACCTTCAGAGTTGATTGATACCGGGCTTCGCCCTCGATGATGGCGCCCTTCTGTACCGCCTTCAGGTACGCTTTTTCAACATCGGCTATTGTGGCATGGCCCAGCACCTGCTTATTAGCGATTTGAATCAGCTTCTGGCGTTCAAAGCTGGCATCGCGCTCTGACAGCGACTTAACTGCAAACTGGATAGCCCGGTCAGCTTTAACCTCCGGGCTGGTAAAATCCGGGGCCATGTTGCGCGCTATATCAGCCTCCAGAGGTTTACCGTGTCCCTGCCATTCACGGTTATCAAAATCAATGCCGAGCGTTTTGGCGCGGCTGGCCCATTCCTGGTGAATTTCTTCACGGGAATGCTCTGTTTTCTTTTCACGCGTAGCCATCGAGACGCGGCTTTTCGTCTGAGCATCGGCGGTTTCCCGCGTCAGCCCCATTGCAGCGAGTCCCTTTTCAATTTGCTCCGACCGGCGGGAAAAAGCGCGAATCTGTTCATCTGAAAAATGGGCCATATCGAACGTGTTATTTTTGCTGTTGTAACGCAGCTCATAACCGGCTTTGGTCAACTCCAACGCCAGCTCCTGTTTGTAAACATCGCCCAGGTGCATTTTATTACGCATCAGCTCATCATTTTTGAGCGCGCGCCACTGGCCGTCCTCGCGCTGGGTCATGTTCATGACAAAAGCGTGTGTGTGCAAATCAGGATCTAGCGCCCTGGACGTTTCGTGGCGGAAAGTAGCGACGACAAGGTTATTGGTATTCTGGGTTACTGATTTCCCCTGGCGAGTCGTCCGGGCCTGCGCGAGTTTTTCAGCTTCACGCACAGCAGCGGCAACAGCTTTTTCATGAGCCTCGATAATGGTTTTATCGCCGTGTATCAGCGCCTGCATGGATACCCCTTTAGGCGCTGAAAACGTCAGGTCGTAGCCCAGACGCTCTTTTTTGGCATCACCCACGTGTCGCTGCATATGCGTGAAGGTATCTATCTCACCGACAAGCAGCTCTTTAAACCGGGCTGATTCAACGTCCCCGGATAAGCCGAGGGCTTCAGCTCCGGTTCCCTGCCAGGACGTGAATGATGAATCCTTACTGTAGTAATCATCCTTTGCATCAGAGTAGTAGCCCACAACGCTAGTGACGTTCTGG
This sequence comes from Enterobacter cloacae complex sp. IR5401, assembly GCF_049238425.1. Taxonomy (NCBI): domain Bacteria; kingdom Pseudomonadati; phylum Pseudomonadota; class Gammaproteobacteria; order Enterobacterales; family Enterobacteriaceae; genus Enterobacter; species Enterobacter cloacae complex sp. IR5401. Next base: position 16,116 of record NZ_JBMKHN010000023.1, on the reverse strand, counting down.
CGGGTAATCGTGGTTATATCAAGCATCAGATATCCCTCAGTTCAATGCCAGGAACAGGGTTTTTGCGATGGTATTTAACGTGTTTAGCCTTGAACTTAGCGACGGGCATATCACCAGGCAACGCCAGATAGCCGGTGAGGTTTGGCAACATTGATATTTCGGTAGGCGTTACGGCACGAACAACTTTAACGTCGCGGCGTTTACGGACAATCCAGGGCTTCTGAGGATCGGATTCTTTACGCTCAACTTCGCCTTCTATCTCACCGAGTGAGCGCGACATTTGATCCAACGTTTCATCACCGAGACGGCTGCCGCCCAGCACGATGTTAGAACGCATGTTAGCCAGAATTGTCTGAGCCATATCCCGACCATAAACCTTAACCAGCTGAGAATAGGTTTGATAGCCAGCATAAACACACAGACCGCTTTTACGCCCTTTGGTCAGTGCATCGTTGAGGTTTGGCAGAAACTGGAGTGATTCCAGCTCGTCAATAAATACATTAATGCGGCTTTCTTTTTCACCCATACCCAGCACGATAGAAAAAATCGAATCCAGCCAGCAGGAAATTAGCGGATTAAGTGACCTTTTCATTTCTTCCTGCCAGGTGATAAACAAGGTTCCCGGCTTTCCATCATCAAGCCAGTCACGCAGGGAAAAATTACCTTCCGGCATTTTCAAATGTGGGGCAAGATTCTTACTGAGAACAAATCGCGCGCTTCCAACTGCTTTTTCAGACCCGGAAAAAATAGCTTCGGCAGGCGTCCCCATTAAAAATTCTTTTAATTTTTTCTGGTCAACGTTACAGGCCCAGTGAATAACTTCTTCCATAGTTACTGTGCTGTATAGGCTGTGAAGTTTTTTCGAAACTTCACTAAAAATAAGACGGCCATAGCCGAACCATTCTTCAGTAGCCATATCAGGGCTTTCCTGAACAATAGAGTTCACTAAGCGCTCGTAATCATATGAACGGCGAATTTCATTGAAAAACACCCAGCCTTCAGTGCGTTTATCATAGGCGTTTAAAATAACATCGCCGGGACGATAGAAATTCTTTAAGAACCCCCCATTTGGATCTAAAGCAATATTTTTGCCGCCTCTAATGATGCTCTTAAATAACAGTTCATTGAAAATTGTGGTTTTACCAGTACCGGTTGTACCGGCAATCGAAAAATGCAAGTTCTCAGCGTATGTAGGTATGGGGATATTAGCCACGGTTAACTGGTTGACACCTCTTTCGCGTGTTTTATCAGCGAGTGTTCTGGCGCTAACAAGCTCTGTACCACGATAAATCTTTTTGAATCTTTCGCCTTTAAACACGCGTGATTTATCATAAATGATAAAAGCGATCAGACCGCCAACACCAATAAACCAGCCAGCAATTAAAGCTGACCATAAAGGCCATAGCGAAAAAGTATTCTTAACCAGATACGGAATCAGGTATTTAGCCGTGGATGGATCAATACCGTAGGTAAATTTTGCAACTAGAAACCATACCATCACTGGAGGCAAAGTAATTGCAAATAAAAATGCTAAGCCTCTTTCTCTATCGTCCATTTCAGCGCTCCTTTTTTGGTTCCCAGACTTTGTAGCCGTTACGTTCAACCTCTGCTTTTGCCGCTTTGGTTTTGCCCGGTTCTGCTATCGAGCGCAGGAGGATTAGCGTTTCAATAGCGAGTGATTCATGCAACATCATCTGTCCTGCCGGTGGGAATTTTACGCCAGATAGCGTTTCGGTTATTGCCTTCAGCTCATCGCGCAGTGGGCCAAAATCCGCATCTGAAGCACGGTCAAAAAGATAATCCAGTTTGCGATTTACGTCGCTCAGCCGGTCGGCAACTATTTTCAACCCGGACTCCCGATCACCTGGGCCAGCTTCAATGCAGCGCCGCAGATAATCTGACCGATTACCTCCTGAAACCAGGTCTATATAGGCCAAAAGTTCATCTGATACTTTTGCGGTTATTATTGGCATTCAGTCCTCACATTGTGCATTTTTTAAACAAAAAATTGGGATCTAACAAGCTGAAATCTTAGTATTACCAAAGTAATAAAGCAAACTCATTATAAAACAATGAGTTATTGGGTGTTTTTAATACCTAATTATTACCGAATATTGTTGCTATTTATTTTTTTATCTTTTAAATCAGTATGATAGCGTGATTTATCGCGCTGCGTTAGGTGTATAGCAGGTTAAGGGATAAAAAATCATCTTTTTTGGTAGGGGCGATCTACGTAGGTTAAGGACTAACTGGCTAAAAAGCGTTCAATATTCCGTATTCATGCTTGCATGAATACCAGTACAACAAAAGTACATCAAAATTACATCAAAATTACATCACTTGAAGGTTGACAGTACAACATAATTACATCATTCTTTGGTCATGAGGTAGCCAGTACAACAAAAGTACATCAAAAGTACATCAAAATTACATCAAAATTACATCATTCTAAATGAGGGTACTATGAAGCCCAAAAGTATCAGGGCGGCACTTCAGTTGATGTTGCCGGAAATAGAAGAAATGCTGTCACTGGGAGTTTCCAGGGAGGAAATTTATAAGGCAGTTTCTGAACGCTTCGGCCTGGAAGGTGTGAACGTTCGTAGCTTTGATACGTCCCTATATAGAGCGCGGCAAATCCGGAAAAATGGAATGCACAATACACATGAAAGGATGCCGAACAATGATGATAGTGTATTGCACAATACACAAAAAGGAGGTAGCGAGAAAGGTGCAGAGGAAAGTGTATTGCACAATACACAAACGCCGCCTGAGCCTGAACCGCAAGGAAGTGAAAAAAAAGAAAGTCCCGGCATTATTGATAAAGAGTTCTTCAATAAAATCAGTGAAGATTTCGACCCTAAGATGTTCAATAAAAAATTCTGAGGTGATTTATGAAAGTAGCGGTAATTAATTACAGTGGCAGCGTTGGTAAAACCTTAATTTCATCCTACCTGTTAGCCCCGCGTCTGACTGGAGCAAAATTCTATGCGGTTGAAACTATCAACCAGTCTGCTTCCGATCTGGGGATTGAGAATGTTTCCATTTTTAAAGGTGATGACTTTTCACGGTTGATTGAAGATATTGTTTTTGAAGATGCCGGGATTATTGATATTGGTGCGTCAAACGTAGAAGCGTTCCTGATGGCAATGTCCCGCTTTGACAGTGGCGCGAATGAATTTGATAAGTATGTAATCCCGGTTACGCCTGATAATAAGGCCATTGATGAAAGCCTGAAAACAGCACATACGTTAAGTAAGGCAGGTGTAAGCAGCGATAAAATCATCTTTGTTCCAAACCGCATTAGTCCAGATAGTGAAGTAGAGGATGTACTGGCGCCGGTATTTGAATTTGTCAAACGAACGAAAGTTGGCAAAATCAGCAAGAAATCTGTTATTTATAACAGTGAAGTTTTCGAATATCTCGCGTATCACCGTATCTCATTCGAAGCATTGACCGCTGAAGATCCAGAAGAATTTAAAGCCCGCGCTAAACAAACAACGGATGCTGACGAGCGCAAAAAACTGGCCCGCCGTTATACCTACATGAAACAGGCAATTCCTGTTAAAGCTAATCTCGATAAAGCATATGCGGCTTTAATGGGAGAATAAAATGGAAAAGCAGCCAGATAAATTTGAAGTTCTGATGGATTGGTTTTTAGGTGACGCGAAGGAAATCACCGCAAGTCAGAAAGAAATGACTGAGATACTTTCTGCGCTTTCGGAAAAGCTGGCAAAAGACACCGAAAGTTTAGGAGAGACGGCAGACTCTCTTAAACGGACTTTAGTAGAAAACCAGCGTTCAATTAGCCTGGCAATTAGTGATGATGCTAAGGCGCGTGAGGAATTTCTGACGAAGTTCCGCCGCGCGCAGGCGTCCAGAGCTGAGACGTTAACCCGTCAGATCCTTTTTATTACAGCTGGCTGCACTATTGTGGGCGCCGCCGTGGGTGCCGCGATAGCCATAATTCTACTGAGATAATGTAAACCGGGCATGTCCCGGTTTTTTTTCAAGCGAAGCGCGGAGGCCGCAGGCCGGAGGCATTAGTGGCCGCCGCCCGAAGGGGCGAGACGCGTAGCGGCTCGATGCGCAGCACGGCAGAACGGCCCCGCAGGGGTAATGCCCGGTTTAATTCAACGTGACAGTCACGTGGAGGAAAAATATGAATGACCGACAGCGTGAACAAGCCCGTATTCGCCAGGCCCGGCGCCGCGCGCGACTCAAAGAGGAAGGCGCTAGCGTGACAGTCACGCTAACAAAACAGGAAGAAGCAATGTTACAGGAGCTTTGCCGGGTTCGTCGTCCAGGACGAACAGCCTATTCCACGAATGAGTTTTTCCAACTGCTGCTGATCCGAAACTGGCAACAGTGGCAGGAGCAAAAGGCGCAGCTGGGGAAATGCCAGGCTTGCGGAAAGCTGAAAGCGGAGGGAGGTTGCGGCGGCGAACGGCAGAGCGAAACCTTTAACTGCTGGCTAGCCGTCGAAGCAAACGAGCTTAATGTGTAGTGTATTGTGCTATACAGAAATTGCCAAAAGCAGCGCGGAGTAATAACTGAAACGGCCGCGCAGCGGAAAGAAAAAAGCCCGGTCAATCCGGGTTTTTTTCTTTCGGCGGCTCAGTAATCGTCTAGATCTCCGCAGCCCAGCGGGCAACAATTACGCTCAATACCGTGGCTGCAATAATCGTTTTCCCGATCCTGCCGGATTTCTTCCGCGATCTCGTCTTGGGTCAGATAGTCAAATTCACGCCGCGCTACCGCGATCAGTTCTTCCCGATACTCGGCCGGAACGCCAGCAAGATAGCCGTCAATAACCGCGCTCAGGCGGCGCTGATACAGTTCATAAATCAGGCCGCAGCGGGGCTGCTGTTCGCGCGCAAAACTCTCACACTGGCGACGAAAATCTTCAAGAGTCTGCTCAAGGGTTTGTGTGGTCATGTCGTTTGTCCTCGATCTTTCTGTTAAAGACCCGGCTTGGCCGGGTCGTCAGTGCTATTTAGTTTGTTGCAGCAGCTGGTCTAATTTTGCCGCCAGTGCATACGTCGATGTGAAAGCGCCTTGCAGGCGCTGATTAGGCAGCTGGTTGAACGCTTCGAGGCAGGCGCGCAGCAATAATTCTTTCTGAGATTCGACTTCTTTTTTCAGCTGGGAAGGGGTGGTAACAGTGGTCATGCTTACTCCTTAGTGATCCGATACCGGCAATTTTTCGGGTGGCGGTATTGCCTCCCGATGATTTAATTATCGGTGATTACGCCTTTAAAGTCAATACAAGTACGGAATTTATTTACATGTTTTTATGCCCGTCAGGGCATGGAAGGCGACCGCGCCGGACTCCACCGGACACCGGCCGCAAATCGCCGGAAACTGCGGGACTGACCGGAGCAACAGGCCAACCCCCCTTCCTGCTAAGCCATAACCCAGCCCGCCGCCACGCAGCTGCCGCACGTCCCCCACGGGGGTGCGCAGTGGGCGCCGCGCGCCTGCGCGCGGGTACAGCGGCCCGCCTGCGGGTCGCGGCGCCGTACTGCGAGTTAGCGGCCGCCGCGCGGCCGGTTACGGGGGACACCGCACCGTCACGGCCAGCGCCCCGCTGAGCTGCACAATCCACGGATAACACAATAGCGCACTGGCAAAGGATGCCGACGCCTGAAGGGCGTTGGCACCCCGAAGGGGCGGGGCGAGACGGGAACCGGCTCGATGCGCAGCACAGCAGAGCGGCCCCGAAGGGGTAACGCCCTGTGTGGCATCAGGATTTAGCGCAATGGCAGAACATGAGCTGGAGAGATCACCGGCAAGCAGCAGCAAAGGGGCGGCGCAGCCGCCCAGATGGCTGTTTGCCGATACCGGCGATTAATTAGAGCGGTGTTTAATATCCCCCGCGTGGCGGGGGACTAGGTTTCAGCAAGTCATGTTAAATACGTGTCCGTCATGTAAACTGAAATCCCCAATAAACAGATCCCGCGCATAGGCTACGATGTCAAAATATCGGGCTACGGATTCAGGAATTTCATTCAGTAGACCGCTATCATTCAGGTATTCCTCTGCAAAAGTTTCTTCGTCCTTAGCTTCGCCCATATAGGCATCTCTAAACAGGTCGAAATCAGTGCTATTAAACAGATCAACAAAGGCCACAAACGCCGCTTCGTTTCCTTCCTCGCGGGCTTGTTTAAAGCCGTTAATAAAATCCCAGTTGATATGGCACTCTGACGCCATATCAGACGGAATACCCTCCCAATCCTGGAACATAAATTCTGGATCAGCCTCATTTGCGTGTAACTCGCGGCAGCGCTCGTAAAACTCCTCTGAGCTATCAAAATCGGTCAGATCGAGCCAGGCTCCCGCAATGCTTCCGCAGTTGTATTTATGGTAAGTGCCAACATAAACAGAAGGGGTCGTAATATCAGTCATGGTGTACTCCTTAAAGCGCCGATACCGGCAATTTTTCGGGCGGCGGTATTGCCTCCCGATGATTTAATTATCGGTGATTACGCCTTTAAAGTCAATACAAGTACGTAATTTATTTACATGTTTTTATGCCCGTCAGGGCATGGAAGGCGACCGCGCCGGACTCCACCGGACACCGGCCGCAAATCGCCGGAAACTGCGGGACTGACCGGAGCAACAGGCCAACCCCCCTTCCTGCTAAGCCATAACCCAGCCCGCCGCCACGCAGCTGCCGCACGTCCCCCACGGGGGTGCGCAGTGGGCGCCGCGCGCCTGCGCGCGGGTACGGCGGCCCGCCTGCGGGTCGCGGCGCCGTACTGCGAGTTAGCGGCCGCCGCGCGGCCGGTTACGGGGGACACCGCACCGTCACGGCCAGCGCCCCGCTGAGCTGCACAATCCACGGATAACACAATAGCGCACTGGCAAAGGATGCCGACGCCTGAAGGGCGTTGGCACCCCGAAGGGGCGGGGCGGCCGCTTGCGGCCGGGCGAGTCCGGCGCAGGGTGTGGCCTGCCAAGCGGAGCGCGGAGGCCGAAGGCCGGAGGCGTTAGCGGCCGCTGCCCGCGTAAGCGGGGCGAGACGGGAACCGGCTCGATGCGCAGCACAGCAGAGCGGCCCCGAAGGGGTAACGCCCTGTGTGGCATCAGGATTTAGCACAATGTCAGAACATAAACTGGAGAGATCACCGGCAAGCAGCTGCAAAGGGGCGGCACAGCCGCCCCGATGGCTGTTACTTGTCTTTGTCGCGTAGCACTTTGATTAGGCCGGTTACGGCCGTAATCAGAGCGGCCAGCGAGGTGATGATTTGCGGTAGGTTTTCGAGGATGGTAGAGGTCATATAGCACCTGTAGAGAAGTTGGCGGGGTGTCGTTTCCGACGGCCGCACTGTAACCGGGCGAATAAGGCAGGTTGTCAACAGCTTGAGCGAAGCGTCTGTTGACAACCTGCCGCGCCCGGTTTCACTGCGGTCATAGGCGGAACGACCCACGCCAACGGAACGGCTTTATGACCGGGCAGCTGAGATACCGGCGAACCTGGCTGGCGGCTGACGCCAGCCGCCAAGCGCCAGCGCGGAGGGCGAAGCCCGGAGGCCAAGCGGAGCGCGGAGGCCGAAGGCCGGAGGCGTTAGCGGCCGCTGCCCGCGTAAGCGGGGCGAGACGGGAACCGGCTCGATGCGCAGCACAGCAGAGCGGCCCCGAAGGGGTAACGCCCGGAGTCTGCCGCTGTTTATCTCTCGTTCCATCTGAAATCGGCGGTAAGGCCATTAAAAGGGTCAGTTTATCAGGGGGGCGTTAGCCCCCCATGTTGTTAATCATCAGGCAATATCGTCTTTGTAGCAGGCATAACCGAAGCTAAGCTCTGTTTTCATATAGTGGCGGGCAAAGTCCCAGGCATCGTGGCCGAAGTCCTCATAATCTGCCAGGACGATTTCGCGGGCTTTGTGCCATTGCTGTACGGAAGAAAGCGGCAGAACAGGGCAGGGAAGCGACCAGTCAGTGACGGTGTTGCAGATCATATCTGCCAGACGCTCCAGGGAGCCGTAAACCAGCTCTGTGCGCAGATCCGCCACCATGCGTTGTTTACGCAGTGATGCCAGATAATCAATCTCTTTGGTTATATCAGAATTTAAGCGGGTCTGGTAATCCATGATGTACTCCTTTGCGCGCCGATACCGGCAATTTTGCGGGCGACGGTGTTGCCTCCCGATGATTTAATTATCGGTGATTATGTCCTCAAAGTCAATATAAGTACGGAATGTGCATACAAAATTTTATATCTTGCAAAGCGTTCATAGAGTGCCTGAATCGCTTTCTGACAGCCTCAATAAAAAAGGCGGGGATTACCCGCCTTTTTTCTTACAGCTGCTTACGTGGCTTTTTACGCGTCATATACAACGGTATCGCGCAGTCTACCGCGTACAAAAAGCACGCCAGCGCGCCGCAACCGTACAGAAACGCAAGCGGCTTATTATCGAAGTAGCTGAAAACCCCTGTCGCCGCACACAGGCCCAGAACAGAGACGCAGGCGCAGGTGATCTGCACCAGATCCCTGTATCCCGCACGAACGATAAACCAGGGCAGGGCAAGCGCAGCGGCGCTAAAAATTAATGCGAGAGGGACAAAAACGAGATAGTGATACATGTGAACTCCTTGATGGTTGCCGATACCGGCGATTGTTCGGGCGGCGGTATTGCCACCCGATGATTTAATTAGAGGTTTTGCGCGTCCAGGAGATTGACCTGAGCCGGGGTAACGTGAAACTTTTCCCCTTTATGGATCACGTTATGCGGGGCGCTAATTTCATCACTGATAAAGCTAACCGGGTAACGTTTTTTACCGCAAATCCGCTCGCTAAACCACGCCACTTTTGCCGCTGGCCGATCCACTGGATGAACAATCACACCGGCCATGCTGCAACCCGTTGCGGGTTCGTCCAGCGTAATGCTTACCGGGACTGTATCCCGGTAAAAAAACTTAACCGGCGGCACACCTGCCTGCGTAGCGGCTGCGACAACTGCAAGCCCGATAACCGCTATCCGATTAATAAGCATTTTATTCCCCTTACTCATGCTGATATCACCTTGCCAGCTGTTACCAGTTTACGAAATTCGCTTTCATGAATTTCACGCCCATGCTCAAGCGTTGAATACACGTTGCCGATAAGCCAGTTACCAGCCGTTTTTGTCTCGGTATACCACCATGCTTCTGTCAGAGTAAGCAGCGGTTCGCTATCCTCGCCCTTCTCATAGATCCAGATTTTAGTGACGTCTTTACCCGTTTCGTTGCTGCCCTGAATGGTAGGGTCAAAGGTATGTTCAATCTCTATATCGAAGTAACGCTGAAGGAAGTTAGTAAAGTGCATGACGACTCCTGTAAGCGCCGATACCGGCAATTTTTCGGGTGGCGGTGTTGCCTCCCGATGATTTAATTATCGGTGATTACGCCTTTAAAGTCAATACAAGTACGGAATTTATTTACATGTTTTTATGCCCGTCAGGGCATGGAAGGCGACCGCGCCGGACTCCACCGGACACCGGCCGCAAATCGCCGGAAACTGCGGGACTGACCGGAGCAACAGGCCAACCCCCCTTCCTGCTAAGCCATAACCCAGCCCGCCGCCACGCAGCTGCCGCACGTCCCCCACGGGGGTGCGCAGTGGGCGCCGCGCGCCTGCGCGCGGGTACGGCGGCCCGCCTGCGGGTCGCGGCGCCGTACTGCGAGTTAGCGGCCGCCGCGCGGCCGGTTACGGGGGACACCGCACCGTCACGGCCAGCGCCCCACTGAGCTGCACAATCCACGGATAATGCAGGAGACGAATCATGATAGGAGGCTGAAGGGGAAATGAGCGGCAGCAGGGGAAGGGGTTGCCAAGCGGAGCGCGGAGGCCGCAGGCCGGAGGCGTCAGTGGCAGCTGCCCGCGTGAGCGGGGCGAGACGCGTAGCGGCTCGATGCGCAGCACAGCAGAACGGCCCCGGAGGGGTGACGTCCGGGGGTTCGCTTTTAAAGATTTTCGACCACATCAGTAAATCGTAGTGACACCATGAAGCAAAAGTATCGTGCAGACCAGAATCAACAACAGTAACAGCAGACCTTTTTTTCGACGTAATAAAACCGGCCCCAAAGCGCCCGCAAGAAGCACACTCAACACGATTTCCGTTATGCTAATCGTATTCATAATCTCTCACGTTTCCCTTTTTAGAACTCTGCCACACACGGATAAAACCTTATAACAAAGCAACAAAACCCGTTATTCAGACACGGTAATGCCTAGTTTTTTTGCCAGAATTTCAGATGACAAAGAAACCCTTATCGACTTCCCGGTTACAAGGTGAATGATTGTGGCTTCATGCCCTTCAACAGAGTGGGATATTAACTCACGCTGAATGATATGCGTCTCTCCATCATTTCCCGTCACGGCTATTAGGCTCTCTGTAGAACAGGGGTTGATACTACTAATGTTGGTGTTGTTTTCGGTTTTGTTCAGCATCGCTGATCCTCAAATATCGGTTTGTGTTACGTCTGCCGCTTTGCGCTGGATAAGCGACTTAAAGAAATCCGACGCCTTCAGAATATCGCTATCCTGGAAGTCGGGAAATGTCGCTTCTGTCAGCTCCTGCGCCGTACCTGCCCGTATAACGGTTTCATCGCGGATCATCGTTCGCTTAACGCCATCAGCCTGTTTTTTGCTGAAGGAGTGCCGGAAAATAATCGCGTATTGGCCGCCGCTATCCTGATGAACAGAAGTATCCCAGCGATGATTACCCTGTTTACGATAGTGGTGATAGATTTGCTGGCCGTAGCGCTCCTGATCGGAATTACGGTAATCGAACATTAACAGTTCCAAAAGCATTAACCGATCTGGCAATTGCCAGGCGGTAGGGTGTTGAAGTGTCGCTAACATAGTTTCCCCTGAGCGTGACAGTCACGATAAGGCGGGCTTTGCCCGCCTGGTTATCAGTTAATCAATGGCACGATAAATACGATTCTGGCTTTCGTTCTCCAGCGTATTAACGTACTCCCGCAACAGGTGATACCGGTTAGCCATCGTTTCGTTCAGTTCGGCTTTGCCTTCTTCATATGCCAGCCCGCAAAAGTAACTGTAGGCATACAGACAAACAATAATCCCTACTTCGCGCGCGCTGCATTCACCTTCAAAATAGTTAGGTAACGAGAGCCAAAGAGGTTGGGGCGCTTCCATAAAAAACGCGCCATTGCTGGCCTGAAGGTATTCCCAATACCCTCCCTGGTAGTCTTTAGCGTAACGATTCAGAAAGGACTGAATGAAGTGATCTGCGCTGAAGAAAGCGCCACGAAATGCCGCAGGCATGAAGTTCATGCGGGCGTTTTCAGAAATGTAGCGGGCGGTGATTTCGATAGTTTCCATGATACTTCCTCTTTAAGCCGATACCGGCGATGGTTAAGCGGCAGGCACATCACCTGCCACTTTTTAATTATCGTACAATGGGGCGTTAAAGTCAATACAAGTACGGATTATATTTACCTAATTTTATGCCCGTCAGGGCATGGAAGGCGACCTCGCCGGACTCCACCGGACACCGGGGGCAAATCGCCGGAAACTGCGGGACTGACCGGAGCGACAGGCCACCCCCCTCCCTGCTAGCCCGCCGCCACGCGGCCGGTTACAGGGGACACTGAGAAAGCAGAAAGCCAACAAACACTATATATAGCGTTCGTTGGCAGCTGAAGCAGCACTACATATAGTAGAGTACCTGTAAAACTTGCCAACCTGACCATAACAGCGATACTGTATAAGTAAACAGTGATTTGGAAGATCGCTATGAAGGTCGATATTTTTGAAAGCTCCGGCGCCAGCCGGGTACACAGCATCCCTTTTTATCTGCAAAGAATTTCTGCGGGGTTCCCCAGCCCGGCCCAGGGCTATGAAAAGCAGGAGTTAAACCTGCATGAGTATTGTGTTCGTCACCCTTCAGCAACTTACTTCCTGCGGGTTTCTGGCTCGTCAATGGAAGATGGCCGCATCCATGATGGTGACGTACTGGTTGTGGATCGCTCGCTGACGGCCAGCCACGGCTCAATCGTAGTCGCCTGCATCCATAATGAATTTACCGTGAAGCGGCTACTGCTGAGGCCCAGACCCTGCCTGATGCCGATGAACAAAGATTTTCCTGTGTACTACATTGACCCGGATAATGAGAGCGTTGAAATCTGGGGAGTGGTTACGCATTCCCTTATCGAGCATCCGGTATGTTTGCGCTGATTGATGTCAATGGCATGTACGCCAGCTGTGAGCAGGCATTTAGGCCAGATCTGGCAAACCGAGCAGTGGCCGTTTTATCCAACAATGACGGCAACATTGTGGCCCGTAATTACCTGGCGAAGAAAGCGGGCCTGAAAATGGGCGATCCGTACTTCAAAGTCAGACCCATAATCGAGCGTCATAACATCGCTATTTTTAGCTCTAATTACACTCTCTATGCCTCCATGTCGGCCCGGTTCGCGGCCGTAGTTGAGTCCCTTGCAAGCCACGTCGAACAGTATTCAATCGACGAGCTTTTTGTTGACTGCAAAGGGATAACGGCCGCCATGAGCCTTGACGCTTTCGGGCGCCAACTGCGCGAGGAAGTCAGGCGACACACAACGCTGGTATGCGGGGTCGGTATTGCCCGTACTAAGACGCTGGCGAAGCTGTGTAACCACGCTGCAAAAACATGGCCCGCTACTGGCGGGGTGGTTGCTCTGGACGATGGCGCCAGACTGAAGAAATTAATGAGCATCCTGCCGGTTGCGGAAGTCTGGGGCGTCGGCCATCGTACAGAGAAAGCACTCGCCACAATGGGGATCAAAACGGTGCTGGATTTAGCCAGGGCAGATACGCGCCTAATCCGTAAGACGTTTGGTGTTGTGCTTGAAAGAACGGTACGGGAGCTACGCGGCGAGGCTTGCTTCAGCCTGGAAGAAAACCCTCCGGCGAAGCAGCAGATTGTTGTATCGCGCTCATTCGGCCAACGCGTAGTAGCCCTGGCGGATATGCAGCAGGCGATCACCGGATTTGCAGCGCGCGCAGCTGAAAAACTGCGTAATGAGCGGCAATACTGCCGCGTCATAAGCGTCTTTATCCGCACCAGTCCTTATTCAGTGCGTGATACACAGTATGCCAATCAGGCAACCGAAAAACTGACGGTGGCAACCCAGGACAGCCGCACGATAATTCAGGCGGCACAAGCCGCGCTGGCGCGGATCTGGCGGGAAGATATTGCGTATGCAAAAGCAGGGATCATGCTGGCCGATTTCAGCGGAAAGGAGGCCCAGCTGGATTTATTCGACTCTGCTACGCCTTCAGCTGGCAGCGAGGCGTTAATGGCTGTTCTCGATGGCATAAACCGGCGTGGCAAGAGCCAGCTGTTTTTTGCAGGCCAGGGCATCGATAACTCCTTTGCCATGCGCCGTCAGATGTTGTCACCTGATTACACGACAGACTGGCGCTCGATACCAACAGCAACCATCAAATAATTACCGGCGCCGCACGCGGGCCGGTCAACCCCTCAACCGGCCGAAACGAGTTTCGGCGCGGTTTCGCGGTTTTCGGTAAAAGGCGTTTCATCTGTATAAAAGATCAGCTAAATTATGTGTATTGCACAATACATATATGTGAGGTTAACAGTGAATTTGCCTACGCCCGAAACCTACGATGAACTTCAGAGAGCCTACGATTTTTTTAATGAGAAGCTATTCAGCAACGAGCTGCCGCCATGCCTGATAACGTTGCAGCGTGAGAAGCGAACGTATGGCTATTGTTCCTTTAAGCGTTTCGTCGGCCGTGAGAGTGGGTACACGGTAGACGAGATCGCTATGAATCCGGTGTATTTCTCGATCAGAACCATAAAGGCCACGCTTTCAACACTGGTGCATGAGATGGTTCATCAGTGGCAATTCCATTTTGGCGAGCCTGGCCGCCGTGGCTATCACAACAAACAGTGGGCGGCCCGGATGGAACGGGTAGGACTAATGCCTTCTGATACCGGCGAACCGGGAGGCAGGAAAGTGGGCCAGAGCATGACCCATTATATTATTGCCGGTGGCCCTTTCGATATGGCCTGTGATGAACTGCTGACAGGCCATTTCCGGCTTTCCTGGATGGACAGGTTTCCGCCTTACCAGCCTAAGCCTGGCGCTGTGCTAAGCCCTACAGGAAAAGGCTATATTGACGACGAGGAAGATGATAGCGAACACGAACAGGAGGTGGAGGAAGGGCGCGACCCGGTTGAACTCGACGACGAGATCATAGAGGCCATGCGATTTGTAACCCCGCCGCCTGAAGCGCCGGTGAACAAAACAAACCGGGAAAAGTACAGCTGCCCGGTGTGTCATATCAATCTCTGGGGTAAACCGGGGATAGTGGTTTACTGTGGTGGCGAGCACTGTAATAAAGCCGCGTTAGTAGTCTTAAAATAAAGTCCTTGCGGACTTTATTTTTTTTCCATTTCCGAGGTCGTGATGTTATTAATGCTGTACTTCGCGGCTTCTTTTAAAACAGTTTCAGCAAGGCTTGCTGGTATCCAGACCTGAACTAATTTTAATGGTTCGCCGTTCTCGGCTTTAAGAGTGGTGTTCTGGTACAAATCCCAGATTCGCTTAACGGTGCTGGAAATGTTTTGCTTGGAACGGCCTACTCGCGTGGCTACGTCTGATGATTTCTCACCTTTGACAAGCACGGAATAGCCAATATCTGTTGTGATGTGTGCAAAGGAAGCCATTTGCGGCAGCAGCTGTTTCCATTCTGTTTCTGAAATTCTGTTTTTCTGAGCCATCTGTGGCGCCTCCGTAGTTTTGGTTACAGAAAGGATATACTCAGAATAAACTGGGGTCAATACAAGTACGATTTTTATAAACTTTATTTTATTTGAGGGTGAGGCCCGGTGCGGCAGCAGCGCGGGCCTCGATGGTGCCGCGAAGGTGCTGGCGCCATGCTTGGATTAAAACATGAACCGTGAAGAACTGCGAAACTTGTTTTCGCGGTTCTGAGGGGTTGACCGAGCCGCGAAGCGGCGCTGGTAAGCGATGATATGCACATATCCACAGGCATATTTTTAAAAGGTATTTTATAGATTTTTTATCTTTTTAAAGTCTTTTAGAGCTATATAACTCATTGATTTAAAATCATAAATAAGTGTTATCTCTGGGAATCCGCCCACCTTGTTATGGGAATTGGCCCACCTATCTATGGGAAACACCCCACCTTACTATGGGAATTAGCCCACCTTGTTATGGGAATTGGCCCACCTTAGACGAAACTGTAAAAAATGTATTTACTTGTTTGAACTTTGTGGTAGTGTGGAGAGTAATTTTTAACCCACAAAGGCAAGGCTCATGGATAAGTTGCTGAACAAAAAGATAAAAGTTAAGCAGTCTAACGAGCTTACCGAAGCTGCTTACTACCTCTCGCTAAAAGCAAAGCGCGTTCTCTGGTTATGTCTTATGCAGACGTATTTCACAGCTTCAGTAAGCGAAGATGATGATGAGATGGCTGTACTCGGTGACTCTACTTTCAAAGTAAAGGTGGCTGACTATGAGCAAATTTTTCAGGTAAGCCGTAACCAGGCTATCAAGGATGTTAAAGAAGGCGTGTTTGAGTTAAGCCGTTCTGCGGTAATCTTTTACCCGAAAGAAGGGAGTTTTGACTGCGTCGCGCGCCCCTGGCTAACAGAGGCTGGCAGCCGATCAGCTCGTGGTATCTGGGAAATCGAATTTAACCATAAACTCCTGCGGTACATTTACGGCCTGACGAACCAGTTCACCACCTACTCGCTCCGCGATTGTGGCAGTCTTCGAAATCCACGGACGATCCGCCTTTATGAAAGTCTTGCTCAATTCAAATCTTCAGGCTTATGGGTTACTACTCATGCTTGGTTAAATGACCGTTTCCTTTTGCCGGAATCCCAACAGAAGAACTTGGCAGAGTTGAAACGATCTTTCCTTGATCCTGCACTCAAGCAGATAAATGAGAAAACACCTTTACTTGCTAAGTATAGTATTGATGATTCAGGAAAATTTCTGTTCTCAATAATTGATAAGCAAAATCCCGTCTGACATAAATCAGCACACATGAGCCTGTCATTTGACAAATTTTTGTCATGAAGATGGGCGAATTTCCACACAGCACCGGCGCCCGGCAAGGTGGGCGGATTCCCACAC
>NZ_JBMKHN010000022.1:0-44470 GCF_049238425.1 Enterobacter cloacae complex sp. IR5401 | reverse complement strand
GTCCCACCTGACCCCATGCCGAACTCAGAAGTGAAACGCCGTAGCGCCGATGGTAGTGTGGGGTCTCCCCATGTGAGAGTAGGGAACTGCCAGGCATCAAACAAGAAAAACCCCGTACCGTAAGGTACGGGGTTTTTTGCTTTGGGCGCGGAAAACATGCCGGATGGCGGCTTCCCCTTATCCGGCCTACAATTGTTAAAACAATTTTAACAATGGTGCCGCTTTGACTCGTCCCTTTGATTATCAACAAGATTTTGCCAATATTAATTTTCGCGAACATCCCGAACGGTATCAGGTGGGCCGGGGTGAGCAGGGCGTATTGATGGTCGAGCCTTATAAAAGCGAAATCCTTCCACACTGGCGTTATAAAAATGCTGAAGTCGCAGCGCGTTCGGCAGAAGAGATCTACGCCCTCTTTGAAGAGTACCGCAGGAATAACGATTTTGTAGGTATGGATATGGCGCGTAAATTCATACAGATGGGATACACCCGTGCCCGGCGATACGCCAATCATAAAGGCGGAAAAAAGTATGATGAGAAGCGCCAGGTCAAACCCCTCGATCACGATCCAGTAAAAGCAGAGGCCGCTGCGGTATTCAAAACGTGGTGGGATAAAATTCGTGCCGATGAAGATTATTTGCAGCGAAAAAAGGCTCACCAGCAAGCGTGGGGATAATTACTACGTCCGCTAATAATTCGATACCTGATCGAGTTCACAAAAACCAATGAACATATTGGAAACATTTTATTTACCTAACGATTCGTTTTAAATCCGGTTTTACTGTTTGTGGGCAATGGCCCGCAATGTGAGACAGGGGATTTTAAAATGACAGAAACCGTAGCCAGTGCAGATACGGATAACACAAGTTTAGCAGGCAAGGATACTCGCCGTCGGGTTTGGGCAATTGTTGGAGCCTCATCGGGGAACCTTGTAGAGTGGTTTGATTTTTACGTCTATTCATTCTGTTCACTCTACTTTGCGCATATCTTTTTCCCATCAGGGAACACCACAACGCAGCTTCTGCAAACCGCAGGCGTTTTTGCCGCCGGGTTCCTGATGCGTCCCATTGGCGGATGGCTGTTCGGCAGGATCGCGGACAGGAAAGGGCGCAAGACATCCATGCTCATCTCTGTGTGCATGATGTGCGTCGGCTCGCTGGTGATTGCCTGCTTGCCCGGATATGACACAATCGGAACATGGGCACCGGCGTTGCTGTTGCTGGCACGTCTGTTCCAGGGGCTGTCAGTGGGTGGCGAATACGGCACCAGCGCGACATACATGAGCGAAGTGGCTGTTGAAGGGCGCAAAGGTTTCTATGCATCATTCCAGTATGTAACCCTCATTGGCGGACAGCTACTGGCGTTACTGGTTGTGGTGATCCTTCAACAAATCCTTAGCGATGAAGATTTACGCGCCTGGGGCTGGCGCATACCGTTTGCCCTGGGGGCCGCCCTGGCGGTTGTGGCGCTGTGGTTACGCCGTCAGCTTGATGAAACCTCCCAGCAGGAGGTCAGGGCGCTGAAAGAAGCCGGTTCGATGAAAGGGTTGTGGCGTAACCGCAAAGCATTTTTGATGGTATTAGGCTTTACCGCCGCAGGCTCGCTAAGCTTCTATACCTTCACCACCTATATGCAAAAATATCTGGTCAACACGACGGGCATGCATGCTAACGTTGCGAGTGTCGTCATGACGGTGGCGTTACTGGTCTTTATGCTCATTCAGCCGATTGTTGGCGCGCTGTCGGACAAAATAGGTCGCCGCACCTCCATGCTGATCTTTGGTGGCATGCTCACCCTGGGGACTGTTCCGCTTTTGACGGCGCTACAGCATACAACCTCTCCGTATGCCGCTTTCGCTTTGATTATGGTGGCACTTATTATTATTAGTTTTTACACGGCAATCAGTGGCATTTTGAAAGCGGAAATGTTTCCCGCACAGGTGAGGGCGCTGGGCGTAGGCCTCTCTTATGCGGTCGCTAACGCCCTGTTTGGCGGATCAGCAGAATATGTCGCGCTATCCCTAAAGTCATGGGGCAGTGAAACGACCTTCTTCTGGTATGTCACCATCATGGGGGCGCTGGCGTTTATTGTCTCCCTGATGCTGCATCGTAAAGGAAAAGGGATCCGCCTTTAATAATGCGCCATCTGCCAGACGGCGTAGCCGGTTGTTGCCCCGGCTACGTCCCAGGCAAAATCTTTCCAGCTCCAGCCGCTTCCCGAGGGGCGGCTATCCCAAAGTTCTTTTGATGCCCCCAGGCTGATGGAGAACATCAGGCCCATTGTGGCACTTCGATCCCGGCTATACCCCTGGTGCAGCGCATACTCATTACCCGCAGCGGACAACATTGCAGACGCCAGAAAGTGTTGAGCTTTATCCTGACCCGACCAGTTATCATTAGCCATATGGCTGCAACCGGTCAGGAAAAGAGGGATTATCAGGAAAGGCGTACGCATTAACAGACTCCATAAAAAAAGCCCCGTCGATGACAGGGCCCGTGTATTACAGAATGCGGCTGATGAGGCGGTCGATACGGATCCGACGTAGACGGCGAATCAGCTTGCGAACTTTCACCGGATAATCAGCGATGCTTTGCAGATCGCGATAATGACGAACCACGGTGGTATGCGTGCGTATAAGCTCCAGCTCACGATCGCGTTTCGCGGCTAACGCATGCTGAGGATCATGAATAAGGATGGCGTTTTCCAGATCCAGACGCCAGGCGCGTGGGTTCAGGTTATTACCGGTCAGCAGCATCCACTCGTCATCCACCCACATCCCTTTGAGGTGATAGCTGTTGTCTTCATCTTTCCAGAGACGCACAACCAGCTGGTCCGTGTTCACATAGTACTGTAAACGGCTCAGGAAGCGGCGCAGGTTAATCTCATAGAGATAAGGCAGTGCGCCGATGATCTTGAAAGGCTGATCCTCCGGAATGAAAAAGTCATTTGCCGTTTTATCCCCGACAATGATTTCCACCTTTTTACCATCACGCAGCAGCTGAATGATATTACGCACCAGAACGGCGGGAAGGTTAAAGTAAGGGGTGCAGATGGTGAGCTTATGTTCAGCGCACGGCATCAAATGAAAGATGGTCTTGTTCAGCAGGCTGGATTTCCCCAGGCCTACCAGGGGCGTAACGGACAGTTCTTCATTACTGGCATCACCCTGAAAACGATAAACCGCATCGCGCAGTTCCTGGCGGAAGGAGCGAACGTCGTTTTTGATTTCCGGGCTTTTCGGACGATGAGGATCGTCAAGACGGTGCACACCCCGACCATGAACCAGGTTTTTATCAACCCAGTTGAACATGATGTCAGCCATCTGCGGATTGCGGATCAGATGGTAGCGATCGTAGCGGTATTTACCGAGCTGATGGAGATACACATCATTCAGGCTGGCGCCGCTATAAAGGACGCTGTCATCAATGATAAATCCTTTAAAATGAAGAACGCCAAGCGCTTCACGGGTATTCACCGGTACGCCATACACCGGGATATCAATACCCGGATTTTCCTGGGCCGTGCGGCAATACCAGTCAGCATTGGTATTCGAGGCAGCCGCACCAATACGGCCACGCTGAGCACGGTGCCAGTCAACCAGCACGCGAACATCCAGTTCCGGACGCTGACGTTTCGCTTCATAGAGCGCGTTCAGGATCGCACGCCCACCTTCATCTTGTTCAAGATAGAGCGCCACAATGCAAATACGTCGCGTAGCGCTGGCAATCTTTTCAAGAAGCGTCTCCCGGAAATGAGCGGGAGCATAAAAGAACTCTACATCATCAACTGACTGAGAAATCTTCGGTAGTTGAGCAAGGTGTTGTTGATGTTTATTACGCTTAAATTTTGACAACATCACAGTGCGTTTCTTCTCTGTTCATTGAAGGGTTGTCTGTACCAGGCAAACAACATAAGCGGACAATGATACCCCAGTGCCGGTAAAAGTGGGTAACATTTCCAGCAGCTTACTCTTGTTTATCCGTCGAAGTCAGGCTGAGGGACAGAGAGACAATGCCTTCATCCAGCTGGATATCAACGTCAAAACCGAGCTTCCGCGCCAGGGTCACCATACCCCGATTGTTTGGCATAGTAATGCCATTCAGGCGTGACAATCCGTGAGCGCGCGTATAACCAATAAGTTTTTCGAGCAGCCGTCTGCCCAAGCCCAAACCCTTAAGATCGGAACGCACCAGTACGGCAAACTCCGCATCCACGTTATCCGGGTCGGAAATAGCGCGCGTCACGCCGAGGATCTCCTCTCCCGCTCCGGAACGGCGGACCGCCACAATCGCCATTTCTCGATCGTAGTCGATCTGGGTCATATTGGCTAAATCGTCGTGGGTAAATTCATTGATTTCGCTGAAATAGCGATAGTACAAATCTTCCTTCGTCACCTGCGATATGAACGCCCGCAGCAGCGGCTCGTCTTCCGGCAGGATAGGGCGAAACAGCGCCCGCTCCCCATTTTTCATCTCCACCCACTCTTCCAGATGAAGAGGATAAGGACGAATGGCGAGACGGCTTTCCGGGTCACCGATATAGGGCGCAATATCCAGCGTCACGTCCAGGGCGGTAAATTCATTTCCGGAGGCAAGAAGGGGGTGAATATCCAGGCGCTGGATCTCCGCACAGTCAACAATGAGGTTGGAGACCTTCACCAGAAACTGGCTTAACCCGGCGATATCAAGCGGCCGCAGAGCGCTTCTCCCGCGGATTTTTTTGCTTTTGATGGCCTGAATAATTAAATAACGCGCCAGGTTCATGTTCAGAGGGGGAAGCGCGACAACCGCCTGTTCTTCTGGCCGCCACTCAACGCCGCCTTCACCCAGCATAATGAGCGGACCAAAAACCGGATCGTGTTCGACAACCACGCGCAGCTCCTGCGCACCTGCACGGTTGGCCATGCTCTGCACCAGCAGGCCGTGGATCCTGGCCTGTGGCCACGTCATTTTTACGCGATCGATAATGGCATCCGCGGCCTGTTGTACTTCTGTCGCGGTGCGCAGATACAGCATGACGCCCTGCACATCCGATTTGTGCGGAATATCGGGAGAGCGCAGCTTCAGCGCGACCGGATAACCAATCTGCTCAGCAATATGTACCGCCTCAGCGCTGTCGCCGGCAATCCAGGTGGGCAGGGTTTGCATTCCATAACTGCCAAGAATGGGTTGTACCTCATGTGTGTCAAGGGAAGTGGCGCCCTCTTCGATGGCCTGCTGCAATAGCCTGTGCACATCCACCGAATTTGCGGTGAGATTGCCCGGCAGGGCAGGCGTTTCACGCAGCTGCTTCTGGTTGCGGCGGTATTCAACCATATGCATAAACGCGGTAATGGTGCCCTCTGGGGTACGGTAGGTTGGCAACCCGGCTTCACTAAACAGACGCCGTGCCTCCTGCGAGGAGAATTCGCCGCACCAGTTGGTCAGCAGGGTAACGTATTTACCGCGGGGATGGTTTCGGACCGCCTCAATCAGCGCACGCGCACTTTCGCTGCCTGGCGCAACCGCGCTGGGCGAATGGATAATCATCAGCGCATCAAAGTCCTGGCTATCCAGCAAAATCGTGATCGCCTTAATGTAACGATCGCTGCTGGCATCATCGCGCAAATCGAGGGGATTATCGGGAACAACGCTTCCCGGTAACGCATCCCGCAGGCGCTGGAGCGTCTCTTCACCCAGCGTGGCCAGCTTGCCGTTGCGTAGCCAGAGCTCGTCCAGCGCCAGGGCGGCGGGAGCTGCACCGTTGCTGACAATCATCAGCTTTTCACCGCGCAGGGGGCGCATGTGGCTTAACGTTTCGACGGCGGAAAAAAGCTCGTGCGTATCCTGTACCCGCATTAAACCGGCGCGCTGGATCGCTGCATCCCATGCGGGATCCATCCCGGAACGGGAATGTAGCAGGCGCTGAGCCGCGGGGCTGCGCCCGCTTTTGATGACCAGAATCGGTTTATTACGTGATGCGCTACGCGACGCCGACACAAAACGACGGGCGTCGCTCAGGTGTTCAAGGTAGAGCAGGATAGCGCTGGTTTTGCTGTCACGCGCCAGGAAATCCAACAGCTCATCGACGTCAATGTCCAGGCTGTCGCCGAGGGCAATGAAATAGGAAAAGCCCATCTCACGCTGCTGCGCCCAGTCGAGGATGGTATTGGATACCGCAGCCGACTGCGAAATAAAGGCCAGTTTGCCTTTACGGATCGGAACCGGGGAAAAACTGGCATTCAGCCCTTGCCAGGGCGCAAGCAGACCGAGGCTATTTGGACCAAGAATGCGCATCTGGTAGCGGCTGGCGCAGGCCAGCAGTTCGGGCTGCTGTTCAGGAGGCGAGGAAAGAATAATGCAGGTTTTACAGCCTTTCTGACCGAGCGACTCAAGCAATTCGAGGTTTCGTTTCGCATGCGTACAGAGCACGGCGAGGTCGGGAACAAACGGTAAACTTTGCACGTCCGGCCACGCCAGCACCCCCTGTACCGCCTTATAAGCGGGCGTAACGGGCATGACCGGGCCGTTAAATCCGCCAGCCAGCAGATTGCGCATCATCAGATACCCTGCGCGGTCCGGTTTCATCGAGGCGCCAATAACGGCAATGGATTTCGGACGGAGTAGCGCTTCTAACCCTCTCTGGCTCATGCAGGCCTCCTGTGAATGCAAGCGACCTGATGATTTTAAACGCTTTCTGCCTCAGTTGCTGTGACACTACCCTTATGAACGGTTTTTCCCGCAAGATAACGTTCGCGGAAGCAGGAGAAGTGACTGCCCAGCGCGCCGGCCGCCTGGGTATCGCCCGCCAGATCCAGTAGCGCTATGGCGACTTCAGCGGTGCAATATTGACCGTCGGCATGCGCTTCACGCAAGCGATAGGCCGAAACACGCGACAGATCGACGGAAATCACCGGCAGCGCATCAAGATAAGGGCTTTTGCGAAACATCTTTCTTGCTTCGGTCCAGGTGCCGTCGAGCATAATAAACAGCGGCGGCTTACCGGATGGTGGCGCCGTAAGTACCTGACGTTGTTCGCCTGCATATGATGCCGGGAAAACGACCATGGGCTGATAGTCCGGGCTTGCCACCAGGTCGAGCAGAGCCTGAGGTGGCTCAGTGCGCGACCACTGAAACGCTGCGGTGTTGGGTAGAATATCGGCGATCAAACGCCCTGTGTTGCTGGGCTTCATCGGTTCGGTATCGAACATGACCAGACAAAAGCGGCTTTTCGCCTCGCTCGGCGCAAGCGTTTCGCACAGACACACTTTCAGCGGTAAAAGGCAGCGCTGGCAGCGGCGAATACGATTGCCTCGGGCCAGAAAAGGGCGGGTGGCGCGCGCAAGGCGCTCGGCGCGTAATTGAAGTACAGCGTTATCAGTCATGGGCGAAAAGGCAGGAAAAACCCCATTTTCGCAGAGGAGAGAACGGGGCACAAGATATGCCCCGCGAATGTTACAGGGATTTGTTTAACCAGCTGTCGAAAGGCGCTTTTGGTACTGCACCATTGAGCATGTCGATCACTTCACCATTTTTGAAAATCATAATGGTTGGAATGCTGCGAATGCGAAAACGGGCGCTGAGTTCACGTTCCGCTTCGGTATTCACTTTGACAAAACGCATTTTCCCGCTGCGCTCTTCAGCCACGTCTTCGAAGATGGGCGCAAAGTTACGGCAGGGGCCGCACCACGGTGCCCAGAAATCGACCACAACAGGCAGATCGTCCTTGAGGAGTTTGTCCAGCGTAGCACCCGTCGCGTTAATGACATCGCCATCAAATAATTCGTGGCCACAACGCCCGCATTTCGCACCGTCATCCATCCGATCGTCCGGAATGCGGTTTAAAGCCTGACAGTTGGCACATACGGTATTCATAACTAACCTCTGATAGAGCCGTGGAACAACGGCAGAACGCCGATAATGTTTCTGATATGTTACATATTATCAGTGAGCCTGTATGAAACGACAACGCGTTTTATTCAATGGGAACAATAGTCACAGGCTTTTGTACGAAATTATGGCTATGAGCTTGCACATCGGGTAATCTGCGCGCTTCGCGCAGCGCTGGTGGAGAAAAGCATGAACGACGAAATGAAAAACAAAAGCGGCAAGGTCAAAGTGATGTATGTCCGCAGTGATGATGACTCTGATAAACGCACCCAAAATCCGCGTACCGGAAAAGGTGGCGGGCGTCCGGCGTCTTCTCGTGCAGACGGTGGCCGTCGCCCCGCCCGCGATGACAGAAATAACCGCGGCGATGACCGCAAACGTGATGACCGTAAGCGTGACGATCGCAAACGCGATGATTTTGTCCGCGACGGTGGATCGCCATGGCGTACCGTTTCTCGCGCGCCCGGTGAAGAGACGACCGAAAAAGCCGATCACGGCGGTATCAGCGGAAAAAGCTTTATCGATCCGGAAGTGCTGCGTCGTCAGCGTGCGGAAGAGACCCGTGTCTACGGTGAGAACGCCTGTCAGGCCCTGTTCCAGAGCCGCCCGGAGTGTATCGTTCGTGCATGGTTTATCCAGAGCGTGACCCCGCGCTTTAAAGAAGCGCTGCGCTGGATGGCGGCGAACCGCAAAGCCTACCACGTGGTTGACGATGCCGAGCTGACAAAAGCGTCCGGTACAGAACACCACGGCGGCGTCTGCTTCCTGATCAAAAAACGTAACGGCACTACCGTGCAGCAGTGGGTTAGCCAGGCGGATGCCGATGACTGCGTGCTGGCGCTGGAAGATGTGGGTAACCCGCATAACCTGGGCGCTATGATGCGTAGCTGCGCGCATTTTGGCGTGAAAGGCGTTCTGTTGCAGGATGCCGCGCTGCTGGAATCCGGTGCGGCGATTCGTACTGCGGAAGGTGGTGCAGAGCACGTTCAGCCGATCACCGGCGACAGCGTGCTGGAAGCCCTTGAACAATTCCGTAACGCGGGCTACACCATTGTCACCACCTCAAGCCGTGCCGCTACGCCGTTGTTTAAAGCGACGTTGCCGCGCAAAATGGTGCTGGTGTTAGGTCAGGAGCGCGATGGTCTGTCTGATGCGGCACTCTCCAGCGCTGACCTGAGCGTCTCTATCGACGGCACTGGCAACGTTGAAAGCCTGAACGTATCCGTTGCGACCGGCGTGCTGCTGGCGGAATGGTGGCGTCAGAACAAGGCATAAGCCTTTTATGTGCCGGGCCTGACCCGGCACATTCAAACCCTACTCGCTCTCTGCCGGTAACACAGGCATCCAGTCAATCGGCTTTTCGCCACGCTTTTCCAGCCACTCATTCGTCAGAACAAAATGATTACTGCCAAAGAAACCACGATGCGCAGACAGCGGCGACGGGTGCGGCGCCTTCAGCACGTGATGACGCTGACGATCGATAATCGCCCCTTTCTTTTGGGCATGCGAACCCCAGAGTAAAAACACGACGCCTTCACGATGCTCATTGATCAGGCTGATAACCTTATCGGTAAAGGTTTCCCATCCCAGACTGGCGTGGGAGTGTGCCTGACCCGCCCGGACCGTTAATACGGTATTCAGCAACAGCACGCCCTGGCGCGCCCAGCTTTCCAGATAACCGTGATTAGGGCGGGTGAAACCCGGAATCGTTCCTTCCAGCTCTTTATACATATTCAGCAGAGAAGGGGGGATGGCCACGCCCGGACGCACGGAAAATGCCAGTCCGTGAGCCTGCCCGGGGCCGTGGTACGGATCCTGCCCCAGGATAACCACCTTTACATCACTCAGTTCGGTGTAGCGGAAGGCGTTAAACACATCTTTCTGCGGCGGATAAATTGTCTGGCCGGCCTGCCGTTCAGCCGCAACGGTACTGAGGGTGTTAATAAAATAGGGCTGCTGCTTCTCTTCAGCCAGCACGTCATGCCAGGTTAAAGGTGTTGTCATCTCGCTCTCCTGCGAATCTCATTCTGTGCTAGCTTACCTGTTAAACCCCAACGAGCAAAATTACCCGCGGAAAAGCAGGCTAAGTGACTCAATTTATGTTGAAAACCAGGCTGGATAAGTTGAATTGGTAAACCTTTAAAATTGATCTAAAACAAAAAATACAGACCACACTCTTTGTGTGGTTGGTGGTTTTGTTGATTTAAATCAATAAATCACCCGGGACTGAATGTTATATATACACACAACAAACAATGGTTTTACCAATTGGCCGCAAAAGGCCAGCATCAGTTAATGTAGCCTAAGGGAGGCAACACATGATTACAGGTATCCAGATTACTAAAGCTGCAAATGACGATCTGCTGAACTCTTTCTGGCTGCTGGACAGCGAGAAAAACGAAGCGCGCTGTGTAGTAGCGAAAGCAGGTTTTGCGGAAGACGAAATCGTTCCGGTGAGCAAACTGGGCGAAATTGAATACCGTGAAATTCCAATGCAAGTGCAGCCAGAAGTACGCGTGGAAGGTGGTCAGCACCTGAACGTTAACGTCCTGCGTCGCGAAACGCTGATGGATGCCGTTGAGCACCCGGAAAAATACCCGCAGCTGACCATCCGTGTGTCTGGCTATGCGGTGCGTTTCAACTCTCTGACCCCGGAACAGCAGCGCGACGTTATCGCGCGTACCTTTACTGAAAGCCTGTAAGGTTTCAGCTTTGGGGGTGGAATAAAAAAGCCGGGAATGTCCCGGCTTTTTTTTACTCTTCCGTTTTTGTCTCTGACGCAGCAGAGCTTGGCTTACGGCGCTTACCAATATTTTTGGTATCGCGGTGGCGCTGTTTAACGCGCGGCTTCTCTTTTTCTTTCTCTTTTCTCTCAGCACGTTTCGCGAGCGCTTTCTTGGACGGTTTACCCGTCATTTTTTCACTCGGCGCACGTGTGGTCGGACGAAGTCCGTCAATCACGCGAGCTTTCAGCGGCTCCTCAACGTAGCGGCCAATTTTCTGTAGCAGCAAATGGTCGTGCGCTTCTACCAGAGAGATAGCAATACCTTTGCGGCCCGCACGGCCGGTACGACCAATACGGTGCAGGTAAGTATCACCGCTGCGCGGCATATCAAAGTTGATCACGTGGCTCACGTCCGGGATGTCGATCCCGCGCGCGGCAACGTCGGTGGCAACCAGCACATTCACGCGGCCATCGGTCAGGCGCTTAATCCCTTCGGTACGCTTAACCTGCGCCATTTCACCTTCGAGATAGCAGTTGTTGATACCGGCATTGCGCAGCATTTCTGCCAGTTCATGCACGCGCTCACGTTTGCGTACGAATACGATGGTACGGGTTGCCTCTTCCTGCTTCAGCAGGTGTTTCAACAACTCAACCTTATGCTCAAGGTTATCTGCGCGGTAGTACCACTGGTGGATCTTCTTACGCTCACGGGTCGATGGCGTAGCGGACACTTCCACCGGATCTTCCAGCAGACGTTCGG
Source organism: Enterobacter cloacae complex sp. IR5401 (assembly GCF_049238425.1). Lineage (NCBI taxonomy): Bacteria > Pseudomonadati > Pseudomonadota > Gammaproteobacteria > Enterobacterales > Enterobacteriaceae > Enterobacter > Enterobacter cloacae complex sp. IR5401. Next base: position 33,117 of record NZ_JBMKHN010000022.1, on the reverse strand, counting down.
CGAAATCTTTAATGGCATCCCCTTCAAGGGTTGCCGAGAACAGCATTGTCTGGTTACGCCAGCGCGTTTCACCCGCGATGTGTTCGATGTCCTGGGCAAAGCCCATGTCCAGCATGCGGTCAGCTTCATCGAGAATCAGCGTTTCCACTGCGCGGCAGTCGAAGTTCTCTTCTTTTATGTATTGCAGCAGACGGCCTGTCGTCGCGACAACGATATCCTGGTTTTCGCTGAACACTTCGGCGTGGTTCATATACGCTACGCCGCCGGTGATGGTCGCGATATCCAGATGGGTGTTCGCCGCCAGCTCACGCGCGTGTTCGGCAACCTGCATCGCCAGTTCACGGGTCGGGGTCAGGATCAAAATGCGCGGCGGGCCTGATTTTTTACGCGGAAAGTCGAGCAAATGCTGCAACACAGGCAGCAAGTAGGCTGCTGTCTTCCCCGTGCCGGTTGGCGCAGAACCGAGCACATCGCGGCCCTCAAGCGCAGGCGGAATGGCCGCGGCCTGAATGGCGGTCGGGCGTGTAAAGCCTTTGCTCTCAAGGGCATTGAGCAGGCTTTCATCGAGTTCAAGTTCGGAAAAAGTCGTTACAGTCATGTTCTACCTCTGTGTGGGGCGCTGATTATAGACGTTACGGCTGTAATCTTCATCTGTTTGTATGGATATCGCTTTTCGACCACTTCGCTTTCCCCTATGCTACTCCAGTTTCACTCAGAAGGTTGCCCCGACATGTCTCAACTCAAAGCGCAGTTGCGCCGCGATGGTTTTACGTTTAAACAGTTTTTTGTGGCGCACGATCGTTGTGCGATGAAAGTCGGTACAGACGGTATTTTACTGGGGGCATGGGCTCCTGTCGCAGGTGTAAAACGCATTCTGGATATTGGTACGGGCAGCGGACTTCAGGCGCTGATGCTGGCGCAGCGAACGGAAGAACACGTCACGATCGATGCCGTTGAGCTTGATCCTCAGGCGGCCCGGCAGGCAAGTGAAAACGCTGCCGACTCTCCGTGGGCAGAACGCATCAGGGTAGAATGCGCCGATGTCCTGACCTGGGCGCCGGAGCAGACCGCGCGTTACGATTTGATTGTCAGCAATCCGCCGTATTTCACGCCAGGCGTGGAATGTGGCACGCCGGAACGCGAGCAGGCACGTTACACCGGCTCGCTCGATCACAAGGCGCTACTGACCAGTGCGGCGGAGCTCATCTCGGAAGAGGGATTTTTCTGCGTGGTCTTGCCTGAAAGCACGGGTAATACCTTCATTGAGATCGCACATGAGATCGGCTGGAATCTGCGTCTTCGTACCGATATTTCGGATACGGAAGGACGCTTACCGCACCGCGTGTTGCTGGCACTCTCGCCGAAAGAGGGCGAGTGCTTTATCGACAGGATGGTCATTCGTGGGCCAGACCAGCGTTATTCCGAAGATTACACAGCTCTGACCCAGGCCTTTTATCTTTTTATGTGAACCTGCGGCGTCAACACCGACGGCCCGGACGTTTCAAGCGGTTCGGGATAGTCCAGCGTATAATGCAGGCCACGGCTCTCTTTGCGCATCATTGCACAGCGCACAATCAGCTCGGCAACCTGCACAAGGTTGCGCAGCTCCAGCAGATTATTAGAAACGCGGAAGTTGGCGTAATATTCATCGATTTCCTGCTGCAACATCATGATGCGGCGTAACGCGCGTTCCAGACGCTTCGTTGTACGTACAATCCCGACATAATCCCACATGAAAAGCCGCAGCTCGTGCCAGTTATGCTGGATTACCACCAGTTCGTCCGGGTTTTCTACCCGACTTTCATCCCATGCCGGCAAGTGTGTTGTCGGACGTGCATAGGGCATGCGTTTGGTAATATCTTCCGCAGCCGACCACCCATACACCAGACACTCCAGCAGCGAGTTTGAGGCCATGCGATTCGCACCATGCAGGCCGGTATAGCTGACCTCGCCGATCGCATACAAACCATCCACGTCGGTACGACCATGATCGTCAACCATCACCCCGCCACAGGTATAGTGGGCGGCAGGTACAATCGGCACCGGATCGCGGGTTAGATCAATACCCAGACTCAGCAGCTTTTCATAAATCATCGGGAAGTGCTGGCGAATAAAGTCTGCCGGTTTATGGCTAATGTCCAGATACATACAGTCCACGCCAAGCCGCTTCATCTCGTGGTCAATGGCGCGGGCCACGATATCCCGCGGTGCCAGTTCACCTCGGGGGTCGAAGTCCGGCATAAACCTGGAACCGTCCGGACGCTTCAGATACGCGCCTTCGCCACGCAACGCTTCAGTTAACAGGAAGTTACGCGCCTGCGGGTGGAACAGGGCGGTAGGATGGAACTGGTTAAACTCCAGATTCGCCACGCGGCAACCTGCGCGCCAGGCCATGGCGATACCGTCTCCGGAGGCGATATCCGGGTTAGTCGTGTACTGGTAAACCTTGGAGGCGCCGCCGGTGGCCAGCACAACGGCTTTTGCCTGGCAGGTTTCCACCTTCTCTTTATTCCGATTCCACACCCATGCGCCGACAACACGGCGCGTGCCGGGCAGGCCAATTTTATCGGAAATAATCAGGTCGACGGCGTTGCTGCGCTCCAGTACCCGAATATTGGGATGGCTGAGGGCTTTGCTGACCAGCGTGGTTTCAACCGCTTTTCCGGTTGCATCAGCAGCGTGCAGAATACGGCGGTGGCTGTGCCCGCCTTCACGGGTCAGGTGATAGCTCTCTTCACCATTAGGCTGAACCTGCGTATCAAACAGCACGCCCTGATCGATAAGCCATTGCACGCAGTGGCGGGCATTGCTGGCGACAAACTCTGCGGCATGCTTATCCACAATCCCGGCGCCGGCAATCAGGGTGTCTTCTACATGCGAGGCAATGCTATCCGTTTCATCAAACACCGCGGCAATACCGCCTTGTGCATAGAAGGTGGAACCTTCGCTCATCGGCCCTTTACTCAGCACGATTACGTTCTGATGTTCCGCCAGGCGCAGTGCGAGGGAGAGGCCAGCAGCACCGCTGCCAATGATCAGTACATCACAATGAAGTTCAGGCGTCGTGTTCATGATGTTTGTTTAATTTACTAAACATGGTGTGGGGAGAATAGCATTGCGATGCGAGATATCGCACGTTTTTTTTGAGGTGTGTTGCAATGACTAAACGGAATCCCGGAGGTTAAATCTGCGCTAAATGGCCGGAAATATTTTGCGAAGCAGATCGTTAGCTTCAGATTTTGTGGTGAAATAAAGCCTGTGTTGCGTTACTCTTCTGACGATAAAGTTAATGATTCTTGTCAGAAAGCGGGTGCGTATCGTGAACAGACTTATAATGAGAGAAAATGAATGGTCTGCGGCGCGATGAACAAAAACAAAGGCGTTACGGAACTTATTGAAGAACAGTCACTCTAATTCGGTGCTTGCTCAAAGTGCAATGTTGTTAGAGTGGCGTTTCGATAACGCGTGGAATTTGGTTTGGGGAGACATTACCTCGGATGAGCGAGCAGTTAACGGACCAGGTCCTGGTTGAACGGGTCCAGAAGGGAGATCAGAAAGCTTTTAACCTACTGGTGGTGCGCTACCAGCATAAGGTAGCGAGTCTGGTTTCCCGCTATGTACCGTCAGGCGATGTTCCTGATGTTGTACAAGAGTCTTTTATTAAGGCCTATCGCGCGCTGGATTCATTCCGGGGGGATAGTGCTTTTTATACCTGGCTGTATCGTATTGCAGTCAATACGGCTAAGAATTATTTGGTTGCTCAGGGCCGGCGTCCGCCTTCAAGTGATGTTGACGCTATCGACGCAGAAAACTTCGAAAGTGGCGGCGCGCTGAAAGAAATTTCGAACCCTGAGAACTTAATGTTGTCAGAAGAACTGAGACAAATCGTTTTTCGCACGATCGAGTCGCTCCCGGAAGATTTACGCATGGCAATTACGTTACGGGAGCTGGATGGCCTAAGCTATGAAGAGATAGCCGCCATCATGGATTGTCCGGTCGGCACGGTTCGTTCACGAATTTTCCGTGCGCGAGAAGCCATTGATAATAAAGTTCAACCGCTTATCAGGCGTTGACGATAGCGGGATACTGGAAAAGGTATTAGGCATGCAGAAAGAAAAACTTTCCGCTTTAATGGATGGTGAAACGCTGGATAATGAGCTGCTCGATGAGTTGTCTCATTCTCCCGAAATGCAACAGACCTGGGAGAGCTATCATCTTATCCGCGACACGCTGCGCGGTGATACCAGTGAGGTTCTCCATTTCGATATCTCAGCACGCGTTATGGCGGCCATTGAGAACGAACCTGTTCATCAGACCACGCCGCTGATTCCTGAAGCGCAGCCTGCACCTCACCAGTGGCAGAAAATGCCGTTCTGGCACAAGGTGCGTCCATGGGCCAGCCAGCTCACCCAGATGGGGGTCGCTGCGTGCGTATCGCTTGCAGTTATCGTTGGGGTCCAGCACTATAACACTCAGTCTGAAGCCAATCAGCAACCTGAAGCGCCAGTGTTTAATACGCTGCCGATGATGGGTAAAGCCAGCCCGGTTAGCCTGGGCGTACCGGCAGATGCCTCCGCAAGCGGCGGACAGCAACAGCAGGTACAGGAGCAGCGCCGTCGCATTAATGCGATGTTGCAGGATTACGAGTTGCAGCGCCGTCTGCACTCCGAGCAGCTTCAGTTTGAGCAGGCCCAAACCCAGCAGGCTGCTGTGCAGGTGCCAGGAAACCAAACTTTAGGAACGCAATCGCAGTAATGAAGCAACTTTGGTTCGCCATGTCTTTGATGGCGGGTAGCCTGTTCTTCTCTGCTAACGCCTCGGCTGATGTTTCATCCGGGGCGTTGTTGCAGCAAATGAATCTGGCCAGCCAGTCACTCAATTACGAGTTGGCATTTATCAGCATCAATAAGCAGGGTGTCGAATCGTTACGCTATCGCCACGCCCGCCTTGATAACCAGCCGCTCGCCCAGCTTTTACAGATGGATGGCCCGCGTCGGGAAGTGGTCCAGCGTGGGAACGAAATCAGCTATTTCGAGCCTGGCCTTGAGCCGTTTACGCTCAATGGTGACTACATCGTTGACTCCCTGCCGTCGCTCATTTACACCGATTTTAAACGTCTCGCCCCCTACTATGATTTTATCTCGGTGGGGCGAACGCGTATTGCCGACAGGCTGTGCGAAGTGATCCGCGTTGTTGCGCGGGATGGGACGCGTTACAGCTATATCGTCTGGATTGACGCAGAGACGAAGCTGCCGATGCGCGTTGATCTGCTCGATCGCGACGGTGAAACGCTGGAGCAGTTCCGTGTGATCTCCTTTGTCGTAAACAGTCAGGTCGGCAACAGCATGCAGAATCTGGCCAAAGCCAGCCTGCCGCCTTTGCTTTCCGTGCCTGCCGGCGATTCTGTCAATTTTAACTGGGTACCATCCTGGATCCCGCAAGGGTTCAGCGAAGTTTCCAGCAGTCGTCGCCAGCTGCCTACTATCGAAACTCCGGTTGAGTCGCGACTCTATTCCGATGGGCTGTTTAGCTTCTCGGTGAATATTAATCGCGCTACGGCGAACAGTTCCGAACAGATGCTCCGTACCGGTCGCCGGACGGTCAGCACGACGGTGCGCGATAATGCGGAAATTACCATTGTCGGTGAATTACCGCCGCCAACGGCAAAACGTATTTCCGACAGCATTAAATTCAGGGCTGCGCAATGATTAAAGAGTGGGCCACGGTCGTATCCTGGCAGGATGGCGTAGCGCTTGTTAGCTGTGACGTTAAAGCATCATGCAGCAGTTGCGCTTCGCGAGCCGGTTGCGGCAGCCGCGTGTTGAATAAGCTGGGGCCGCAAACGTCGCACACTATTGCTGTGCCGAGCGATCAGCCGCTGGTGGCAGGGCAAAAAGTGGAGCTGGGCATCGCTGAAGGTAGCCTGCTAACTTCCGCCATGCTGGTTTACCTTTCTCCGCTGGCAGGTCTGTTCGTGATGGGCGGGGTTTTCCAGATGCTGTTCGGCACAGATTTGGCCGCCATGTGCGGGGCCGCGTTGGGCGGCGTGGGCGGGTTCTGGCTTGCTAAAGGCGTTTCCCCAAGGCTTGCCGCCCGGGAAGCGTGGCAGCCCGTTATCCTCAGCGTTGCACTGGCACCCGACCAACTTCGTGTTGAGACGCTCTCTTCTGAGGCCCGGTGATCTGCCGGGCTTTATTATTATTTACATCGCAATAAAGAAAACGCCGTCTCTTCGCGCTATACCTGGCTCTAAGTGCAGTTCCAGCTGACGAGGATGTAGTGTAGAATGCTGCGTTTTCGCACTGAAAAACGTCAGGCTAAGAACAGCGGCCTCCAGGAATTCGTAAGGCATAATTATTTAACTATATGAAGAACATACGTAACTTTTCGATCATTGCTCACATCGATAATTGATACCCCGCCAGCCTCCGCAAACCTCCGACAAAAACGCCTCAAGATCCCCATCAAATCAGCCTTTCCAAAAATTATACTGTTTGCATGTACAGTCAACCTACGACATCATAAGTCATGGTTTTTGTGTCCACCAGTGCGTCCATATCCTATGATGGACACATAACCCCCCGTTCTGATGGACACACGCAGGGACAAATCATGGCTATTTCAGATAGTTATCTAAAGTCGTGCCTTGGGCGCGAACGAGACAAAGTTGAAGAAAAGGCAGACCGTGATGGTCTGTGGGTACGTATCTCCAAAAAGGGGGCCGTTACTTTTTTCTACCGATTCCGCTTCCTGGGTAAACAGGACAAGATGACGATCGGCAGCTATCCGGAGTTCGGTTTAAAGGCTGCGCGCGATGAAGTGGCTAAGTGGGCCGCTATTCTTGCCCGTGGCGAAAACCCAAGGATCAGGCAAAGCCTCGACAAAGCCAAGATTAATAGCCAGTACACCTTCGAAGAGCTGTTCCGTGAATGGCACTCAATGGTCTGCATTCAGAAAGAATCAGCCGGGCAGGTCCTCCGCTCGTTTGAACTGCACGTTTTCCCCAAGCTCGGGAAATACCCTGCGCATCAGCTCACGTTACACAACTGGCTCACTGTCCTGGACAGATTGGCCCAGGGTTACAGCGAGATCACCCGGCGCGTGATCAGCAACGGCCGACAGTGTTATTCCTGGGCAGTGAAACGGCAGCTGCTGGAAGTTAACCCGCTGTCAGAAATGTCTGGGCGTGATTTCGGCATCCAGAAACAAATGGGTGAGCGAACCCTGGACCGTAAAGAACTGGCGATTGTCTGGCGAGCCATTGAGGATTCCCGACTCATTGAGCGAAACAAGATCCTCTATAAATTGTCACTGATATGGGCGTGCAGGGTCGGCGAACTCCGGCAGGCTGAAGTCGCACACTTTGATTTTGAAGAAGGGATCTGGACTGTTCCATGGGAAAACCACAAGACAGGGCGGAAGACAAAGAAACCGATAATTCGACCTATCATCCCGGAAATGCTCCCGCTGATAAAACGGGCCATTGAGCTGGCGCCTGGACGCTTTGTTTTTTCAAAATATGAAGACAAGCCGATGAGTGAAGGCTTCCATATGAGCATCAGCAGCAACCTGGTTAAGTTCATGCTCAAGGCTTATAACGAGCAGGTCCCACACTTTACTATTCATGACCTACGCCGAACTGCGCGAACGAATTTCTCAGAGCTAACCGAGCCGCATATCGCCGAGATAATGCTCGGGCACAAACTGCCTGGGGTGTGGTCGGTATACGACAAGCACACCTATGTTGAGGAAATGAGAGTGGCATATGGTAAGTGGTGGGCCCGACTTATGAGCATCGTCGAGCCCGACATTCTGGAGTTCACGCCGCGTCAGGTCGGGTGAGGCGGCCTTTATCATCACGCGTGAGGTTTAAGTGGGACATAGGCTTGCGGGTGGTCCTGGACATCTCTCTGATTTGCCAGGCTGTAACTTTGGTTTTTAACCATTTATTGGGGCCGCCCATGTAAGCGCAATCGGGCTCAGGGAAAGGGTTCTCGTTTGGGGCTCTTTTCCTGTAGCGTTCGAGCGTACGTGAGGAAATACACAGCTGCCCGCAGATGTCTTTAGTGCTCATCAGCTCAAATTTATTCGTTGCTTTGCTCATCTTTATTCTCCAAGGGCCCCTACCGGGGCCGTTTGATAATTCTTTATCAGGACACCTGGCCGGGAAGGGCACGCAGGCGGCGCATGCCTGTCATTGCCGTGGCCACATAGCTCGTCTTCCCGGGCCTCTATTGGTAAGCATTTTGGTATCAGCGGTCAGGCTGTCGGGAAGTGGATTTATAAAAATGGAATTCCACAGAAACGCATCATCCCGTTATGCCAGCTCCTGGGCTGGGTGGTTACCCCTCATGAAATTGATCCCGAAGCATATCCAAATCCCACAGACGGGCTGCCAAAACAGGAGTCCTGAACATGCACGCCATTTCATATCAACAAAATACCGGATTAACTCCGGTTGCGATGATAAATCGCAATCAGCCAGGCGCGGCAGATAAGCACGAACAGATCCGCGATGCCGTTCGTGCCTGGGCCGCGTCACTGGATAACCAGGATGTCGTTGCCGGGATCATCGTTGAGGAGTGGGAACGACAGGGCGGCGCCGGGCTGGAATTTCCCGAAGACCTGAGCCGTAAGCGTCAGAAACTCTTCCGCTGGCTCGATGGTGATACGGAGTATGCGCGCAAAAACATCAGCCAGCTGTCGCCCGCGATCATCGCCGTTCTACCGCTTGAGTTCCGTGGCCGCCTGGTACCTCAGGACTGCTTTATGACGCGTTATGCAGCGATGGAGAAGGAGATCGGGGAAGCGAAACGCGCGGTGATTCTGAGGGCGCCGCAGCACCAGCTGGTGAAAGAGGTGAGGGAGGGCATTGAACACCTGCTGGCGCTTCTGCCTGGCGAGGCTGTTGTTCAGGTTCTGAGTGGTCTCGCAGTCATGGGCCCGGGCGTCATGTGAGGTGTGCAGTGAATCATGTCGAATTTATTGAAAAGCACGTTCGCGAAGAACTTATCCGGCAGGGCTTCACCGCAGCTGTCGCGCAGGGGGGGGGCATTCCAGGCCGTCGATATGTACAAGCGAATGTCTCAGGCAAGTCGTAAGGGGAGGATTTTCGATGATGTTTTGCGTCACGCGAAGTTATGGGCTGAAAAACAGACTGTGCCGGCAGACCGGTTTGAGTCGAAGCGCATCAAGCGCGGTAAGCAGCAGGGGCTGTTCTGAAAGAGGTGAAGGCCGGGCCGCGCCAACGGAACCGACCTTCGATGTAATTCAAGGCGAAATTACGAGGGGATTATGACAGAAAAAACAGCTAGTAAAAAAGAAATACGAGATTTTTACATGTGCTCATTCTGCGGAGTTAAAAGCACCGAGTTCAATGGCTCACTTATTGCTGGGCCTGGTGGATGCATCTGTCAGGACTGCGTTTTTTTGTGCGTCGATGTGATCTTTAAGCACTCAGCAAAAACTGACGAACCGACAGCAATTTAAGCATTCAGAGGTTTTTATGCGTGATTACGGCAAGGTGCATACATCTTTTTGGATAAGCGATGGAATGCGGCGAGTTTCTGATGATGCTCGTCTGCTTGCGCTGTACCTGCTCACGGGACAACACACGAACATGATTGGGTGTTTCCGTCTGCCTGATGGATACGTTTCAGAAGACCTTAACTGGAGTTCCGAAAGGGTTTCGAAAGGGTTTGATGAACTATCCAAGAACGGTTTCGCAACGCGTGATATTACCACGAAATGGGTTCTGATCAGGAACTTCATGAGCTGGAACCCTGTTGAGAATCCCAATCAGGGTATAGCGGCCATGCGCTTATTTTCACAGGTGCCGGATAAGTCGTCCGTCAAGCCAGAGCTGGCGCGGATTATGAATGATGCGATAGCTCATTTCGGAGGCGCAAAACTAAAGGGTTCTGAAAGGGTTTTGGAACCGTTCCTTAACCAGGAACAGGAACAGGAACAGGAACAGGAAGAAGAAAACATTTTGGGGCATGGCTCCGCCACACCCCCAGGTAGTGATGACTCCTCCGATGGTGTGACCTCTCAGAAAAAAAATCCCTACCCTGACGACTTCGAACAGGCATGGGCGATTTATCCAAAGCGTTCAGGCGGCAACAGCAAGGCTGACGCCTGCAAAGCCTGGAAGGCCAGGGTTAAAACAGGTGCCACAGTTCAGGAGTTGCTTGACGGCACCCGGCGTTACGCTGAGTTCGTGAGGGCTACAGGGAAGCTGAATACGGAGTACGTGAAGCAGGCGGCAACGTTTTATGGCCCTTCGAAACACTATGAGGAAGCCTGGGAAGTGACGGCGCCATCAGGTATGCGCGATCTGAATGCCATTTCTCGTCCAGATAAATCCATCCCACCAGGGTTCAGGGGGTAGCGATGAAAAATATGATTGGTACTGGAAGCGCACTTGAGCGCCTGAAGAAAATTATCCCGGCCAGCGTTCAGCCAAAATTCACCAGCGTTGAAGAGTGGCAGGCGTGGCAGGAAACCGAAGGTCGTAAGCGGTCCGGAGAAATCGACAAGATGAACCAGCGCGCCCGCTCAGAAAAGATTTTTGGTCGTGCCGGCATCCAGGCACTGCATCGCAGTTGCTCGTTCGCCAATTACGAGGTGAAAGGGCCGGAGCAGCGCCAGGCATACAGCATGGCAAAAAGCTACGCGCAGAACTTCGGCGGCGGCAGCTTCGCAAGCTTTGTATTCAGTGGAGCGCCAGGAACCGGTAAGAACCACCTTGCCGCGGCAATTGGCAATCACCTGCTGGGTGCAGGCCACTCGGTTCTGGTAGTGACCATCCCCGACCTGATGCTCCGTGTTCGCGAGTGCTACGACGACGGGCAGTCCGAATCGTCCCTGCTAAACGACCTGTGTAACGTTGATCTCCTGGTGCTGGATGAGGTCGGTATTCAGCGCGGCTCCAGTGGCGAGAAGGTCATCATCAATCAAGTTATTGACCGTCGACTTTCCTCGATGCGTCCGGTCGGCATCCTGACCAATCTGAACCACGGCGAACTGGTGAACACCCTGGGCGCTCGCGTTATGGATCGTCTTCAGATGGATGGCGGTATCTGGGTGAATTTCGACTGGGAAAGTTATCGAAAAAACGTGTCGCATCTGCGTCCTGTTAAATAATTTCAGAGGAAAAACCATGGAAACCGTAATTCAAGCACTGGAAAAAATGGGCCGGGCGACATACCGCGAAGTTGCTGCACGTCTTGATATCGACCCGGTCGATGCGCTCACCATGTTACGTGAGCAGCGTGATCAGGGGTTATGCGATTTTGGAGACGGCGGCTGGTTCCTCGGTACCGTGAAAGGTCAGTCTCAGCAGTCAACGCCAAAGGCACCTGTTCATCCGGCGCCGCGTCTGAAAGGTGAGGAGCCGGAACCCGTTGATCCTGATGTCGTCCGACAGCAGCTGCGTGAGCAAGGGGCAATGACGACAGTTTCGCTGGCTGCGGCCGTCAATCGCAATGCCCGCGGAATGGTCTCTGTTCTTCGCGCGCTGGAGCGCCAGGGCGTTGTGGTGAAGAACGGGAAGGGCAAAGGCGTTACCTGGTCCCTTGCGGTTGTTACAGAACCCCTTAAGCAAGAACCGGTACCGGAGGCACCTGCCGCGCCGGAAGAAGCAAAACCAGTCGAACAGATCGTGAGTGAAATCCCCTCGTTCACCGAAGGGTGCGACGCAGTCGAAGCGGTACCAGCGGTGCGGGACATTTCTCGCGAAATCCGCCGCACCAGAAACAAGCTGGAGCAACTGACCAAACTGCGTGACGCGGTTCGTGTTATTGGTCGCCACAGAAATCTCGTGCAGCAGCTGACAGGGAGGGAATAACCGATGGCCAGAAAGAAAACCGACAGAGAACGCGCCCTGATCATCAACCGAATTATCGAACTGGTGAAGGAGCAGGGGCGCATCACCACGAATGACGTCGTTGCGATGTTCGGCCTTCACCGGACCACAGCGGATAAATATCTCCGCGTAGCGGTGGAGCAGGGTGGTCTAGTTCGCCACGGGCGCTGCGGTATCTTCCGTGACCTGCGGGCAACAATCGACTTTGACCTGAAACGTTTTTCACACAACAAGGCGGCGGCATGATTACCGAGAAAGACAACGTTTTTTATTGTGACTGCGGATTTTCTTTTGAGAGGGGGCGCAGCGGTGCGCATAGCTGTGAACTTGGTTTGCGTAAGAAACTTGCCGAGTCAGAAGCCAAGCTCGCTGCGCTGGCTGCGGAGAATGCGGGGCTGAAAAAAGTCCCGGCAACTGACAGCGAAACAATGCTGTTGGCTTTGGACGCATTCAACACGCACGGCTCCATGAGGCCTGATGTGGGCTTACAGCAGGCGATAAATGTCGTAATGCAACGTAGAGAAACCCCGGCCACCGATACTTTCCTAGCTGAAGTTCGGGCGCAAGCAGTGGAGATGTTCGCCAAAGAGATGCATGCAGATATCAGCGGTGATGATGCCCGCGAGTTCGCCGCCCAACTTCGCAAAGGAGCAGCATCATGAGCAATACCCTAAAAGAATAGCTCCTGAAGACCATTTCGGAGCTTGAAGAAGAGCGCGATGCAACGCCTGGCATCGTAAACGAAGATGCGGGCGCTTGCTGTGATGAAGTTAGCGCTGGAATCGCTCGAAGCGGGGACTGCCATTCTTTGCTGGCGTCGTGTGACCGTTGAGCCATACGGCCCTTAACCTTGGCATAACGGTAATTTTATCGGCTTCTCAAAACCCGTTGAGGGCATTGAGGACGAGTATTTACTCCGCCCCGCCAGCGCAGGTATCTGTTCCTGGTGAGCTGACACGCGAAGAGTACAAGTGTAGGTTCATGGAAGAGGACAACTTTGATGTCACTTTTCGTTGCGGCTGGAATGCCTGCCGCGCCGCCAATCTTCAGGGTAGCCAACCTGTAAGTAATAGTGATGAGTTGCCGCCGCAACAGCAGGTTGAATGATGGCTAAATCCCCAGCAGAGCACAGAAGTAATTCTCTATGGCCGGAGCGTAAAGGGTTTTATCCAGAAATGGCGGAATCAGTATTTTTCTGATATGGATTATGAGCTATTGTTTTAACAATAGCCCCCTCCTTTAACGTTTTTGTGAGTTAGCAGCACCTCTAACGGCACACATAAAATCACCAATACCAGCGCCGACGCTGTTCCCTTCGGCAACATAATCACCTTTGAAAGCTAACTTCCCATCCATATAGAAGAGTTTTATCTCTCCATATCCACTATCGCAGTCGGCATCTTTAATACTAACTTTGTAATACTCTACTTTTTTATTTTTTGTTTGATACATGAACAAGGCAGATGAATCACCTTTAACATTCCTGTATGTCCCTGCTTTTGCTGAAAAAACGCCATCATCAGCTGTGGTAACCTCAACCCAGTTACTTGTAGTTTCAGCAAAAGCGACACTCGCAACAAACAGAGCAGAAAAGCCCAGCGATGCGGTTTTCTTATCCATAATTAATATTCCATTTTTAATGTTTTGTTTGATTCTATCTTCGTCTCAAAAACCGTTCAACAAAACACCGCTTACCAACTTAAATGGGCACGGAGAGCCATTCAACCCCGTAGCCTTAGCAACGCAACGTGCGCGAGAATGCTTCGCTCGTGATTCGCTGTAAGAGAAGTTTCATTAGTGACGCAAAGCAAACCCGCTTCGGCGGGTTTTTTCTTTCTCATTAATCCGTTGCGGCAATGCTGTGCCTCCGCCATTCGCTGAGGCGCTGGTGAGGGCGAATCTTCCTGATCTTTGTGTGCCAAGAGAGTTGGCGGCCTGATGACAAGCGATATCGTATTGTGGTTAATATTGCTATCCTATCTGAGGAAAATCCTAATTATTAGGCTTCAGCTTTTTCTCGACACTCTGCTGAGGAATAATCTTGTCAGAAATATATCAAAGGACTAATCGTGAAAAAATTCCTTCTTCTGGGCATGGTGCTTCCAGTGTTATCAGGTTGCGTGATTAAAGAACAAACAAGATATGTAGAATCTCCAGTTGCTACCAATCTCAACAATCCGGCTGGTGCTGCCACAAAAAAATGCAGCATCACGAATTATAAAGAAGCAAAACTTGATAGCCAGTCTCCATCAGGGACTGTGATTATTGATTACGGTAATCGTTTCGATATTATGTTTGAAAATTTTGGAAACGGTGAGGTTTTCCATAGTCCTATACTGAATATTGCGAAAGAAAATATGATTATTGGCTATTCAGGGAGCATGATGTATAGCAAGGGAATAGGAAAGATGGCTGGGTTTTACGGAACCTATAATACAGAGTCAAAGTTCAACACCATATTCCAGTGCTATTAAGCAACGTATGTAAAAGCAACAAATAACCTGCCTTATTCGGCAGGTTTTTTTATGTCTAAAAGTTTATGTTTTTAACATTTTGTGCTCTTAACAGGTTGATCATTCTGAGTTTGCGGGTTACTGTGTAAAAACACAGCATGTGCAAAGGAGGCCACCATGAAAGTTGAGTTAACCATTGATCGCACAAAGAAACTTCCTGATGGAGCAATGCCAGCGCTGGAAAAAGAACTGCTAAAACGGCTCCGGAATCAGTTCGAGGATTGCAGTCTGGTTGTTCGTCGTGCTGGTTCGGATGGGTTAAGCGTTTATGGTGGGGCAAAGGAAGCGAAGAAGACGGTTGAAGGTATCCTTCAGGAAACCTGGGAAAGTGCAGACGACTGGTTCTATTAAGGGTGTACTCAGGGGTAGCGCGCATTTTCAGAATACCGCAATTTGCGAATCCCTTTGATGCTGCTGCCGACAATTTCTAATCGCGTCTGTATGTCGCTCAGGGGGATTCCGTGGAGGGTGTAGTTCAGTCAGATCTGCGAGTGACCATAACCGATGGGAAAGGAAGGGAGTTGCTGTCCTTCAAGTTGGGGGCGGAAGAGCGCTATATAATTTCCACCAAAGATAGCTCCATAACTCACAGAAAACTAAGTAGGGATGATCGTTACTGGTCCAAAGAAACCATTATGGAAATTGTAAGGGAAATGGCTTCTAAAAATTGACTTGTCACTACGTACGCAATCATAATTCTTGAGCTGGCCTGAACAACCAGCAACCTGACCGCGATGCGCCACGGAGTGAACACCATGGCGCAGTTACAACTCATTAAGCAGTCCTCAGGGATCCTGATCCCGGCTACGCCGGAGACCAGCGATTTGCTGCAATCAAAAATCAAGCTCGGCGCCGTGCTGGTGGCCGACTTCAAACAGGTACGCAATCCTGCGTTTCATCGCCGCTTCTTCGCTCTGCTGAATCTGGGCTTCGAATACTGGGAGCCTACCGGCGGCGCAATCTCCTCCAACGAGCGCAAGCTGGTTACCGGCTACGCTAAATTCCTGGCTTCCTATGGCGGAAACGAAAGCGCACTGCTCGATGCCGCTGAGCACTATCTTGTGCAGGTTGCGAGCCGCCGCGTAACAAACGGGATCAGCCTCTGTAAATCTTTCGATGCATACCGCGCCTGGGTGACTATTCAGGCCGGGCATTACGACGCTATCAAACTTCCGGATGGCACACTTCAGAAGCACCCACGCAGTATTTCATTCGCCAACATGGACGAAATTGAGTTCCAGCAGCTGTACAAGGCCGCGCTCGATGTCCTCTGGCGTTGGATATTGTCAAAAGCGTTCAGAGACCAGGGCGAGGCGGAGAACGCCGCTGCGCAGCTCATGAGCTTCGCGGGGTGATGGGGATGAAGCATACCTGGTTTCATCATACCGATTGCACAACCCAGCAAGCCGAAGAACTCATGGCGGAATACCGGCGCCGCGGCGTAAAGGTAGAGCGCAGCCTGAACTCCGATTACATCACCTGGACCGTCAGCGCCCGGCTGCCTGAAGGCAATAAACCACCGCGTATAAATCGCCGGTGGCAAAACCGGATATGGGGGTGAGCATGGCTATTTATCGCAGCAAAAAATGGCTTGCCGCCGTTGGGCAGATCGAGCGTTGTGTTCTTTGTGGAGCATGGGGAACGCAGGTGGCACACCGGAACGAAGGGAAAGGCATGGGATTAAAAACCGATGACTGTGCGACAGCTGCGCTCTGCGTTTGCTGTCATGACAGCATTGATAACGGAAATAAGCTGAACAGGGAAGAGCGCCGGCAGCTTATGGACCGCGCGATTGTTCTGACAGTGATTGAAGTTGCCCGCCGCGGGCTGGTGGTGCCCGCATGAAAATTTACGAAATTACGCCGATTGGCAAACCACGAATGACCCAGCGAGACCGATGGCATAAACGCCCGGCAACGGCTGCTTACTGGGCATACAAAGAGCAGGTCCGGCTGCTGGGCATTAAATTGCCTGAAGCCGGATATCACGTCACTTTCGTTATCCCCATGCCAAAGAGCTGGAGCAAGGCAAAGCGGGAGCAATATGTCGGCCAGCCTCATCAACAAAAGCCGGACAAAGACAACTTGGAAAAAGCTTTGCTGGATGCAGTGTTTGACGAGGATAGCCATGTCTGGGACGGGCGGGTTACCAAAATCTGGGGAGAAACCGGGCAAATTATCATCGGGGAGGCCACATGAAGCCAGAAACGCTTGAGGTACTACGCGCGCGCTGGCAGCGCCTTCGCATTTACCGCTACCGGGGATCGGTGCTGGTGGATTACCGCATCTTCCGTAATTACATCAGAATTGAATCAAAGCAGAGGGGCACATGAAACTGGAAGCAGCACTTAAACATTTTAGTCCTCAGGGAATGCATATCAGCGAAGATGTAAAGGGAACCTCTCCGGATCGTCTCACCGGCACTGATGTTATGGCGGCCATTGGCACCACCAGCAGCCGTGCGCGCTTCGGCCTGGCTGCTTTCTTCGGCAAAGCCGGCATTAGCAAAACAGATGAACAACTCGCAGTTCAGGCGCTGGCGCAGTTTGCCATTAAAAACGCCCCTAAAAATGTCCGCAAAGCCGCTGGCGATAAGCTCGGAGCCTGCATGTTGACGCTGGCGCAGTTTGCTTTCGCGGAGTATTCCTGTTCGGCGGCTACCAGCGTGATGTGTCACAGCTGTTGTGGTACCGGCCGGACCACTAAAGAGCAGGTCACCCGCAAGGTTTCGTACCCTTGGGGTAAAGCGCCATACTGGGCCAGCCGCTCCCGTGCCGTTCGTCCGTCTGACTGGGAGCTGTGGACAGAGGTAACAGAGGTTGTACCGGCGGTCTGTGATGTTTGCGAAGGCAAGGGAACGATAAGCGCCCGTTGTCGTTGCGGCGGCATAGGTGAAGTGGTGGACCGTAAAGCAACGAAGGAACGTGGCGTACCAGTTTTCAAAACGTGTGAACGTTGCTCTGGTATTGGCTTCTCTGCTATCTCCTCGGCGACGGTATATCGCGTCATTCTGAAGCGACTCCCTGACCTTCATCAGTCATCATGGTCGCGTAACTGGAAACCACTCTTTGAAATGCTTGTGGACACGCTGCGCAAGTGGGAATGTCAAGCGGCTGTCGAATTCGAGAAGGCAACAACTTAATAATATGATCGAAGCAAATGACGACGCATTTTTGCATGTTAGGGTTGACTTTGCATAAAAATGTCCTGTATGATTTCCACAGTTGATTATTGCGACCAAATGAAATTAAACCCGCTTTAGTGCGGGTTTTTGTAGCTAATTCATTAATTTCCACAGACAAGATCAGCTATGTAAGCGGCTGCACTTGAGCCACCTTTAACATAATCATATTTTCCAGCAACTTTTCCGCTCATTTCATACATTGTTATTTCACCAAACTCATTTTTGCATGCTTTAGAAGGAATGGTGAAATGAGAGTAGAGAATTTTCGCACTGGAGTTCTTGGAAATTGGAACTTCTTGTATGATTATTGACCGAATACCTTTGTTTTCAGTCAATGAACGTTCCTTACCATAGAAGTTGAAATTGTTTGTATTTGTCAGAAAGATCCAGCCGTCAATTTTGTCAGCTGTGTATGCAGGAAGAGAAGAAATAGCTAATAAAAATGCTCCTGCTAACTTCAATTTTTTATGCATTAATGGTTTTCCTCGTTATCCATTTTTGACTGGTACGCTTAAAGATGACACATCATCATTTGGTGATCAGGTTATCGGCACCATTCGCAAGCTATTTAATTAAAATTTCTGGTCATGATCCGGCGTGCCTTTGCCATATCCGCGTCATGAGTTACACGATGGGTCACAGAACCTTCCGAGTGTGAGCCATAGGAATATGGCAAAGCGATTTTTTACCGCGATGCTATAGTTAAAGTGGCATTCGATAATGCTCTCGATACTGAAAATACTGGGTGGGGAGACACCCGCTTCGCAGAGACAACTGCATGACCCATGACCAGCAACCCAATGCTGGTCTTTTTTTTCCACTGGTCAGTGCACGGAGCTTCTACCTCTGTGGTTCAAGGTTCGAATCCTCGATGGTGGACCATTAAGCACTACAACATTCGTTTACTGAAGGCTACCATCCGTCGGCCTTTTATATGCTCTTGACTATGCAAGCATGTTTTACAGAAAGGTGCTTGCATATGTCAGGCGACAAGAAAGATCCAAAGGGTAAAGCTAAGGGCGGGGTTGCCAGGGCGAAGTCTCTTACTAAAGAGCAGCGTTCTGACATTGCCAAAAAGGCTGCTGCTGCAAGGTGGAGGGATAAAATTCACAAAGCCACCCATATGGGTAATTTCAAAGATGAATTTGGAATAGATGCTGAGTGTTATGTCTTAAGTGATGAATCGAAAACCGCAGTAGTTACTAAGGCTGGACTTGCTCGACTTTTAGGTATCGGCAACTTCGCAAGGGATGTCGATAAACTACTAAGCGCTGGTTACATGAAGGAGTTTGGTGGTCCAAGTTTAAAAGCGAAAATTGAAAATCCTATTAATTTTCAATATAGTGGGCAGTCCAAAAACATCAATAACGCTCATGGGTTTGATATTGATGTGATCGTTGATATCGGAAAGGCGCTGATAGATGCAAAAAGTGCCGATGCTCTGCCACCGTCTAGAATCCCTGCTGCCGATACAGCTCAAAAACTAATAAATGCTTCCGCTAAATCAGGTATAAAAGGCGTAGCCTATGCATTGGCCGGTTATCGACCTGAAGTTCAAGAGGTAATCGATGCTTTTAAGGCATTTGTACGAGAGGAAGCCCGCCAATATGAGAAAGAGTTTCCCGACGAGTTGTATGAGGAATGGTATCGGTTATATGGACTTAATCGTCCGGAAAAAGGCAGGCCGATCCGCTTTGGACAGTTGACTAATATGCAAATTTACGTCCCACTGGCTAAGAGTAAGGGGAAGATATTAGAGCAAATTCGCGCCAGTAGGGATGAGAATGGAAAGCAATCAGATAAGTTACACCTCTTCCTTTCTGAAATTGGCGTCAAGGCCTTACGACAACACATCGGCAAACTTCTTGGCGTTGCAGCAATGAGCGACAACAAAGAGGAGTATGAGGCCGGCATTGAAAAAGTTTTTGGCCGTATCAAGCCAGAATTATAAACTTTCTGCCCGGCCACCGCGCCGGGTTTTTATTGTCTAAAGTCTTTCCCAATACTGCCGATAATCTTCGTTCTGAAATTGAAAAAAATAAATATCTGCATTCGTTGCCCGCTCCCGTGCGGGCTTTTTTTATTCCCCTCATTACTGAGAGGATACACAGCTATATGAGGGGAGACCTATGTCCGATCCATTTTCCGGCACAGGGCTGGCCGGTTTAGCTTTGACTGGAGCCAGTGTTTACGGTCTATTGACCGGAACTGATTACGGTGTTGTTTTTGGAGCATTTGCAGGCGCAGTATTCTACATAGCGACAGCGGCTGACCTGAGTGTGTTACGTCGCCTGGCATACTTCTTCGTGTCGTATATCGTCGGCATTCTTTGTTCGGGGTTGTTGGGGGCAAAACTCACATCCTGGACGGGGTACACCGAGAAGCCTCTGGATGCTATTGGTGCCGTAATAGCTTCTGCGTTAGCCGTTCAAATCCTTACGTTCCTGAACAAGCAGGACATCGGCTCGCTGGTGGCGCTGATAACGCGCCGGGGAGGTTCAGGTGGTACTAAATGACCCAACAGCAACTATCAACGCGCTGCTCTGCGCCGGAGTTGTAATTACTCTGATGTTTTACCGCCGTGGTGATTCGCGGCATCGGCCATGGATTTCGCGTTTAGCCTGGCTGATTACCGTCACTTACAGCGCTGTACCGCTGGCGTACCTGTGTGGGATCTACCCGCATTCATCATGGGCCACCATTGCGGCCAATATCATATTCCTTTCCGTGCTGGTGGCCGTCAAAGGCAACGTTGCACGTCTGGTTGATCATCTGAGGCACTAATGAACCAATCACAATTTCAGAAGGCGGCTGGTATCAGCGCCGGATTAGCTGCGCGCTGGTTTCCGCATATCGACGCCGCCATGAAGGAATACGGCATCACCGCACCGCTTGATCAGGCCATGTTTATTGCCCAGATGGGGCATGAAAGCACCAGATTTACCCGACTGGTGGAGAACCTGAATTACGCGGTTGAAAACCTGGTACCGACGTTCGGCAGCCACCGCATCACTCAACAGCAATCCGCCGCACTTGGCAGAACGGCAACGCAACCGGCAAACCAGAAAGCGATCGCCAATCTGGTATACGGTGGTGAGTGGGGAAAAGAACACCTTGGCAATCAGGTCGCTGGTGATGGCTGGAAATATCGCGGTCGTGGGCTGAAACAGATTACCGGCCTGAGCAACTATCGCAGTTGTGGCCAGGCGTTGAAACTGGACCTTGTTACTCATCCGGAGCTGCTTGAAAAGGATGAATACGCCGCGCGCTCTGCCGCATGGTTCTATGCCTCCCGCGGTTGCCTTCTTCATTCCGGCGACATTGAGCGCGTGACACTGTTAATCAATGGCGGCCGCAACGGGCTGGATAAACGCCGTGCGCTGTTTAATCTGGCGAAATCAGTTTTGGTGTGAGGTGAGAGTGGGTATCGAAACGATAATCGGGCTGGCCGCACTGGTGATTTCCGCCATTGCAGGCGCTTTTGGCCTGGGCCATATTCGCGGCACCAGCAAAGCTGAAGCGAAAGCCGACCAGCAGCGCACCAAAGATAACGCAGCGGCAACGGTCGCAGCAGCCGAACGCCGGGTAGAAGCAACGAAAGAGGCCAGCAATGTACAGCAGACTGTTAACCATATGTCTGACGACGATGTTGATCGCGAGCTGCGGGACAACTGGACCCGTAAGGGTTGAGGTAGCCGATACGTCTTGCGACTGGGTTAAACCCATCTACTGCACAGCGCACGACTGGGATGTACTGGACAGGCAGACGAAGCGCGACATCCTGGCGCATAACAAAGCGTGGCAGGCGAACTGCAAGTAGGCCTTAATTGAAAGATAACTAAATAAATTTTCCAAATGGTCGTTATATAGAGAGTGTGTTTAATTAAGGGGGCAAACAATGCCTTTTCTCATGGTGTTCTTTGTTGTCATTATGGTGTTACTCCTCTGGAAGGCAGGAATACCCCAGGCTATCATTATGTTAATCATACCCATCATGTTTAGTACTTTGGGAGGTATGGTTGCCGCCGTGGGAGTAAGCGCGTTCGCTACACCTATTGTTGGAGTGCCTGTTGGAATCGTTGTATTTTTAATGTTGATGGGTAAGTTTTTATCCAGAAGGTAACCTAAATCCAATACTGAGGACAGGCATGTCACATGAATAGCTATGGCTTTCTTATGCGCATTCTTCATCTATTACAAAGCTCATCTGCTGGTTGCTAATGATGATAAAATGCAGAGTCCCATGGATTTTGGGGTAGGAAAAGCCTGGATATAATGCTAGAAATCATAACATTAAAAAGACCGTGAGATGCAGTATGAAAATCTTAGGATTGGATGAGTACAGAACCCTTCGTGAGGGAGGGACAATGAAGTATTTTGAACTGGAACGCATGCCTAACAGCACTTGGGTTGCCATTTTCGAAAGTTTGTTTGCCGAAAAGGATGAAAAGGCGTGGGTAGAGGGTTACTGCATTGTGACGAACTGCTCAAACAGTGAAGTATCCACCCGGTTCATATACTTGAAAGAAAAGTGCGAAGAAGCGAACTCTATATACAGGGTTAAGCATTCTGCACTATAACTAATTAAATAAACTTAAACTCCTGGTGATTTGTTTGCTGCCATTTTCACTTCTTTCAGAATTGAATTCAGGTGTATGAGTTAAAAAAGACTTTTGGGATATTAAAGGTAACGTAAATCACAGGCAAAAGATTCGTCAATGTGATTGAGTGTTCATGGGACTAACAATCTTCTCTTGTAAGGAATTATGTGTAGAAGGAGATTTTATGGCACAGCTATTGATTTTTGCTGATGATGAGCCTGCTAAGTTGCTGAAAATTCGAAGTTATCGGAGCAAGATTCTTTATCTGTATGCTAATGATGAGGTGAGGTGTTTGGATGTGGTGATTTTTTTTTCAACTTTTCTGAAAGGCGAAAGTGGAGCCATATTGGTGGCAGCCGACAGATACGTGAGCAGGAAAGAAATTATCGAGGCTTATGATGCTCTGATTGGTTGAAAGCAGCGAGACTGGCGCGTAGCAGTAGGATGGGTCATGCTTGGTTCTATACGTCAGTAGAGTGATACAGGAGTTCATATCGGCCAGACGAAGCGTGATGCTACTTTAATCCAGCGGGTGAGCGCTTAATATTGTTTGTCCCAACGGTTCGAACCCATTTCTGATTACCACATTCAAGTCACTGGCACTCGCTGGTGGCTTTTTTTATTGGAGTGAATAATGGCAAAACCGGACTGGGGAGAGCTTCAGCAACGGTTCCTGTCCGAACATGCCGCAACCGGCGTATCACCAAAGGAATGGTGTGAAGCGCAGGGACTGAACTACGCTACCGCCCGTCGATATATCAAAAAAACTTCTGCGCAAAAACCTGCGCAGAAAAAAGTGCGCATTGCGCAGAAAGAACAAAGCGCAAATGAGCTGATGGATGATGATGGACTTACTGCTCAGCAACGCTTATTTGTTGCGGAATACCTAAAGGATGGTAACGCCACACAAGCAGCTATCAGGGCGGGTTACAGCAAAAAATCCGCTGAACAAATTGGTTATCAACTCCTTCAGAAAACTTCAGTTGCCCAGGCTATTGCACAACAACAGAAAGCCTCCATTGCGCGCACGCTTGGCGGTGCCGATGAAGTCCTCGCGCAGATGTGGCAGCTTGCCACCTTCGATGCAAACCAGCTATCGCAGTATCGCCGCGGCGCGTGTCGTTACTGCTGGGGATTCGGTCACCAGTACCAGTGGCGCGATATGGTGGAGTTCGAAGAGAAACGACTCGAAGCGCTTGAGCGGAAAAGTCGCGAGCCCGCTGATGTTGGTGGCTATGGCTATGACCATAATCGTGAGCCTAACCCTGCCTGCCCACGCTGTAACGGCGATGGTATCGGCCAGCCTTACTTCGCTGATACGCGTAAACTCTCGCCAGTCTCGCGACTCGCTTACTCCGGCGTAAAGGTCGGAAAGAACGGCGTCGAGATAACCGCTATCAGCCGTGAGCGTATGTTCGAAGCCGTAATGAAACGGCTTGGCCTGGCGGATAGCGAGTTCGCTCAGCGTCTCCAGCAGATCGAAATCGACCGCCGGCAGCTGGAGGTTGAGAAACTCCGCAAAGAGCTGGCCGGTGATGGTGATGGTGACGAACCGACCCCAGTTCAGATCAATATCAACGTAGTGGACGCGAGGGCGGAAGATGGGGATCAGCCCGACACTTAACATTCCTCAGGCGCGTTTCCTCGCGATGCAGCACAAATTCAAAGCCTACGTTGCCGGGTTCGGTTCCGGTAAGACGTGGGTGGGTTGTGGCGGCATCTGTAAGGGGATGTGGGAGCACCCTAAAATCAACCAGGGTTATTTCGCGCCGACGTACCCGCAGATCCGTGACATCTTCTACCCGACGATTGAGGAAGTGGCCTTTGACTGGGGGCTGAGCGTCATAATCAATGAGGGGAACAAAGAGGTTCACTTCTACGAGGGGCGACGATACCGCGGAACCACAATCTGCCGCTCAATGGAGAAGCCAGGCTCGATAGTTGGTTTCAAAATCGGTAATGCGATGGTGGATGAACTGGACGTCATGGCGGCTGCCAAAGCGCAGCAGGCCTGGCGAAAAATCATCGCCCGTATGCGTTACAAAGTCGACGGGTTGCGTAACGGCATCGATGTAACGACTACGCCGGAGGGCTTCAAGTTCGTCTACCAGCAGTTCGTGAAGGCGGTCCGCGAAAAGCCTGAGCTTTCTGCTCTGTATGGGCTGATTCAGGCCAGCACGTTCGACAACGCGAAGAACCTGCCCCCGGATTACATTTCCTCGCTGCTGAGCTCTTACCCTGACGAACTGATTCAGGCATACCTGCGCGGGAAGTTCACCAACCTCAACAGTGGGACCATTTACCACACCTTTAACCGTAAACTGAACAACTGTTCTGACGAGATTCAGGATGGGGATCCGTTGTTTATCGGTATGGACTTCAACGTAGGGAAAATGGCCGCGATTGTTCACGTAAAGCGTAACGGGCTACCGCGCGCGGTTCGCGAACTGGTGAAAGTCTACGACACGCCGGCGATGATTAAGCGTATCCAGGAAGAGTTCTGGCGATATGAGGATGGGCGTTATGTGAAGAGCCGGGAGATTTACATCTACCCGGATGCGTCAGGCGACTCCCGCAAATCGCAGAACGCCAGCAAGACGGATATTGCCCAGCTTAACGATGCCGGCTTCAGTGTCATCGTTGATGATGCCAACCCGCCGGTTAAAGACCGCATTAACTCAATGAACGCCATGTTCTGCAACGCCAACGGTGAGCGCCGCTACCGCCGGGGTGGATGCCAGCTCAGGATATAACATCAATACAACTCTGGCGGGGAAGTGGGCCTGTATGCCTGCCATGCTGGGGCTAATTACCGGGGTTATATCGGCTGGCGGTCAGCCGCAGCCATACATGGCGATATATAAAAGCATGGCAAAACTTGAGGGAAGCAATACGCGGATATTTGCCAGACCGCAGACAACCCCCGGCGGCAACCTTCAAAACGTCGCGTATTCGAATCTGAGAAATGTGATTATGGCCATCAACTGCGCCAACTATGATTGATCGTTTTGAACGATCAATTTCGAATAATTGATCTACCAAATCAATTATATCCCGTTGATTCATATTGTTATTGTGTAGCTTCATGAATGCCCTGGGATATAAACGCTATGAAAAATATGATTCTTTGCCTGGCGGTAGCGGTATTGCTCTCCGGTTGCGCTGGCGTTATTGAGAAGCAGCAACCCGTATGCACCGGAACAGCCCTGGTCGGCGGACAGGAAAGCAGCGTCCAGATCTACGGAGTCCGTAAACAAAACAATCAGACACACTACCGCGCCGGTTATCCTTTTAACTGGACCTGGGTGAGCGCCAGCACGTTCACCAGCACCACCTGCCAATAACTCATTCTGTCTCAAAACAAACCCCGCTCCGGCGGGGTTTTTTATTACCTGGAGAAAATATGCTTTATAACACTGGAACCATCGCCATCAACGGAAATACCGCCACCGGTACCGGCACGAACTGGACGGCGCCAGCCAGCCAGATTCGGGTTGGCCAGACGTTGTTTGTTCTTTCTAACCCGGTACAGATGTTTCAGATCACGGCCATTAACAGTGCGACGTCACTGACAGTTACGCCTGCCGCGTCGCCATCCATAAAACCTTCCCGTGCGTTCCTCGCAAATATCGGTGCTGACGGGTATTCCCGGTGGAATGTTTTCACGAGCACTGACCCGTCGGCATTTACCTCATAGTCAAGCCAGATTAGGGCCTGCCCATTACGATCTTTAGGGATATCGAACCCGCCATCAATACCACCCCACGCCGCATCTGAGTTCATCCCCATGCAGCCCTCGATCAGATACTCTCCGGCTTTCATGCGAGTTACGGTACAGCCTTCTGATTCGCCATTAGTTTCAAACGAACCGTCTGCAAACAGCTTAACTACTGGGGAGGCTGCTTTTAAGGTGCCGTCGCTAGCTCTGGTGGTGTTACCAGTGTCATAAACTCGTAACCATGGAAGGAATGAGGCGCTTTCCCTTGCCCTCCACCACATACCCTGGTTTCCTCGCCCCCCAAGCTGAAAGCAGTAGGATGAATCGGAACTATGAGCGCAGTTTATCCCCATAAACACAGCAGTAGCTGAGGGGCCGTCATAAGGGCTACTTAAAAATCGGCCATCGACAGCTATATCCCAGCCAGCACTACTATTACCCGGCCCGCCCAAGCCAAAATCTCCCCGGGATAACATCTGTCCTGTCGAGCTGTAAGCATCCCGTGTAGCACTGCTTCCCAAACCGAGGAATAATAGACGGCCCACGGTGACCAGTTATTAAGATATCTTCGACGTGATGCCATTCGATTATCAACTGTTAGCTGTATTTGCGATACATAACCTGTGCCATCACCTCCCCCCGCACGTACGCCAGTTATCATGGTGGAATAGGGGTCATAATAATTAGAACCGCTGGCACCAGGGCCAGAACTAAAACACGAGAAAGTTACGTCATTTGCATTTAAAGTGGCGTCAGACGCATTCAGATTTGTTCTGCCTAATCCAAAGTCACCAACTTTCAGAACCCGACCTAGAGTCATATCAGTTGATGATGTGGTTAGTGCGGCTGTTGCGGCACTTCCCAAACCGAGGTTTGTGCGCGCGTCAGCGGCATTCGTTGCTCCGGTCCCACCGTCCGAAACTCCAACCGCCCCATTACTTCCTTTCTGGACCAGTTTACCGATCGCCGGAATGGTTACACGAGTGCCGTTGATGGTAACGGTGATGTTCTGATTTGCTGAGGTGGTGGCAAATGTCTCCCAGGCGCCGATGTTCTCGTCATACTCGTTGATGAGCTGGGACATGCTCTGCGCCAGGCCGTCGACCGAGAGACTATCAGTAACAAGAATGCCGTACTTCTGGCCGCTCAACGCCGGAGAACCGGCCGATATTCCGGCCGATCAGTTTGTCAGTGTACGTGTAGAGATGCCGCAAAACAGTATCTGGAATCAGCGTGTGGCTATGGCTGAAGTTCCTGATTCATCCGCTGATTAAAGGCAGAATCATCAGGCATATCCAGGCGAACATCGATCCAGCTGTTCACCGGCACGTCCATCGGTTCCCCTTTTGTTTTGACGATCTCCCCTTCATCGCTCAGCATGTATTTTCGCTTAAACAGGCGGATAGTCAGCCCACCGCTTTCTGCCTGCTCTGCTTCAACAATCCCAAGCTCTCCCATGCCGCCTGGGTCCATTGGCGGCAGTAACTGCCAGCCTTCTGATGCCAGGCCATCCGAACCGGTAAGAATATATACCCCAACATCCAGCCGAGAGATTTTGATCCCTTCAGCCTCGGCGTTCGCCGTACCGCAGCCGCACCAGGTGAAGCCTACTTCGTCAACATCGGTACGCTGGTTCTCGTTCTGAGATTTCACGATTCTGGCCACCGGCGAAGCTGCCTTAAGCGTGCCATCTGATGCCGTAGTGGTGTTCGCCGACGTTTTATAGATTGCCCTGCGGCATCCATGCCGATAACTTCACCTGATTTTTTGCAGAAAATATTGGGTGAAAAACATGCTAATTGGCTACGTAAGGGTGTCAACAAATGACCAAAACACAGATCTTCAGCGACAAGCTCTCGAACGCGCAGGATGTGAACAGGTTTTTGAGGAAAAAATGAGCGGGACGGTAGCGAACCGGCCAGCGCTTAAAAAGCTTCTTCGAACGCTGAGTGAGGGCGATACGCTGGTAGTGTGGAAGCTGGATCGCCTCGGGCGAAGCATGCGAAATCTGGTACTGCTGGTCGACGAACTCCGGCAGCGCGGCATCCACTTCAAAAGCCTTACGGACAGCATCGACACTTCCAGCCCAATGGGGCGTTTCATATTCCACATCATGTCAGCCCTGGCCGAGATGGAGAGGGAGTTAATCGTGGAACGCACCCGGGCAGGACTGGCGGCAGCCCGGGAGAAAGGGCGCATAGGCGGCAGAAGGCCGAAGTTAACCCCTGAGCAATGGGCGCAGGCTGGCAGGCTGATCGCAAACGGAATGGACAGAAAGCAGGTGGCGATTATTTACGACGTTGCGGTGTGCACCTTGTATAAAAAATTTCCGGCGCGGTAGGGGTAGAGGAAAAAAATATTGAACATTTAATCCAATTTTCGTAATAAAGTATTGAAATGATGTAATAAAGTTGTTGAAATTTTGGTAAGCGGTTGGGTTGAGCATTGGGGGTATTCATGGCAAAAACAGATTCTATTACACCTGAAGAGTTTAGGGCTATTCACTTTGAATTGTCTAAAATCTCATCAACTTGGGCAGACTTATGGCTAACATTGTTTTCTCTCCGTGCTGAAGGCAGCAGGGTGATTACTATTAGATATTCCGATATCGAAGATGACATGCTGCACTTGGCTGGAACTCCAAAATTTGAGCCACGAACAATTAGATTAAATTTATTGCTTTCTAAGTTAATTGCGTACAGAAAGGATTGCAATCCTTCTGATATTTATGTTTTCCAGAGTAGATCAAATCGAGTTAAAGGGTTAGCTAGGCCTGTGACTGTAATAGCAATGAATAATGCCTTAAAACAAGCATCCAAATATGTAACAAGGAAAAACATCACCATGAAAAGTGCTTTAAGGGTAATCGGAAGGAACTAGTTGGACGAGGGTTCATACACTAAATACCCACCTGTTTATGGAAAGTTAGGACGATGGTCAATGATCACGTCCTTTATCAAGTCATTATTCTCCCTGATGATTTTCGATTTACTACTCGATTGGATGTAAGATATGTACATGCATGAATCTTAGGAGGGATTTCGAGTAAGTAAAATGAGATCCTGATCAGAATAAATCAAACCTGGCATTGAGTAGAGTAAATAATAAAGCTGCGCATGCAAGATTTAATAGTATAACAAAACGGGCAGAAACATTCACTGAACAAATCTCCTGATCATGTATTAGACAGAGAATGACTGTAATGTAAAACCATCTTACATACACCTACTAAAAAAGACAGATAAAACAAGGTGCCATCCGATGAGATAGCTAAGCATTTGCGCCTTGGATAGGTCTTACCATCGGAACATCGGGTTATGCTCGCTTGTTGAGTGCTGAGAAATGAAGAGATTAGAGGTTTATAAGAGGTAGCCAGTTTGTCAAACGAGATAGTTTATTTATGATGCTCAACATATTGAATTGTTTAGCTTTATCATGGTGGTTTAGGGGGCGTTAAAACGAACTTATCACATTGTATTAAAAGTAAACAACTATCTTTCGTTTGATGCCTGAAAGCAGATGGGGATGGTTTTTCACTTTTTCTTCTAAAGGTCCAGAGTACGTTGCCGATAGTGAACATAGCGGCGCAGGAGCCAAATGGTGGAAGCCGTAAACTTAATTTAAGTTCAGTCAAATAGGAATTACTATCATGGCACAAGTCATCAATACCAACAGCCTCTCGTTGCTCACTCAGAACAACATCAACAAAAACCAGTCTTCAATGTCTACTGCCATTGAGCGTCTGTCTTCCGGTCTGCGTATCAACAGCGCAAAAGATGATGCTGCTGGCCAGGCGATTGCCAACCGCTTCACCTCTAACATCAAAGGTCTGACTCAGGCTGCGCGTAACGCCAACGACGGTATCTCCGTTGCACAGACCACTGAAGGCGCATTGTCTGAAATCAACAACAACTTACAGCGTATCCGTGAGCTGACTGTTCAGTCTTCTACTGGTACTAACTCTGAATCCGATCTGAACTCAATCCAGGACGAAATCAAATCCCGTCTGGACGAAATTGACCGCGTATCCGGCCAGACCCAGTTCAACGGCGTGAACGTGCTGGCAAAAGACGGTTCCATGAAAATTCAGGTTGGTGCGAACGATGGTGAAACCATCACAATTGACCTGAAAAAAATTGATTCCTCTACTTTAAACCTGACTGGATTTAACGTTAACGGTAAAGGTGAAGTAGCGAATACCAAAGCAACAGCTGACGATCTGAAATTAGCTGGTTTTACTAAAGGCACTACAGATGCGAATGGTGTGACTGATTATAAGAACACCATTGCTAACAGTAAGGCATCAGCTTCTGATTTATTAGCAAATATCTCAGATAAATCCGTTATCACTGGCGGCGGCGCAAATGCGTTCGGTGTGGCTGCAACCGCAGGTTACAAATATGACGCGGCAAGCAAATCATACAGCTTCGATGCGACAGGCGCAGATTCAGCAAAGACACTAAGCATTATTAACCCAAATACAGGGGATTCTTCTCAGGCAACGGTTACGATCGGTGAAAAAGATCAGAAAGTTAACATCTCCCAGGATGGTAAAATCACTGCGGCAGATGATAACGCGACGCTGTATTTAGATAAGCAAGGTAACCTGACGAAAACCAATGCGGGTGGCGTTGCTGTTGCAACTTGGGACGGATTAATTTCAAACAGCGACTCGACTGGCGCAGTTCCTGTTGGTGTTAAGACTAAAATCACTCTTACGTCCGGTGCTGCTTCCGGGATGTCTGTGAGTTCAGAAGGTGCCGGCATTCAGACTTCAACAAATGCCCAGATTCTGGCGGATGGCGCATTTGCTGCCAAAGTGAGCATCGACGGTGGCGCGGCAACCGATATTATGGTTGCTAATAATGGTAATATCACTGCGGCTGACGGTAGTGCGCTTTATCTTGATTCATCAACTGGTGGCTTCACTGCTACTGCAGCGGGGAATACAGCTGCAACATTAGACGCATTAATTGCTAATGGTAAAACAGCGACTATGACCGTCGCATCAGGTACCAGTCAGAACACTGTTTATAGCACTACTGGCAGCGCTGACTTCACCAGCCTGGCTAAAGTTGACACTGTTAATATCACCAATGCACATGTAAGTGCTGAAGGCATGGCCAACCTGACTAAAGGTGCAAACTTCACCCTTGATCTGGGTGGTACAGGTACAGCCACTCACACCGTTACCGCAGCAGGTGTTGTTAAAGATGCTGCCAATGACGATGTTTATGTTGACGACGGTGCGCTTTCCAGCGAGCCGACAAAAGATGTGACCTACTTTGAACAGAAGAACGGTGCTATCACCAACAGCACTGGCGGTACCATTTATGAAACTGCTGATGGTAAGTTGACCACCGAAGCTACCACCGCTTCCACCTCTACTGCCGATCCACTGAAAGCGCTGGACGATGCAATCAGCCAGATCGACAAATTCCGTTCTTCCCTGGGTGCTGTACAAAACCGTCTGGTTTCTGCAGTAACCAACCTGAACAACACCACTACCAACCTGTCTGAAGCGCAGTCCCGTATTCAGGATGCGGACTATGCGACCGAAGTGTCCAACATGTCCAAAGCGCAGATCATCCAGCAGGCTGGTAACTCCGTGCTGTCCAAAGCTAACCAGGTTCCTCAGCAGGTTCTGTCTCTGCTGCAAGGCTAATTTCAAATTAAGTGTCAAAGCCCCATATATGTGGGGCTTTTTATTGGTTGAATAAGGTCGTTAAAAGTAGTCAAATCCTTTAATCAACGCTCGCACGATGATTTAGCATTTAACCAGTTTCGCTCCGTTTACACAGGTCCAGTTGTGATTAAAAAACAGGCATTCAAATTTTTGCTTGAACCTAACAAAGGTCAGTTATCAGACTTTTTGGCCTTTGCTGGCTCCTGTCGTTTTGTTTACAACAAAGGCCTTGCTCTTCTTAACGAGAATTACCGTTCTGGTAAAAAATTCATAGGCTACATTCAGCTGGCTTCTGAATTGGTTGAATGGAAGAATGAAGAGAGCCTTTCTTGGTTGAAAGAAGCCCCTTCTCAGTGTTTACAGCAATCGTTAAGAGATTTAGACAGAGCATTCAGAAACTTTTTTACCGGCAAATCACAATATCCAAAGTTTAAAAAGAAAGGTCGGCATGATTCTTTCCGTATACCATGCCAAAGGGTTAGAGTAGATCAAGAAAAAAAATTGGTATCTCTTCCTAAAGTCGGCTGGGTAAAGTATCGCAAGAGTCGTGAAATCATTGGTGATTTAAAAAACGCAACTATTTCCCTGAATCAGGGGAAGTGGTATATCAGTTTTAATACAGAGCAAACAGTCCCTGATCCAATACACCCCTCTGATATCAAATCTACAATTGTACTTAATAATGTGGATAGCGTTCATCTGTCATCTGGGGGCGGCGGTGATAACACTTACCAAGCGGAAGAAAAGAAAAAATTAATCCGTCTTAATAAAACACTGACCAGAAGAAAGAAACACAGCCAAAATTGGCTAAAAACCAAAGGTAAAATTGACAGAGTAAAATCAAAGGCAGCAAGGATAAGACTCGATAATATCCATAAAGCAACCACGGCAATTTGTAAAAATCACGCAGTTGTTGAGGTTGTGAACTTGATGGATTCTGTATCTGACAAGAACGATAACACTCTGAGTATGAGATACGAATTTGTCAGGCAGTTGATATACAAACAAGAATGGCTGGGTGGTGAAGTTATTCGCCGGGAGAGTAAACCCTTGTAAGGGGGTTCAGTGATAATGTAGTATATGATGAATTTTAAGCGGCAGGGCATGTCGTTTCTGCTTGTGGAGGAAGGTTAATTCAACTTCCGTTGAAGCAAGAATCTCTTGATTGTTATTGAGAATGTCAACGTCTGGTCCAATACTTTACAAGTAGAAGTATATAAGTATGTTGAAATGGATTTGCGAGTTTTCAGTTGTGAAAGTTAAAAGCTAACTCAAAACGTAATTTATAAACCACTCGGTATCTCAACTAGTACCGCCCCTCAATGATTCTTGAAAATAGGCTTAAAACTTACTGGGTCTGCGACAGACTCAGGTTACCAAGCTTGTTTACAAAATAGGATTACTTGACTGCTCTATTGGCTGTCTACGGAACAATGAGTGGAAATGACCTGCTCCCCGTTGATTAGTACACCCCGATGTTAGTAATGTCTTCATAAGCCACATGAGGACATCCCCATGAAGAAGCGTTTTTCCGACGAACAGATCATCAG
>NZ_JBMKHN010000021.1:0-50114 GCF_049238425.1 Enterobacter cloacae complex sp. IR5401 | reverse complement strand
TATGGTGATCCCCTGGGCGAAATGCGCCTGGTAAGCAGAGTTTTTGAAATGTAAGGCCTTTGAATAAGACAAAAGGCTGCCTCATCGCTAACTTTGCAACAGTGCCACAATGTGCGTAATGACCCCCCTGACCTCCAACCCGTCCTCATCGTCATCAGGTATAGCCCTGAAGTTATCCAGCTTATCGAGTTCCTGGAGACACCGCTTGGGGTGTAGTCGCAATCGCATGATCCTGAATTCTTGTTCCAGGACACAGAGCACCAAAGACCCGTCAACGGGCGTGCCCCCAAAATCTACTATGAGCAGCGCACCAGGCTTTATCCCTTCCCGGAAAGAGTAGGTATCACTTCGAAAAAAGAATACTCCCGGCGCTCCTGTATTACAGTGCTGATCGAGTGACAGCCTGTTTTCCTGGTAGTCGGTTGCTGGCGATGGAAAACCCATTTTTAACGGCCTCCGTTGGGGTTAAAAAGCATGAATGTCCGGTTCTCTCCTTCCTGAGTGGAAATGTCTTTAAAAACGGTCACGTAGGTTTCAATCCACTGATTTGCTTGGCGACAACTCCAGTGAAAATTAATCAGCGCAAGCTGGCTGACAAAGGCTTCTGTCGTAACTGTCTGACGACCGTTCGGCTCACGCTTAATGCTCGCACGCCAGGCTGAGTCAATTTCATAGTGTCTAGGCATGAAAAACCTCCGATCAATATAGCTGTATGCATATGGGTCTTCCCTTGTTGTGGTGGCTGAAGGCATGATAATGGTGTATTTAATCGCCAGAGGTCACCGCCATGGACGAAAAGTCCCTCTACGCTCATATTCTCAACCTGTCCGATCCGTGGCAGGTAAAGTCCCTTTCTCTCGATGAAAATGCCGGTTCTGTTACTGTCACTATTGAGATCGCTGAAAACACCCGGCTAGCCTGTCCGACCTGCGGTAAATCCTGTTCTGTTCACGATCACCGTCATCGTAAATGGCGCCATCTTGATACCTGCCAGTTCACCACTATTGTTGAAGCCGATGTTCCACGAATTATGTGTCCGGAGCATGGCTGCCTGACGTTGCCTGTTCCGTGGGCTGGCCCCGGAAGCCGGTATACGTTGCTATTCGAATCGTTCGTTCTCTCATGGCTGAAAATCAGCACCGTTGATGCTGTCAGGAAGCAACTTAAGCTCAGTTGGAATGCGGTTGACGGCATTATGACCCGGGCAGTTAAGCGAGGTCTTGCCCGGATAAAAAAGCCATTATCCGCCCGTCATATGAATGTGGATGAGGTCGCCTTTAAAAAAGGACATCGTTACATAACGGTGATCTCCGATCGCGATGGTCGGGCGCTGGCCTTAACGGATGATCGCGGCACAGAGAGTCTTGCCGGCTATCTTCGCACGCTCACTGATGGGCAGTTGCTGGCTATCAAAACGCTCTCAATGGACATGAACGCGGGCTATATAAGAGCAGCGCGTATCCACTTACCCAGTGCGGTTGAGAAAATCGCCTTTGACCGCTTCCATGTGGCGAAGCAACTGGGCGAGGTAGTTGATAAAACCCGTCAGAATGAACATCCGCACCTCCCTGTTGAAAGCCGACACCAGGCAAAAGGAACCCGCTTCCTGTGGCAGTACAGCGATAAGTGGATGACCGAATCCCGGCAGGAAAAGCTGATGTGGCTGCGTGCACAGATGAAGCTGACGAGCCAGTGCTGGGCGCTGAAAGAGCTGGCAAAGGATATCTGGAACAGGCCATGGAGCGAGGAAAGACGGAGTGACTGGCAGAGATGGTTGGCGCTGGCGGCTAACAGTGACGTTCCCATGATGAAAAATGCCGCGAAAACGATAGGAAAAAGGCTGTACGGGATCCTGAATGCGATGCGACACAGTGTCTCAAACGGAAATGCGGAGGCACTTAACAGCAAGATCAGGCTGCTGAGGATAAAAGCCAGGGGATACCGAAACCGGGAGCGCTTTAAACTGGGGGTGATGTTCCACTACGGAAAGCTGAATATGGCGTTCTGAGCCTTCCCACCATGATCGGGGAAGACCCATGCATATACAGTATAAAGAATCAGTTTTATTCTTCAACACACTGTTTATTATGTTGTAACTACTCCCTACCTTCAGGTTCATGGTTCATTTTGTTAACGGTCTGTTGCTTCACAGCTTTGCTGATAGTCGCCCGGCTACAACCCAGCACTTTTTGAATCTGGCTCCAGGAGCTGCCGCTCGCAATCAGCCTGTTTATGGCGTCATAGCGAGACTGATTAACCTGGCGGCCTTTATACTTCCCTTCCCTTTTCGCCCTGGCGATCCCCTGCTGCTGCCGTTCCCGGCGCTGTTCATAGTCTCGCCTGGCGACGGCGGCCAGCATATCCAGCAACATATCGTTTATGGCCGAAAACATTCGGCTGTCAAAATCATTGTGACCCGATGCGAGCCAGGTTGTCGGAACGTTGACGGCCACAACCCGGATATCTTTCTGCCGGATCATTTTCTTCAGTGTGTTCCAGTCCTCCCCTACCAGGCGTGAAAGCCTGTCCACATCCTCTACCAG
This sequence comes from Enterobacter cloacae complex sp. IR5401, assembly GCF_049238425.1. Taxonomy (NCBI): domain Bacteria; kingdom Pseudomonadati; phylum Pseudomonadota; class Gammaproteobacteria; order Enterobacterales; family Enterobacteriaceae; genus Enterobacter; species Enterobacter cloacae complex sp. IR5401. Next base: position 47,571 of record NZ_JBMKHN010000021.1, on the reverse strand, counting down.
CAAGATATCGTTTTGCTGACAATCTTTCAGGAGCCGGAACAACTCAGGGCGTTCAAGCTTAGAACCTGATTCATTTTCAATGTAGTAGTTACAGATGCTCAGGCCGCGCTCGATGGCGAAGGTATTTATCGTGTCCAGGGCGCGTGTTGCATCCTGTTCAGTCGTGGATGCGCGTAAGTAAGCTCTGACAAAGCCTTTCGGTACTGTTTGAGTCATTATAGGGAACCAGTTCATTTTGAGTTAACCAGACACACCCATACAGTACCCATTTCAGTTGGTTCAGGGAAGGCACACTCAAAAAGAACCAGCAAACAGACCCCAGCCCTATAGTGACAACGTCACACTAAAAATTTACAACATAAAGATGATGTAAAGACACACCAAGATTTACACCATAAAGCGCACATAAAGACACAGCAACATTTACCATGTAAAGACACCATAAAGATAAATATATCTTTATTTGTGCTTTACATGGTAAAGCCATTGCATTATAAAGACACTGTAAAGACAAAAGTATCTTTACGAAAAACACACCATGTAAAGACATTCATATCTTTACATGAGCTTTACAACATAAAGAGAGGGATTCTGAAATGGGTAAAATCTTGCTTGTCGTATCAGATAAAGGTGGGGTAGGCAAAAGCACCTACGTGGCTAACACAGGCTCAATGCTGGTCAACAAAGGTAAGTCGGTAATTATCCTGAAGACAGATAAAAACCACGATCTGTTGAGCTGGAACGAAAAGCGGACAGATAACGGCTTACTCACTATCCCGGTTCACGCAGCTTACGGAAACGTCAGCAACGAAATTAAGCGCCTTAGTAAGCTGTGTGAAGTTCTCATTGTCGATTGCCCCGGCCACGACAGCCAGGAGTTCCGTAGCGCCCTGACAGTATCAGATATCGTGGTGACACTGGTTAAGCCGTCCTCTGATTTCGAAAGCGAAACACTGACCAGTGTTACAGAGAAAATCCGCACCGCTCAGAAAGCTAACGCAGCTCTGGAACCGTGGGTGCTGTTCACCAGAATCAACTCAGCGAAACCCCGCCACAGAAAAGCGGCCATTGATCTGGATAAATTACTGCGTTCGGACAACATCTGGATTCAACCTCTGAAAACCCGGATATCCGAGCTGGATGTGTATGAAAGCGCCTGTAATGAAGGGGCAGGGGTACATGACGTTAGCCGGGCATCGAGCCTTTCAACAGCGAAAGCACAGATTGAACTTGTGGCACAGGAAATTGGCATTTTATAGAAATATCAACAATATTCATCGAAATCTTTACATTGTAAATACACCATAAAGATACTATGATATTTACAATTAATGCATACCGTACAAGGGGAAATTTTCATGGCTTTAAAACTAAACCGCCCGAACATCGATGAATCTCAGCAACCAGCAACAAACGCAGAAACCGCGCGTTTTATCTCCGGCGCTACCAGAGCGCCTGTAGCGGGTAAACCAAAGTTGATGAACTTCAGACTGCCAGCGTACTTTGAGGAGATCCTGGAAGCGGAGGCGCAGAGAACAGGCCAGAGCAAGACAACCGTTCTAAAGGCAGCGCTGGCCGCATTCGATAACCTGGACGAGAACCTGAAAAACCACTGGCTGCTTGAATCTGCAAAATTAGGGTAGCGTTATGGCTAAGAAAAAGAGATATGTTGTGATGGTTAGAGATAAACCAAATACAGCGGCAATCAGCGATTATTAGCCTGGTTAGTATGGTTCGCTAACAGGCATAATAAGGCCGTTGCCTATGACTGCGGAGAATGGATTGTCGAACCATCACATTGGTTAAGAATTGGAAATCCAAAATAGAAAGAAACCTAAGGAAAGAAAAATGTTCATATTCAGATATATTAAAACTCTTATTAATATCTACTTGTTATACATCCAACCGATATTGGGGATGTTCCTTATAGGTATAGGCTTATGGGGGTTCTATGCACCTGATGAGGGAACTTGTACTAATCTCAATATTGAGTTATGCGCTGTATCAGCTATTGATGTTCTGAAGCCTGCTATTTTTGTATTTTTAGGCATTATTACCGTTGCCGGATGGTACTTTACCGAACTTCAGCCGAAGCTAAGGGGGGAGGGCAAGTATATGAAGGTAAAAACAGGTGTAAAACCGGAAGATTTCGTTAAGTAAAAACCGAGCCTAAAGACGTTAACCGTGGGGGATTTATGAATAAATCATGGCTTGAACAACAGGTGCAAAATGAAAAATTAAAAAAAGTACAGGAAGAGAAAAAAGATGGCACTATCCAAAAAGGATTGTACAGGGTTCGTATAAAAGACAAATACAGGTGGGATTTGTGGGAAAATGATTTCAGAGTTGTTATTGCTTATTCGAAAGATGATGCAGAGCTAAAATTTACAGAAATGACAGGTTTTAATGAGCATTACTATATAGAAAGCATTGAAAAAATAGTGCTTTCAGATATAGAAAAAATCTTACTGGAAAACTGAAAAGATAGTTATCCAGAGGTTTAGTTAAATAATGGCGTCAGTTTTTCAACCAGTAGCAGATCGCTTAAACCGTCTAAAGAAACAACTTCTATACCAGAATCAACAAGTGAATCAACTCCACATACTTCACCGAAGCCGATAACCATAATCGGCTTTCGGTCTATCAAATCAAAAATCACCAAAGGCAATATTACACTGTTAATCGCTTCAAACTCCTGAAAAAACATTTCAGAGCCGTATTCGCTGGCAGGAAAAAGAATCTCACTTAATCTCAAACCATAAAAAATATGGTAGTGTTCTTTAAGGTTATCCTTTAAAATATTAACAGCCTTAGAATATTTTTCGTTAATAAACTCTTTAACCTGATATTTCATAACTCTCTCCAACAAGAACCGACTGTAGGTCACCGGGCAAACGTTGCGGAATGGCGTCAGAGACGTCATTTTGCGGCGTTTGCCCTATCCTGCATCGCAGTGAAAAGAACTCGCCTCGTGCGCTATGATTAACCGATGATAAAAGGCTGAAAGAAGCACTGCAAGCCGACTGGATAACATTGTTGCTTCACGGCTGATCATCATTGGTTGCCTCAGTGCTAGTGTGCTTTGCATCAGGAACCAGAAGACGATACCACGGCATTTTTTTGTTAAGCAGCTCCATCAGGGGAGTGGCAAACAAACTCAATCCCCACAGCGTTACGATTACTGGAATCGTGAAATTTTGCGGCGTCCAGAACTGGCGCTCAAGGTGGAACCATGTAACAACACAGAGCATTCCACCAATCCAGAAAATAGCTTTACTGAAAGCCCCCAGGACTGCCAGAGAAATAACAGAGACTAAATGCAGTGCGCCAGCCGTAGCAAGACGTAGATAAAACCAGAACCATTTAGCGTGCCGGATAACCGGGTTACCGTTCGTTTCTCGCAATCGTTTTTTACGTTCCCGGATGATTTCTTTTTTCAGCTTACTTCGTTCGGCTCCCTGCGGAAACTCATATATTTTAGCCATGTTTTGCCTCACTTATTCTTTTTTGGTGGAACGACTTTGTCAAACTCCTCTAAAAATGCCATATCATCTTCCGAAAAGGATGAGGATTTTTCATTTATACTAAACTCAAATCTAAGCATGTGAGCCATTCTCCCTTTTTTCCCAACAACAGAGAAAGATAACTGATTTATTTCCGTTTTCTCAATTATCTCATTAATGCTTTTATTGATAACATCACGAACAAAAAATGAGTATTTAGGATACTTATATTTCTTCTCCCCTTCCTCAATAGTATAAAGTCCCATTTCCTCTTTTAAATCATCCACGGATATATCAAAAGATTTTTTTGAACTATTCTGACTGTAATATTTCCTAATGACTTGATAAAGGTTTGTTGAGTTTACACTGTTCAACAACACAACTGATTTCAATACCTGAGTGGTATATCTATTTTCAGAACCAATCAACTTAGAAAAATATCGCTTAGCTGTATTTGTGAATTTTATCCGTACAGTTGCAAGATGATCGTAATAGGCACAGAATTCTGTTAAGTTTAAATCCAAGCGATCAGGTATTTTATTCTTAGATGATAGTATCCCAAGTTCATCAGCCAAATTTTTTAAATCATCTCTGTTTAAAACTAACGTAGTTGAAGAAAGAACTTTAGCTCCCTCTTTCAGAGCTGCATAAGAGGCATATTTATCTAAAGAAGTAGCTTTTGAAAAAAAGTCAGCATCAACCTCCAAAATATCATCATCTAACATTTCCTTTGTATCAATCTGGCAAAGAGCCAGAAAAAGCACTCTTTTTGCTGAAAGGGAAAGGGATGCAAGAGTTACCCCAACTTCATTTCTATGTCTAACTTTCGTTAATCCCGTTACTGTCTTCACGATAAGCCTCATATAACCTTTCCTATGTAGGCAAATCATAACCCCACAAAGGTTGTAATTCAAGACAACAATACAACCTTTAATTAAAAAACCTCTCACCTTTAGATATGAAGATCTGAGGATCTTCATATCTAAAGATAGCAACAACCGCATGTTTCACTTGATGTTCAGTCAAACTGTGGAAACCGTTAAAAATCTTCTCACCTTACGTGAAAAATCCTCTCATCTTTAGTGAAAAATCTAACTACCTTAACTTAAAAATCTTCTCACCTTACGTGAAAAATCCTCTCACCTTACGTGAAAAATCCTCTCACCTTTAGCAATTTTTTTCCATAATTTTCAGGTAATTGAAGCGAGCTAAGTTTTTAAGTTTTTAAGATCAAGAAGAAAATATAAGGCTTTTAATGCACAGCGTCTGTGGATAACTCAGCATAAATCCAGAGGATAGATCCGTCTGGCCTCCCTGAGCACTGCACCACCAAAAATTGAGCAAATATTAACCTTAGCGCGTAAGTGCTCTATTGAAACCCCGTGGAAATTCCGCTTCCTCGCTCACTCGCGGGCTTCGCCCTGTCGTTCGGCTGCGGCGAGCGGTGTAATCTCTCTAAAAGATCCAGACGGGATCCTTTTCCGATCCAATTCTTAAATGCTCTCAAAAGCCCTCAGAGGCGTTTTAACCGCTTTAACCCGGTCATGGTTCAACGGAGCGGGTAAAATGCGCTTAGAACGTCATACAGCTCGTTTTTAACCTGATCCCTAATCAGGGGGTATAACAGAGGCGGCCAAAAAATCCGGCCTTGCTCGTCAGAGTATCTACCGCGCATTATCCCCGAACGGAAACCCGACCATCACAACACTTGCACAGCTTGCAGCAGTAGCCGGGTTACAGTTCACTCTCAGTAAGCCCAACCACTAACCTTTCAGACAAGCCCCTCATACCGGGGGGATTATTTCTTATGCCAGCAAAATTTCACGACCGGCGAGGATGGCCAAGTGTTTTTTGCTGGCAATTTTCGTGCAGCAGCTGGCGCCCGGATTCATTTTTTGCTGTCAGGCATCAATCGGTTTCAGCAACCCGCCCCGTAATTCGCTGCTAACGCATCTCATAACGCGCAGATACAGCGCCCCGCGCCAGTGTTTCACACTGACCCGGCGTACCGTTCGCAAGCTCACGCGCTAACTGCGACAGGCTAAACATCGTCTGATAGTCAGAAATTGGCCTGGCAGGGGTGAGGGGGGTTATCGCTCTCATTCGGGCTTGTTGGTTCGCCAGTCCTGGCGAACGTCTCCGGCGCGATGTTACGACAGCGCATTATGTAACTACAGTTCGCGCCTCTTTCGGAAATCCCTTCATGCGCGGTAAAGCAATATACATCTTTATGTAATCTTTACAATGTAAAGCATTAAAAATGATTCCATAACCATCATTTGATGGTATAATGAATTTGTTGGTTGGGAATGGTTCCCTGCCAGATTCCAGAAGCCCACACGGGCGGGAGCGAAAAATGAATATTCAGGAAGCATTAAACGTTTTTGGTTTATCCGGTGATCTGACTGAAAAGGACATCAAGGCGGCATACAAAAAAGCGGCTTTAAAATATCATCCAGACCGCAATCCATTGGGTGCCGAGCTGATGAAAGCAGTAAATGCTGCGTTTGATTTTCTCATGGCTAACATTGATAAAATCAATCAGTTTCAAAGCACTGATGAAAACGCACGTTACAACTACGGTGAAGATCTGGAAAAAGTTCTGAATACGCTTTCCGGCCTTACAGGGATTGTCTATGAAGTTATTGGTAATTGGGTCTGGATTAGCGGAGAAACTAAAGAACACAAAGACATTTTAAAGGAAATGGGCTGTAAGTGGGCATCTAAGAAAAAACAATGGTTTTACCGTCCTGAAGAACACAAAAGCCGCTGGAACCGTAAAGAACACAGCATTGAAGAAATTCGTGAAATGTATGGTACAGCGGGTAAACGTAAGGCGTCAGGCTGGACACGTGTAGAAGCAAGCGCATAACCGGAATGGGGGCGAAAGCCCCCTAGAACATGGCAAAGATTGATTCGGAGACACGTTGATGAAAAACAAGACCATAACGGAAGCGGAGCTGATAAACATTTTTGAAAGTTACGGAGCCTACATTTGCCCGGATGAGATCGAAGTTACAGCCAAAGAATGCAATGAAAATGGTTCAGTCTTGCACCGTGGCTTAAACGCAGAAGGATGGGCGCATCTTTTTGCGAAGGAAGAAGCATATCAGCAGGAATGCGAAGCCCAGGAAGCTGCAAGTGATGATGGACACTTTGATGAATAGTCTTAAAACTGCCGTAATTCGATTTACGGCTTTTTTATTGAGTTCAAAAGGCTGAATCGATGAAAGAACAGAAAAATTTCTTTGAACGGTATAAACCGGTGTTTGAAATCGTTTGTCGAATCCTGGGGAACGGCTGGCGTGTAAATCTGCTCGATGATTGCCAGTACAGGATTAAGCTAACCTCACCTGATTTTAAAAATTACTCTATACATATTCGAATGGAGAAAGGAAGGTTAGTTATCATTGGAAGCGTAGATAGTCGCAGCTGGAGAAGTCCTTACCATACTTGCACAGTATCGCCAGAGCGTAACCCTGTAGAAATCGCCGCCGATATTGAAAAGAAAATCCTGTCGGATGCTTTAGATAATGTAGATATGGCGCGAGAGTATGAACAACAGTTACAGCAAAAACGCGAGAAAAAACTGATCCTGAAAGGAATGCTATCTCGTTTAGTGCATCTTGAAAGCTGGCATGGGACATTGACCGGGTTTAAAGTTGAGAATGGGTTAGATGGTAACGTATCAGAACGGGGCGACGGATATGAAATGGTAATTCGTGGCCTGAGTGTAGATCAGCTCATAAAGGTAGCGGGGTTTATTAAACAGCTATGAGGCAAAAAATGAATGAAGTCCTGAGCGACAGGAAAAACAAAGGTAATGTAACATACAGGATTGTTGTGTCTGAAGATGCAACACGTTTGTTTATTGAACTTGAAAAACTGATGAAGGTACGCTCTAAAGAAGCGGATAAAAAAACAACTAAAAAGATTGTTTTCCAAAAATCATTTTATTACGAAGAATTCTCGAACGTTAAAGATGAAATTGATGATCCAATTTTATTGAAATTCTATACAGATACTATTGTGAAGGTACAAAATCATGAGTTTTAAGCCAACACCTGAAGAGGTGAAACAAGCACGTATTAAAGCTGGCTTTACGCAGCAGGAAGCCGCTGAACGGTTTGGTTTTACGTTATCAGCCTGGCAAGCCAAAGAAACATCCGGTAAAACGTCTCGTGGTTTAGCCGCTGGTACGTATGAATTACTTTTGCTCCTGGCTGATGAACATCCAGATTACCAGCTCGTTAAGAGAGAAAAAAATCAGGATAAAGTGACTAAATAAATTGCATTACCATCATATGATGGTATAATTTATTTGTAGGTCGGGAATAGTTCCTTACCATGATCCAGTAGCCCAAACGGGCGGGAGACTAAAATGAACACGTATGTTATCACTTTCCAGGCTTTAAACACTAAGAAAGAAAAAATCACCTGCTCTGCTTTTGTCCATTCAGAAACTCTCTTCCTTGCCGTTCATTCTTTCGAAGATAAAAATCGCGGTCGTGGTTATGTTATCACGTCTGTTAGTGAATTGTTGTCCGAGGAACTGACGGCGAAAAATTCCCTCAAGAAAAATATTAACTTTTGGTTTAATGAGTGTGGTTTAAGTAAATCTGAGGTTATAAACGAAGTAATTAACTGGAAGAATTTCGCATATACCCTTAAAGAACTGGAGGAAGCCAAAAATGAAGCGATAAGAGAACTGCGGAGTTAATCAATTAGGGGTGGTATCAGGTTGTGGAGGCAACCTGATACCGTGACACTCAATTCCCTCGCGAGGAATATAAAATGTCGGAACGCATGTTATCAGCAATACAGACTGTTGAAAAGGGTGGGCGTCCGGTTTTTCCCTTGATGCCATTCTCTGCTTTTCCTGAGTACATGGCATTACTCAGAAAAGCCCTGGAAAAGAAAGAAACAAAAGCACTGATAGAAAAACAGGAGGTGCTATGAAAAAACAGGAGTTTTTAGATTTTATCAGTGCAGAACAGAGGCGGGGAGCTGTCCGGTTTTCGCTGGGATTTAACAGCAAAGGGGAAATTGTATTGCACTGGACTAACGAGGCCGGGTTAAGAGTCTGGAGTATACTAAGCGGTAACAGGGGAAAAAGTCCCAGCCGGGCAAACCGGGAAAGAATGAGTAACCTCCGCCGCTGGCTCCATGATGCCCGGCAGGGCATGGAAGGCGACACACCAGAGGCAGAATAAAATTCCCGTTCCTGAATCGCCGAAGCCCTCCCGTTTACGGGAGGTGCTTTTTTTGTATATTCCGTAAAACAGCGCTCGCGCCCCCTGCCAGGCCATTCGCGTAGCGAATTTATTTCCGCCCAAGTTAGCCGCGAATCCGTTGTCTCCGGTCGCAGACGCACCAGATCACAGCCACGATAGCCTTTCATTTTTTGCATTTCGATGGACGCTGAAGCACAATTTATGTGTGGAGGTAGTTCACTGCGATGCAGGATAGGGCAAACGCCGCAAAATGACGTCTCTGACGCCATTCCGCAACGTTTGCCCGGTGACCTACAGTCGGTTCTTGTTGGAGAGTTTTATGAAAAAAGTTCAATTCAGGATTGAAGAAAGCCAACATGATGATCTACTTGATTGTCTTAAAACACTTTATCCAGATGAACCGGGTTTAACCGTGGCAAAAGGAATGAAGCTGCTTGCCAATGCTTTACTGAAAAGCAAGGTTAAAAATGAAGATGTTAATGTGTCAAAAGACAATGATGATTTTATCAAAACCACAATGTATTTGACAGGGAAACAAAGAACTTTAATAGAGAAAGCGGCTCATCGTCATGGCTGGAATTTATCCAGAGAATGTCGTTATCGAATCCAGACGACACTTGAAAATGAACTTGATTTTTTCGATCAGGAACTTCTGGTGATGAATCGTTGCCGTAATGCAATAGATAAAATAGGGCGAAACTTTCATTATATTATCGTTAATGATAATGCCAGAGTACTTGATAAAGATGGGTTCTATCAGGACGCTGAGCGGTTGAGTTCAGAGATAATGAGTCTCAAAAGTGAGTTTGAAAACTACATTATGTTATGCAAAGGGCGAACTGTTTCTAACAAGGTTGAGGTGTAATCATGGGCGTTTATGTTGACAAGGAATTCAGGGTTAAGCGTAAGTCCTCTGAAGCTGGCCGCAAGTCTGCTTTCGCCCATAAAGTTAAAAATGGTGGTAAAAACTATCAACGCAACGTTCAGGAACGTATCAACCGCAAGGGTGCCAGTAAGGAGGTTGTTGTCAAAATCTCAGGAGGTGCGATTACCCGGCAGGGAGTTCGAAACAGTATTGACTATATGAGCCGGGAGTCAGAGCTGCCAGTGATGAGTGAAAGCGGTCAGGTATGGAAAGGTGATGAGATTCAGGAGGCTAAAGAGCACATGATAGATCGTGCTAATGACCCTCAAAATGTTTTCGATGATAAAGGTAAGGAAAATAAAAAAGTAACCCAAAATATTGTGTTTTCACCGCCTGTATCAGCAAAGGTAAAACCTGAAGATCTGCTTGAGTCTGTCAGGAAAACGATGAACAAGAAGTACCCAAATCATCGTTTTGTGCTTGGCTATCATAACGACAAAAAAGAACATCCACACGTGCATGTCGTTTTTCGTATTCGTGATAATGACGGTAAACGAGCTGATATCAGGAAAAAAGATTTACGGGAAATTCGTACAGGTTTTTGTGAAGAGCTGAAGATGAAGGGCTATGACGTTAAAGCCACTCATAAGCAGCAGCATGGACTTAACCAGTCTATTAAAGATGCGCACAAAACAGCGCCAAAACGACAGAAGGGCGTTTATGAGGTTGTTGATGTTGGCTACGACCATTATCAGAACGATAAAACCAAACCAAAGCAGCATTTCATAAAGCTTAAGACACTGAACAAGGGCGTGGAGAAAACATATTGGGGGGCTGATTTTGGTGAGTTAACCACTCGCGAGAACGTTAAGAAAGGTGATCTTGTTAAGCTGAAGAAGTTAGGACAAAAGGAGGTGAAAATCCCTGCACTTGATAAGAACGGTGTACAGCATGGCTGGAAGACTGCACACAGGAATGAGTGGCAGCTAGAGAACCTGGGGGTTAAGGGCATAGACAGAATCTCTTCATCCAGTAAAGAGCTGGTGCTGAACAGCGCGGAGATGATTAAGAAACAGCAACTCCAGATGAGAAATTTCTCGCAAATAAAACAGTCGATGATTCAAAGCGAACAGAAAGTGAAAATCGGAATTCGTTTAGGATAATTCATACTCTCCGGTAACTTATTGATTAAGATCGATTTATTTATCTTGTTAGCAGAGTTTTTGTAAAAAGTAACTAGCGGTAAAAAATTTAGTTAACTTGACTATAAAATAAGCGCATGGTGATCAATCGATCTGCTTTTTTGTTATCAAATAGCATATGTATCTAGATATAAATAAAATACAAGCACAAACAAAATGAAATGTGTCGTAAATGCGATCTAAAGATCTGCTTGTGTGGTTGAACGCAGCACATGTAGCTGATAAAGTTTTTATGAGATGTAAATTTGTCCTTTTGTTTTTTTTCTCTGATTCGGGGTCATCCGAGTCGAGAGAGCGCCTGAAAGGAAAAACTATGGAATGGTATGTTTTGCAATTCACCACTACGAGATTTGCAGCAGTTTTTGCTCATCTCGAACGCCTGAACTTCTCTTACTTCTGTCCTATGGAGACTGAAAGGTATCGTCGCCCGGATAAGATAATTTCATATCGAGAAAGACGTTTGCCGCTTTTTCCCGGTTATCTTTTTATCCAGGCAGATTTTGAAGAGGTTCATTCCACTACAATAACTGCTATCCCTTACGTACAACGCTTTATCTCATTTGGCGGTGAGCCTTTACCTGTACCAGAAGATGTGATGGCGGAGCTTTTGTACAGACAATCACATACAACAGCTCAGGCAAATCTTTTAAGGAAATCAATTCCACACGATTTTGCTGAAATTCTACTCATGGATAATCCGCAGCAAAGAAGTATGGCTTTCATCCACTACATCACAGAGAGAAGCTTAACCCACAAAATGAAACGGAAGAAAAATGACTGCTACCCGAAAAAAAACCGCAACGAGACGCAAGCCCCAACGTAATACACTCTACCTGCCCTCAGCTTCTCGTGAGGAACTGGATAAAATTGCTCTGGAGCTTGGCTATCGCAGGGGGCGACGTATTTCAAGCTCTGGTGTTGTCCAGTACCTCATAAAAAAATATTCCAGCCAGGCTATTGAGGAGCTGATAAACGAAGACGATGAAGACGATGACGACTTCGATGACTAACCATTCAGTCTAAACTTTCCGCGCTGTTCTGGCCGGGAGAAAATCATGTTATCTACTACTGCTTTTGCGGCGCTTGCTTTGCAATGCGCGGCCAGCGTTCATCCCGATACTGCGCATGAAGTTGCAAGGGTTGAATCTGGTTTTAACCCATATGCTATTGCCGAGATAATACCGAAGGTTGAACGTAAGCCCGGTGACAAAGGCGTAGTGTCCTACTTTCCCAAAACTAAGGAGGCTGCACTCCAGATCGTAAATCAAATTGAATCACGAAATCATCGTTACTCAGTCGGTCTTATGCAAATAACGAGTACGAATTTTGCAAACTTCAATACAACCGCTGAGAAAATGTTTGACCCCTGCGAAAATCTCAAGGTTTCAGAGCAAATTTTGGTGGATTGTTATAAACGTGGTGGCGATATTTTACGTGGCCTGAGTTGCTATTATTCCGGCAATCCAGAAACAGGAACTAAACCTGAATCAGATTTTAATAACACCAGTTATATACAGCGCATAGGGTTTAATCCGCCTGATAACAAAAAAAACTGGGTGGTTCCTTCAGTTAAAGATGCAATCAGAAAGGAGAATGTAACACAGAGTATCAAACCTAAAGAAGTTACCGTATATCCCCAATATGCCATGCGTGGCACTGTTTTAGATGAAAAGGAAACAAACGATGTTAAAACTCAATAAACGTTATTTAACTCTTTCTGTATTTATGGCTGCATTGATGCTTTGTGTAGCAGAACCCGCCTTTGCTGATGATGTATCCACTAAAACAACTGGCTTCTTGCAGAAGATTATCGATTTTCTGACGGATATCCGTAAGCCAGCAATCACCATCATTGCGCTGGTAATTGGTTATATCGCTATCTTCTCACGCCAGCATGCAGCGTGGATTACGCCTTTAATTATCGGGATTATCATCTTTATTGTTGCGCCATATCTGCCTGACTGGTTAGCGTAATATGTAATAAAAGGGGGCGTAAAAATGAGTACCGTTTTTAAAGGGCTGACACGCCCCGCTTTGATTAGGGGGCTGGGCGTTCCGCTCTACCCCTTTCTTGGAATGTGCGTTATCTGCGTTTTGCTTGGTGTCTGGATTCATGAGGCTATGTATGCCCTCATCCTCCCTGGCTGGTATGCCATCAAGCGAGTTACGAAGATAGATGAACGCTTTTTTGACCTGCTTTATCTGCGAATGCAAATCAAAGGTAATCCTCTGGCAAACAAGCGCTTCAATGCCGTCCATTATGCGGGGAGTTCGTACGACGCAGTCGATATATCGAAAGTGGACAATTTTATGAAGCTTAAAGACCAGTCTTCTCTTGAAGAGTTAATCCCGTATTCATCACACATCACTGATAACCTCATTGTTACCAGAAACCATGATCTACTGGCGACCTGGCAGATTGACGGAGCTTATTTTGAATGTGTAGATGAAGCGGATCTAGCCTTGCTTACTGACCAGCTCAATACGCTGATACGTAGTTTTGATGGGAAACCCGTTACCTTTTATACGCATCGTATTCGGGTTAGAAAAGAAGTGCGACCTGTATTTGACAGCAAGATCCCATTCGTCAACAGAGTGATGAACGATTATTACGAATCGCTTTCGGCGGCTGAGTATTTTGAAAACAAATTATACTTAACCGTATGCTATAAACCGTTCAGCGCTGAAGATAAAGTGACGCATTTTCTTTCAAGGAAAAAGGGTAATAAAAATATCTTCGAAGAACCCATTAATGATATGAATGAAATATGTGGCAGATTGAGCACCTATCTCTCCCGGTTTCATTCCCGTCGTCTTGGGTTATATGAAGAAAATAATATAGTTTATTCAGAACAGCTTACGCTGTTCCAGAAACTGCTATCCGGGCGCTGGCAGAAAGTCAGAGTCACCAATAGTCCGTTTTATACATACCTGGGTGGTAAAGACCTGTTCTTTGGTAACGATGCTGGACAAATCACTGCCTCTGACCATGCCCGGTACTTTCGTTGCATCGAGATCAAGGACTACTTTCAGGAAACGGATGCCGGAATTTTTGATGCACTGATGTATCTCCCGGTTGAGTATGTACAGACTTCCTCTTTAACTCCGATAGACAAGCAGTCTGCAATCAAGGCGCTGGATGATCAGATCGACAAACTCGAAATGACCGATGATGCCGCTAAATCCTTGCTCGCTGATTTGAAAGTTGGTCTCGATATGGTCTCCAGCGGCTATATTTCTTTCGGGAAAAGTCACCAGACACTGATTGTTTACGCAGATTCGCCGGAGCGTCTGGTGAAGGACACCAATATTGTAACGACGACCCTGGAGGATTTAGGGCTGATCGTAACCTATTCAACCTTGAGTCTTGGCGCAGCGTATTTTGCTCAGTTACCTGGTAACTACACGTTACGGCCACGCCTGAGTTCTATCAGCAGTCTGAACTTTGCCGAAATGGAAAGCTTCCATAATTTCTTTACGGGCAAGGAGAAAGGAAATACCTGGGGTAACAACCTTATCACCCTGGGCGGCTCAGGAAATGATATTTATAACCTGAACTATCACATGACTACCGAGCATCAAAATTACTTCGGTAAAAACCCCACGCTGGGGCATACCGAAATTCTTGGTACGTCAAACGTGGGTAAAACGGTAGTGATGATGACTAAGGCTTTCGCCGCCCAGCAGTTCGGAACGCCGGAGTCTTTTCCACCTGAGAGGAAATTAAAGAAGTTAACTACAGTATTTTTCGACAAAGATCGGGCAGCGGAACCCGGTATACGTTCAATGGGAGGTGCTTACTTTCGGGTGAAAGAAGGAGAGCCGACTGGCTGGAACCCTGCGGCTTTGCCACCAACCAAACGAAATATTTCCTTTATGAAAGACCTGGTGAGGCTACTTTGTACGCTTAACAGTGAGCCGCTTGATGATTACCAGAACCGCCTGATTTCTGATGCCGTTGAGCGCCTGATGCAGAGGTCAAACCGCTCTTATCCGATCAGTAAGTTGCGACCACTCATTCTGGAGCCTGATGATACTGAAACCCGGCGGCATGGGCTTAAAGCACGCCTGAATGCCTGGGTGCAGGGAGGGGAATTTGGCTGGGTGTTTGATAACCCGGACGATACGTTTGATGTGGACAACCTGGACGTTTTCGGTATAGACGGAACGGAGTTTCTGGATAACAAAGTACTTTCCAGCGCCGCTTCATTCTATCTCATCTACCGTGTCACCATGCTGGCTGATGGCCGCCGACTCCTTATCTACATGGATGAGTTCTGGCAATGGATTAACAACGAAGCGTTCAGAGATTTTGTTTATAACAAACTCAAAACCGCGCGTAAGCTGGATATGGTGCTTGTCGTAGCGACACAATCGCCGGATGAACTAATTAAATCACCTATCGCGGCTGCCGTTCGTGAGCAGTGCGCAACACATATTTATCTGGCGAACCCCAAAGCGAAACGTAGTGAGTACGTAGACGAGTTGGAAGTGAGAGAACTTTATTTTGACAAAATTAAAGCCATTGACCCGTTATCTCGTCAGTTCCTGGTCGTCAAAAACCCACAGAGGAAGGGGGAAAGTGATGATTTTGCGGCTTTCGCAAGACTGGATTTGGGAAAAGCGGCGTATTACCTACCGGTTCTCAGCGCATCGAAACCCCAGCTTGAACTGTTCGATGAAATCTGGAAAGAGGGTATGAAGCCGGAAGAGTGGCTTGATACCTATCTGGAACGTGCAAACCTGATTTAAGGAATCCCTATGAAAAAGCATATCGTTGCGGCACTTATCGCCTCTGTTACGGTTATTTCTGGTGCTCAGGCTGGTGTTCCCGTTGCCATTGATGCAAACCCTGAATGGGCTGTCGAAGCGCAGCGCTGGACAGAACGCCTCAAACAGTGGCAGGACACCGTGAACCACTACCAGAAACAGATTAATGCCTATAAGCAGGAGCTGCTGACCAAAACGGGCATTCGTGATGTTCAGGGACTGGTGCAGTCTGCGCAATCTGTCAGTAAGGAGCTGGAGAATATTTACGACCAGGGGAACTCCTTCATTGATGATTACATTAAGAACCCGGAAGCCACCCTGTCTGAGCAAGCCAGATCACTACTGGCCGATTATAAGGTGACAAACACCTGTAAGGGGCTGGGATATACGGGCGACCTGGTGCGGGGCTGTGAAGCCTCGTTCCTGTCCCAACTGGCGGGGATCGAGTACGGCAATAAGCTGGAAAGTAAACTGCGTGAAGATAATCAGGAAATGGCCGACCTTATCGACCAGGTGAAGAACGCCCAGGACACGAAAGCCACGCAGGACGCGACAAACGCTGTATCTCTGGCAAGCCTGAAATTTAACAAGCTCAAATTTCAGTATGAAATGTATCGCGATAAGCAGCGCGATCTTGCAGAATACAAGGAGAAAATGTTACAGGCTGCTTTCCAGGAGAAACAATTAGGGGCTGTTAATAAAGAAACTCCAGTTGTTGATTATAAGGCAGCATTTGAGCAGCAGAGTTATGAAATGAACTGAGGGGGCATTTTGAAAAAATATGGATTAGTTGCGGCGTTGGGGCTTACATTCTTTCTTACCGGGTGTGAAGAGGTTAAATCTGTAGACTGGTGGCAGTCTCACGTAGACGATGCAACGAAAAAAGTAGCTGAATGCAAAAAGTCTGGGAGTGATAGCGAAAATTGTAAAAACGCTAAGGAAGGTTTGTTTAGGTATAAGCAATTACATCCTAAGCATGTTGACTATAAAGATGCATTCAAAAATGTATTGGGTAAAGATGGAAGTTAAAAGGAGCCACTATGGCAACTTCTAGGTATTTCCAGGCCGCTCATGACGTTATTGTTAAAACTCTTGACCAGTCTTTGACTGGTCAGTTAGATAACTTTTCTTCAATAGCGTCTCAGTTGGGTAAGTATGGTATTTCCATTTATATATTGTGGTATGCTTATACCACAATAGTTGGGAAGCAAAAAACCGCAGTGCAGGATTTTTTATGGAATCTATGTCGATTCTGGTTAATTCTTGTTTTTGTCAAAAATATGGGGGGGTGGTTAGATAGTGCAACTCAGGCCATTGATGGGCTGAAGGAAACATTTGCAGGAGGTGATCCTTGGAAATGGGTTGACGAGCTTTGGGAGAAAGTTCAGCAGGTAGCTGCATATCTTATGTCCAAAGATACTTCGAAGTATGTGAAAACAGATGGGGCAATCGCATCTTTATTAACATATGCTGGAGGGATAATTGCATTATTGCTAACTTCAATAGTTTATCTCGCCGCCGAAGTTACTATTAAGATACTTACTATTACCGCGCCGTTGTTTATTATTTGTCTTTCATTTGGTTTTTTAAGGCAGATGTTTAATAGCTGGCTTCAGTTAATATTTAGCTCATGCTTCATATTCTTGTTTTGTGGACTGGCAATTAAAGCGGGAATGACGTTCCTTAATGGCATTCTGACAATCTCGATAGCTAACGCAGATGAATTAAATCTGATATCAACAGGTGCTCAGGCCGGGGTTGCAGGTGCATTTATGGCCTGGATTATCTGGCAAGCCAAAACCTATGCTTCCCAGCTCGCAGGGGTAGGTGTTGAAGGCGCGATGCAAGGGGCAGCCGCAATGGGGATTGGTGCTGGCGTGTTCGGCGCTTCCCGTATGGGGCGTAATCTGCTTGGTATGGGTAAAAATGCAGGGATTGGCGCATGGAAAGGCGTTCGCCGTCAGGATGGAGGGTTCAACCAGTCTCCTGGTGTATCCGGTAAGTTGGGGAATCTGACCGGGCAGGGCGTTAATATTGGCGCTAAGAGGCTTCGCCAGGCTGCGATAGATGCGGCGAAAAAGAAATATGGAGGTTAACCGATTTATTATTTAAATCTGTCAACTCTGAGTATTCCGCAGTAAATATTCACTCCTCTATTTAGGTTCTCACATTATGAAACTACTTATCACGGCTATCGTGACGCTTTGCCTTGTCGGATGCCAGGCGTCACATAAACAACCTCCGGTATCCGGAAAAAGCGAACCTGTTAATTCAGCAGAGGTAATGCGCAATGGGGTTTAAACTCTCAGGATTAAAACTTCCCGGTTTTAACAAGAAAAAAGAAGTAACAGACTCTTCAACTACTTTTGAAGAGAAAAATGTATTGATGCAGGAGAAAATGAACCGCATTTATAAATTCGGTGGTATTGCAGGAATTGCCGTAGGTGTGTTGTCTCTGCTGGCACTGAATGGAGCGCTACCGTTAAAGAGTACGGTTGTCGAAGCTTATCTTATTAATGGTGTCACTGGCGTTGCTGAAAGACTGACTTCTGTTAAAAAAGAAAACCTCTCTGAAAATGAAGCGCTGGCGAAATACTTCATTACTCAGTATGTGAAGCGTCGTGAAGGGTATAACTATTTCAGTCTCCAGCATGATTATGATTATGTTCTGTTATACAGCGCTGAGAATGTGGCGACGGATTACAACGCTTTAATCAACGGCAACCAGTCACCAAAGGTTATTTATAATAAAGCGGAAAAAACCGCATCTGTTCAGGATAATCCGTCCGTGATTATCAGTCCGTCATCCCGGCGCGATGATAAGGATATGGGAGCATATATCCGGTTTAAATTAACCATTCGAAATGTCGCGACAGGCCAGGATGATTATGAATACTGGAACGTCCGGTTGACCTACCGTATTGAACCACAGGTCGAAATGGCATCGGGTGACCGAAACAATAACCCGCTTAAATTCGTTGTAACGAGCTATGTACGCGATAAAGAAGTGAAAGGGTGAAAACTATGAAAATGAATAAAGGAGCGCTAATTGTGGCGCTTCTGTTGGTGTCGCACGTCTGCCATGCAGCCGTTACGCCAGCAGCCAGCCGTTTTGATCCCCGTAATCAGATTGTCAGTTATAACCCGCAAAACACGACAGTCATAAACAGTGCGGTTGGCTATACAACCACACTGGTATTTGACGAGGATGAAACGGTCATCAGTGCCAGAACCGGCTTTCCCCAGGGCTGGGAAGTGAACAAAGAAGATAACCTGGTGTATCTCGAAGTGAAGCCCGTCAAACAGACCGTACAGAAGAACAGTACCGATGACAATGGCAACCAGTCTTCAGAGGTGGTCAGTGTAGCCCTTGATCCTGAAAACGACCTGGAACGCTGGCGAACAAACCTGTTTGTTCGCACAACAAAACGTAATTACAGCATGGAGCTGAACGCCCGAACGTTCCGGCAGCCGGATAAGATCGCGTTTGTTGTTAATTACCAGTACCCGCAGGAACGCCGGAAGGAGCAAGCCGAAATCGAGAAGAAACGGATTGAGGCTCTTAACAAGCGGCAGGAGGAGCAGGCAATCAACCGTTCTCTTGAAAATGCGAAGTCGCCCAAGAACTGGGATTACTGGAAGCGGGTAGCTGACGGCAGCCAGTCAATCAGCCCGGATTATGCGTATGACGATGGCCGCTATACCTGGTTTGGCTTCAGCCCCCTGAAGAAAATCCCCAGCGTCTTTGTTATGAGCGGCGAACAGGAAACGCTGACTAACCCGGTAGTCAAAAACAGCGGTAGTTTCACCGTTGTTGGTGTTCCTGTAGACCAGCGCTTTGTTTTGCGTATGGGAAATCAGGTTGTTGGGGTTGAAAACCGGGGCTTTGGCAAAGTCCGTCTTCCGGCAGGAGATACCGTTTCCCCGAACGTTGAGAAAGAGGTGATCCAGTGAGCGAACAGGAAAATAAAATCCCGACCGCTGTAGAAATTGAACAGGCACTACGGGAACGGCATCAGAAAGAAATTGAGCAAAACGATAAAACGGATAAGGGAGATGAAGATGACGGTAAATCAGTAAAACGCCTGGGTATCGAGAAGCTTAAAAAATCGCGTAAGGGGCTGGTGATTATTGTGGCCGCTTTCCTTCTGCTGGCCGCCGGGGTGTCTGTCTACTATATCCCGTCGATTATTCGTGCAATGTCCAGCGGTGATGATAAGCCTGCCAGTAATGCGGTATCTACTGGTTCAGTAAAACGCGCGACAGGACTCAGCGATGATGTTGATCCATTCAACACCAGGGAAGAACCGGCTAAGACGGAAGAACGGAAGGAAAGCAGCGGCAAAGCGGAAACGCCACCGGAAAAAGTACAACAAAACTTCAGTCGTGCGCTGGATGTGGCCTATGGGGGGAGCAGCTCTGCTTCCTCAAATTCCGGTGGTAGCTCATCAACGGCCAGCAATACCAGGAACGAGGGGGACGGCAGTGACAAACAGGCAGAGGTTCAGCCTGTTAATGCAGGGCAACCCGCGCAGCTTTCTAAAATTACGCGCGTTCCTTATGACCCTAACCTTTTCATTCCTGAAAATACCGCGATTAAGTGCTCGCTGGACAGACGATTTATTTCTGATCTGGCTGGCAAGCTGGTCTGTACGATTAATGAGGACGTATACAGTGCAAACAGGAATGTAAAGCTAATTGAAAAGGGAACAGCCGCATATCTGATGTATAAAACGGGCACGTTCAATCATGGTCAGGGAGCCGTGTTTATCGCTGCTACGAAGCTTAGAACACGTAAGGAACCTTTCATTGATATTCCGCTGATTGATACACAGGCGGCGGGAGCGCTGGGTGAGGCCGGGGCTTCAGGCTGGATTGACACACATTTTGCAGATCGCTTTATGGGCGCGATGATGGTTGGCATGATCCCCGATGTGGCACAGGCCGCAAGTGGAGCGGCTAAAAGTAATAAAGACAATCAGACCGACTATACAGCTAACAGTCGCCAGGCTTTTGCTGATATAGCACGCGAAGCGTTTGCAAACAGCGTAAATATCCCTCCAACGCTTTATAAAAACCAGGGGGAAATCATTACTCTGATCGTTGGTCAGGATTTGGATTTCTCCAGCATCTACAAATTAAAAATGGTGGGTACCCGGAGGTAATTTGATAACGCTGGATATCAAAGAGTTTTCAATGCTGTTAGGAATAAGGGAAAGCGAAATATACCATCATATTCGTAAGGGCATACCAATAAATGGCGTTCCTTTCCCCAAACCACTGAAACAAATCAAAACGCATCGATTTAATTACGAAGAAGTCATGCGTTTTATTGAAGATCTTAAAGGAAAAGGTGAATTATGAAGGATGCAGAGAACAGACATATTGTTTATGAAATAATAGATGAATACTTCCACCACTGGCTTAATGAAGTCGATGGTTTAACTGAAATCGCGGTAAATCGGCCTGATGAACTGTTTGTTAAAGTGAGTGGGAAATGGCAGCAGCATGAATTAAAAATGGATTTTAAAGATTGTATGTCATTTGCAGGGGCAATTTCTGATTATCATGATGGTGGGTCGGTTACGCCAGAATATCCCTTACGTTCTGTTACGCTCCCCGGAGGGGAGCGTGTACAAATAGTTATTCCCCCGGCAACGGAACGGGAAACGGTGTCTATTACAATCCGTAAGCCGTCCAGTGTGTTTATCGACCATGATACCTTTGTTAAACAAGGGTTTTACTCAAGGCTAAATCAAGGGGGGAAATTCAGGGATAAAGAAGATGAATTATCTTCAATGTTTAAAGATAATTGTTTTGAACAATTTGTCCCTGAATGCCTGGTTAAGGGTAAAACGATGGTATTTTGTGCCGGAACGGGGGCGGGTAAAACCACCTTTGCAAATGCCTGTCTTCAGTACATACCCCATCATTTACGATGTATTTCAATTGAAGATACAGATGAAGCAAAGTTCAGGTTCCACAAAAATCATGTGAAATTGTATTACCCGTCAGAAGGGGAAAGTAGCACTGTCAGTTCCGCTTCTCTTTTACGTTCTGGTTTTCGTATGAACCCGGACAGAATCCTCATGACTGAGGTTCGCGGCGCGGAAGCCTGGGATTTTCTCAAAGGCTCAAGTTCCGGCCATGCAGGGAACCTTACAACCGTCCATGAGAGCACCCCTGAAGATGCTGTGCTTGGACTGGTTCAACGGTGCTATATGAACCCTGAATGTCAGAATTTGCCTTATAACATTATATTGCGGAGGGTGTTAAGCAACGTCGATGTGATTATGAGTATTAAGTACATCGATGAGGAAGATAACCGATTTGCATCGGGTATTTACTATCGTGATATTCATTTTCAGGAATACTTTGAAAAGCTGAAGGAGTGATTATGTCTCTGAAACTACCCGATAAAGGCCAGTGGGCTTTTATCGGTCTGGTTATGTGTCTTGTGACGTATTATACTGGCTCAGTTGCTGTTTACTTCCTGAACGGAAAAACGCCGCTTTATATATGGAAGAATTTTGATTCCATGCTGCTGTGGCGGATAATAACAGAGAGTAATATACGGACAGATATCAGGTTAACCGCAATCCCCTCTCTTTTATCAGGTATGGTTTCGTCTCTCATTGTGCCTGTTTTTATTATCTGGCAACTGAATAAAACGGATGTTGCTCTTTATGGTGACGCGAAGTTTGCCAGTGATAATGATTTAAGAAAATCGAAACTTCTGAAATGGGAGAAAGAAAACGATACTGATATTCTTGTAGGTGCATATAAAGGTAAATACCTGTGGTATACCGCACCAGATTTTGTATCACTTGGCGCAGGAACCCGCGCAGGTAAAGGGGCTGCAATAGGTATTCCAAACCTGCTGGTCAGGAAACATTCCCTGATTGCATTAGATCCAAAACAGGAACTGTGGAAAATCACCAGTAAGGTACGTGAAAAACTGCTGGGTAATAAGGTCTATCTTCTTGACCCTTTCAACAGTAAAACGCATCAGTTTAACCCGCTTTTCTATATTGATTTAAAAGAAGAGAGCGGGGCTAAAGACCTGCTGAAGCTGATTGAGATCCTGTTCCCGTCTTACGGTCTGACCGGAGCGGAAGCACACTTTAATAACCTCGCGGGGCAGTACTGGACGGGGCTGGCAAAATTGCTTCATTTCTTTATTAACTACGACCCCTCCTGGCTTGGTGAGTTCGGGCTTAAACCTGTTTTCTCAATTGGTTCTGTAGTCGATTTGTACAGCAACATCGACCGGGAGCTGATACTCAGTAAGCGAGAAGACCTGGAGGGAACAAAAGGACTTGATGAAAACGCGCTGTATCATCTGCGCGATGCCCTGACCAAAATCAGGGAGTATCACGAAACCGAAGACGAACAACGTTCGAGTATTGATGGTTCGTTTCGTAAGAAAATGAGTCTGTTTTATCTTCCGACTGTTCGCAAATGTACAGACGGCAATGATTTCGACCTTCGCCAGTTGCGCCGGGAAGATATCACTGTTTATGTTGGCGTTAATGCTGAAGATATGTCCCTGGCCTATGACTTCCTCAACCTGTTCTTTAACTTCGTTGTGGAAGTCACGTTACGAGAAAACCCTGACTTTGACCCGACACTGAAACATGACTGTCTGATGTTCCTGGATGAGTTTCCGTCTATTGGTTACATGCCAATCATTAAAAAAGGTTCGGGTTATATTGCCGGGTTTAAACTCAAACTTCTGACGATTTACCAGAATATCAGTCAGCTTAATGAAATCTATGGTGTTGAAGGTGCCAAAACGCTGATGAGTGCGCATCCCTGCCGGATTATCTACGCTGTCAGTGAAGAAGATGACGCTAAAAAGATTTCGGAAAAGCTGGGCTATATCACCACCAAATCGACAGGTTCAAGCAAGACAAGCGGACGCTCAACGTCGAAAAGCAGTTCAGAAAGTGAGGCGCAGCGCGCCCTTGTGCTCCCGCAGGAGCTGGGAACGCTGGATTTTAAAGAAGAATTTATCATTCTTAAAGGTGAAAACCCGGTTAAAGCTGAGAAAGCCCTCTACTTCCTCGACCCGTATTTTATGGACAGGCTGATGATGGTAAGCCCCAAACTTACCGAGTTAACCGCCTCTCTGAATAAGACTAAAAAAGTATTGGGTGTTAAAGGGCTTAAATATCCTTCTAAAGAAAAAATGCTCTCCGTCGGTGAGCTGGAGTCAGAGGTTTTACTATGAAAAAAATGTTAATGGTCAGTGTCCTTTTTCTCTCTGCCTGTTCC
This sequence comes from Enterobacter cloacae complex sp. IR5401, assembly GCF_049238425.1. Classification (NCBI taxonomy): domain Bacteria; kingdom Pseudomonadati; phylum Pseudomonadota; class Gammaproteobacteria; order Enterobacterales; family Enterobacteriaceae; genus Enterobacter; species Enterobacter cloacae complex sp. IR5401. The sequence goes on along the minus strand of NZ_JBMKHN010000021.1, from coordinate 23,720 downwards.
TCTCCGCCTGAACCACCACAGGTTGACTGGGAACAGAATCCTGAAACGGTGAATACACAATTAATGGACTGGCAACCGACATACTCAGTTATTAAATCAGACAAGGTTAATTCATCGTGGGTTAAGGTTATCCATAATTTCAGGCCTGAAAACCGCCTTTACGATGATGCTGTTTTTTATTCTGTTGCACATTCTGATTCAGTGATTGTTGAAACCAGTAACGGAACAGACTTTTTCACAGCTAAAAACTGGTTGAGGGCGAACGGTGCAAACGGTGTCATACAGTATCGTTATAAAATGAACTGTTTTTCTTGCCGGACTACCAGTGTTTATTTATCACGATAACGCCGGATTAATAAAATTCTTGTAATTTTATTGAGCCGGGGTTGAACAACCGCAGGGCGTTAGTTGCCCGTTATCCATGAGGTGTATATGAAAAAGACCGTAACCACGGCAGTGCTGCTTTGTGCGTTCGCTGCCGGAACTGCTCATGCTGAGGAAAAGGCCGACCCGAACGATCCATGTGCAATGGTGTTATGCCTTGCCGGAAAACTTGACGGAAGTAGTCCGGCAGAATGTGACCCGATGTATAAAAGTTTTATGTCAATCAGGAAAAAGAATAAACATGGTTTTTTACCCGATCACACGGCAGATGCCAGAAAGAAAAAACTAAATGAATGTCCTGCGGCTGATGCAGGTACAGTAAGTAAAATTATTTCAAGCTTTGGCCGATTGAAAAACTTTTAATTCTGTTTGATTTAATTCTGATGTGAATACGCAAGTTTCAGGTTTGAGACTGGAACTTGCGAACATTTTTTACAGGGGTGGGAGGATGAAAATTATTAACGTACCTGATGCAAGAAGTGTGAGAATTGCCGGAATTGAAATTATCGATAGTGTCAAATCGGTCGCTTCTGTTTTTACTGAAATTTTGTTGTTTATGGTCTGGTTTCCGGCAATTGTCTATGGGCTTTATCGTTTTGTTATCGTTTTGTGGGATGCTTCCTTAAAGCCGCAATCGCTCATTGAGTTTATTAATTTCATGGTTGAGTTATACAGCTATGTACTTCCTTCGTTGGCTGTTATCGCAGTGGCTTTAGTCGTCGTTTTATCCATTTTTAAAAGACTCTCAGCAATATGGGAGGGAAGAAAGCAATGAGACATTTTTTTAATGTTCTTTCCTTTGCTGTTGCCCTGTTGCCAGCTACATTGTGTGCTGCTCAGATTCAGGGGAAAGTTATTCGCGTTCTCGATGGAGATACCATCGAAGTTAAAACACTACCCGCGAAAATTGTTGTGTATGAAGTTCCGATTCGAGTCCGATTGATAAATATCGATGCACCGGAAAAAAAACAACCCTTTGGTCGCTGGTCAACCAATCAACTTAAAGCCCTGCTGGCAGGGCAATCAGTTACCGTCTCTTATACGCAAACAGATCGCTACGGGCGAGTCCTGGGACGAGTGGTGACAGCGAACGGCACTGAGGCTAACCGCCAGCAAGTGCTAAAAGGGGCTGCATGGGTTTATGACAGGTACAACACCGATAACTCATTACCGGCTCTGCAACGGGAAGCTCAGACACAGAAGCGCGGCCTGTGGGCTGACAGTAATCCCGTTCCTCCGTGGGAGTGGCGTCATAAACAAAACTGACGCGCTTCGCTTGTCCAACCCCTCCTCTGCCTGAAGAAAATCTTCAGGCAACGTCACGGTTTTTAATATACATGGTGCGCATATGGGTAAATTAACTCTGGTAGAGCAGGCTTTACGGCTCCATAAAGAATATTACGGTGAAGATAATTTTGGTACTGTCGTAAAGGATTGTGATTACTATCCTAAAGTGGCAGAGATTTTTATAAACAGAAAGAATCGTAAAATTTATTCGAATCTTGATATCGAACCCGTTGCTTCAACCGTCGTTCATACGGGAAGTAGCCCTGTTATGGCTAAAGCCGGGAGGATTAAAAAGCTTATGTTTAAAGATGGTTCGGGAGCATACCGGATTCATCTTGGTCAAAATGAAGTGGTTCATATTATTCGCTTCATTCTTAACTCTAAAGTCAGAATGGAGTACGCAGTTGGCACAACCAAAAGTATGTCGATGCTTCATAATCTTTGCGAAGCTGGACGCGCTAAATTAAACCGCTCTTTACCCCGTAAAGGTATCTGGAAAATCGGGTGTTACGACGGCGTTTATTATCACGGTAAGGCAAGGAAGGAAGAAATAGAAAACGCTTTACGTTTTTCTGTTCATCCAAAGTTTAATGAGCTGGAGAATGACTTTAATCAGTTCTTTTCGGATATTGATTTCTACACCCGTTATGGTCAGTCAGGAATGCGAAAAGTGCTTTTTACTGGTCCTCCGGGCACAGGGAAAACGACTATCGCAAAAGCTTTGGGGGCAAAATATCAGGATAAATATGTATTTGTTTATGCTGATGATTACTTTAAAGATGTTTGCTATGCCGCAGCTCAAAAGAAAATACCCGTTATCATAATAGCTGAAGAGGTTGATGAACTTTATCGGGCTGATGCCGGAACGTTAAGTTTTCTTGATGGGGCTGATACACCGCGAAATCTTGCCGGGACATATGTTATTTTTTCAACGAACTATCCTAACCGGATTGATCCGCGCATCAGAAAACGCCCTGGCAGAATTGACAGAATCATATCTGTAGGTGCTTTTCGGACTAAAGCCGCTGCCGCTTGTGCCAAAATGTACTTACCAGACGATATAAATATTGACCTTAAAGAACTTGGCGCGGTGCTGGACAGAACGACTCCTGCTGAAATAAAGGAGATAATAAATATTGCTATTGGCATGATTCGCGGAACAAAAAACGAATTAACAGTAGATGTAATCAAGAATGCGCGTGCCTTTTTGAAAGGAACCCTTGACCTTAGTGTGCAGGAGGCAGAAGAAGACATAGAGGAAAGGGAAGAAATCTTTAAAAAGAATGGTGCGCAGCCTGACTATTCAAGTTACCTTGAGGATTGATTAATGAGACTTTTTATTGCAGAAAAACCGTCTTTAGCAAAGGCTATTTTTGAAGGACTGGGCGGAAATCCCAATACAGAAAAGAAAAACGGCTATTTTGAACACGGTTCTGATGTCGTTACCTGGTGTTATGGTCATATGCTGGAGCTTTACGACCCACAGGATTATGACGACAAATATTCCAACTGGCGTTATAGTGATTTACCCATTAAAGCGGTTTATCCGCCAAAATATAAAATCAAGCCTGAATCAGAAGCACAGACCCGCATTATTTTGTCTCTTATCGATAAAGCCGACAGCATCGTTCATTCAGGCGACCCCGATGATGAAGGATGTTTGCTGGTTGATGAGATTCTGGGTTATGCCGGAAACAAGAAACCCGTCCAGCGACTGCTTGTTGCCGACCTCAACCTTGCGCCAGTGCAAAAATCACTGTCGAATTTACAACCTAACGATAAATTTCGCGGTATGACGTTAAGCGCCCTGGCGCGTTCCCTGTGCGATCAGGGTTTTGGCTATAACATGACGCGGGGATGTACATTAAAAGGCCGTGAGAAGGGCTATGACGGCGTTCTGAACGTTGGCCGGGTACAAAGTGCCGTTCTTGGTCTGGTGAACATGCGCACGCTGGCGAACCAGAATCACACAGAAAGCTTTTATTACGATGTATTCGCCAGTCTGTCGATGAACGGGCATCAGATTAAGGCGAAATATCAGACAACAGACGACGATCAGATAGACGAGAAAAAACGCCTGATCTCCGAAGCTCAGGCCGCGCATATTGCCGGACGTGTTACGGGTAAGGATGCTATTGTTACTATCGCGACGACAAAGCCGGAAAATAGCAAGCCTCCGCTTCCGCTTAACCTTTCCACGCTTCAGCAGCTCTGCGCAAAGCGATTTGGTTATTCTGCAAAAGATACGCTCGATGTGATGCAGGGGCTGTATGAAACTCACAAGCTTCTGACCTATCCACGTTCTGACAATCGCTATCTTTCAGATGAGCATTATTACCAGGCCGGAGATATTGCCACTGCTATAGCGGCCACCGTACCCGAACTGGCGTCTGCGATCGTAGATATGGATAAAGGCCAGAAACACAAAGCCTTTAATGCCAGTAAGATTGAGGCGCACCACGCCATCATCCCGACGACAAAAAGCGGAGCCGGTATTCAGCTTAATGAAAAAGAGCGGAACGTTTATAACCTGGTGTCCGTCTACTTTATCGGGCTGTTCTACCCGGATGCGATCCGCAACAAGACGAAAATCCACTTTGATATTAAGGGGGATACCTTTACGGCCACACAGAGCGTTCTGGTACAAAAGGGCTGGGAAGCGCTGGGTAAGGATAGTGATGACGAGGACGAAACCGAAGATGCCGGAACGGACGGTTTTGACCTTTCATTGCTGAAATTTAATGACAGCGGCCTGTGTGAATCGGCAGACGTGGACAAGAAAAAGACTACACCACCTCGCTATTTCACAGAGTCAACGTTACTGGCCGCCATGACGAGTGCGGCAAAATTCATTGATGATCCGGCTCTCAGAAAGGCGCTGGAAGCGAAAGACGAGGGCAGCAGTGATCGTGGCAGTATCGGAACGGAAGCCACCCGCGCGGGTATTCTTGAGAAACTGGCGGCAAATACCGGGCTTATCTCCATCGAAAAAGAAAAGGGGTATTCGGAGCTGGTATGGAAAACCACAAAACAAGGCCAGGAGTTTTGCGCTGCACTGCCTCCTGAAATCACTAAACCGGATATCTCCGCTCTGTGGGCTGAAAAGCAGTCTCAGATCAAAGCCGGAGAGCTGACAGTTGAGGAGTTTATTAAGGAAAATGATGAGTACGTCCAGGGGTTAATCGACGAGCTGGACAGGAACGGAATTTCGATTTCTTCAAATGCCACGCCCTGCCCGGTTTGTAACAACGGTTTCCTGCGTAAGCGTAAGGGGCAAAATGGCTTTTTCTGGGGATGCTCCTGCTACCCTGAATGCAAGACAACATTCCCGGACAAAGACGGCAAACCGGATATGGAAGCAAAATCCAGATCAGAAGGTTCCATGTCCCGGCTCGAAGCCCCCTGCCCTTCATGCAGTAAAGAAATTATTATCCGGCCTAAAGGCTTTTTCTGTTCCGGGTGCGAGTTTAAAATCTGGTCTGAAGTGTCAGGAAAAAAACTGACACAAAATCAGGTTGAGACATTAATCAAAAAAGGTAAAACCGGAGAGATTAAAGGCTTTACCAGTAATAAAACCGGGAAAAAGTTTGACGCTGCAATTGTTTTGCAGGATAAAACTACGGGTAAACTTGGGTTTCAGTTCAGTAAAAAATAAGGATTAACTCGATGAGTGAAAATGAAACGTTTGACGCAACAAAAAAGCTACTCCTGAATATTCGCTCTGTTCGTGTTTTTGCGCGAGAAACCAGCTTTGAACAACTGCTGGAAATGCAGGAAAAGCTTAACGCCGTGATCGAAGAACGTCGTGAAGAAGCAGAGCGTGAGGCAGCAGAACGCGCAGAGCGCGAAAGAAAGCGCCAGGAACTGCTCCAGTTGATTGCCGGAGAAGGTTTTTCACCGGAAGAACTGCTTGGCCTGTCCGAAGATGCGCAAAAAACACGCAAAAAGACGTTGCCAAAAGCGCCGCCTAAATATCAGTTTGATGAAAACGGCGAAACGAAATACTGGTCTGGTCGTGGCCGGACACCAAAACCAATCGACGAAGCGTTAAAAGCTGGCCGTTCTCTTGATGAGTTTCTCATCAAAAAAGATGCTTCCAGCACTGCTGGTGACGAACAGTAATCTAACAAGCCTCTGACACTGCGTCAGAGGCTTTTTTTTAGCAAAAAGGGCGCGGGGGGTTATGGTGAAGAAATCTTTGGATATCTTCGCGGGGATAAGGGAAGTAGTCTCTGATATCTTTGGTTTCTAACTTACCAGTGCAGTGATACGTCTGAAAATAGATCCACTCTGCTATTGTTTTGTAGATGTGATTTCCCATGTTCGCGCTTTGAGAACCATACTGCATGACTTGTGCATCCAGGTCATTACACATCTCCGGCGGAGTGAGTACATGATATGTCCTGCATAACAGCGGGCGGTAATTGTAGATTGAGCATGTTCCCTTCTCAGACAAAAACGGACATTTTGACTCATGCCCGGTCGTAAGCGGGTTGTCTCTGGCAGTAAGTTTACTTGCTTGTGCAATATGTGTTGCCTCAAGCGCGGTTAAATGAACATCCATTTTACAGCACGAAGAGCACCCCTTTTGACAGGAGGTAAACGTGCTCACAAATTCTTTGTTAAAACGATCCAAAAAGGCGTACATCTGTTTTAACTTGAGGTAAATATTACCGGATTGAGTATTGAGTTTATTTATGAGTGCCTTTAACTCATCGAAATACTTATCAGGTACGGGTTTCAGATTGGTATAGCCGGGTAATGTTTCGCCTGGCTCCAGGTGGATCACTGAGTTAGGTTTGATATCCATTGCTTTTGCTTCCTATATTCTTCTCGCGCTGGTTGTTCATTTGACACTAAAACAAGCGTCATACAATGGCAAGGTGTCAAGCCCAGCAGTAAATCACGCTTGCCAGCAAACCAGTTTCCTGCAGCCGGTTTGGCCGTTGATTTTTGCCAGCAATATTACCCGCTCGATGCCCGCCCTGGGCGTGAAATTGCCAGCAAAAAAGATTGCCGCTATCAAAGGTGTGGTTTATATTATCTGTATCGTACGATACAGATAATGGAGAAGCTTAATAGATGACTGAAAAAATCACTGACGAGGAACTGGCAGATTTGTTGGAGGCGCTCAAAAGAGCACATGGTATGGGCGTTTGTTCAAAGGCGGTTAAGCTGGCACAGCGTTGCGCTGATGTGTTCCCTGCTATTGTTGCAGAGTTACAGGAATATCGGAACGCCGCTAAGCGAACTTCAGCATGACAAGAGCCACGGAACGCGCTTACAGCGAGCTACAACAGGCGTTTGATTTCTATAACCAGCGCCTTTTTGACGGCGAACTCCCTGACTGTCTGATTACGTTCCAGCGCGGCAAGAACACAATGGGCTATTTCAGTTACAGGCGCTTTGTTGCTGCTGACGGCAGCGGCAGGATGATTGATGAAATCGCCCTCAATCCTGAATACTTCCCGGTGTACCCGCTTATTGAAGTCATGCAAACGCTGGTTCATGAGCAGTGCCATATGTGGCAGTACCACTACGGCAACCCGTCGCGTAAGACGTACCACAATGCGCAGTGGGCGGCAAAAATGGAAAGTATCGGACTTATGCCCTCCTCCACCGGGAGACCTGGTGGTGCGAAAGTCGGCCAGAAGATTAATGACTATCCGATCCCTGGTGGCCGCTTCCAGCGCGTCACACTGGAACTGTTCCAGGGGCAATTTGCTTTGAGCTGGTTTGATCGCTTCCCTGTCCAGGTCGAACAACAAAAAGATATGACCGCCGTAATAGAGCAATGGCGCGAAACGCTTGCTCTGGCGCATCAAAATGCTGAGGCCGGGATTGATATAGAAGCGGTGCTTTCTATGGCTCTGCTGCCGTCAGTGTCACCGCAGAACGGGAGCCATTCAGATGATATGGCCGGGAGCAATGACAATGATTTGTCAGTTGCAGCATTTGAGGACAAGCCAAAACGAAATAAAGTTAAATATCAGTGTCGCGGGTGTGGCGCTGCCGTGTGGGGCAAAGCCGGACTGAATATTGAATGCGGCGATTGCGAGCTGGCTTTCATCGAAAATTAATTGCCAGCAAATTTTCCCGGTCACATCTGTTGGCCAGTGTTTTTTGCCAGCAAAGTTTCTTCCCGGGTTCGCGCCGGCAGCGCAAAAATGACAGCAAAAGAGGGGTATCATGGGGCATTACACAATCAGAACGAATGACGACGAAGATCAGGCCATTAAAAAGGCGCAGGAAGCGACCGGACAGGCATCAGCCAGCAAAACCTTTATGACGGCTATCCTTGAGCTTCAGCGTAACAGAGACGAGATGGCGCAGCTACGGCGTGAACTGGCGCAGGAAAAAGCGCGGAGTCAGGAGCTGGTATCATCGGTAAAACAATTCCGTTCCAGCCTGAACAATCTGTTTGATCTGGCTGACAACCCTTAAATAACAAGGAGCGAAACGTGCATACCACAAATGCGATTATCCTGTGCCTGGTGTCATATCCCTGCATCGTTGCATGGGTTATCTATAAAAACAGATTTGTCGATTACTTGTTTTTAACTCTGCTTGCTTGTTTGGGGAGCATTTTTTCAGTCGTATTGTATAAACAGCCCGACTACTCATTGACCATATATCAGGCCGTTGCTGTCGGCTATGCTGCCGTGATCATGCCAACGGTGTTAGTTTTGAGTGTCGTTAATATCTTCATGGGAAAAGCAGAGAGAACGTGCAAATGAATACACTGGCTGCACTGGAAAATACGTTTCGTGATATGAGAAAGCATGGCTGCCAAACAGTCATGGTCACGCAGTCTTTAGCTGATTTTGGCCGCTACAGCTATAAACCGCGCCCTGCATTTCAGGACTGGATCGAACGGCTGAAGACTGGCGAACGTCTGCCGCGAGGCCGTTACTTTGTTGGCAAGAAGCCTGGTGGCCGCCTGGTGCTCATTGATGAATTGGGGGGAACATGGACAGAAAAAGTAACAGTGATTCATACCAACGCTGGATGATAGAGAAGGCTGACAAAAGGGAAAGGACGCAAATCAGTATGTCGTTCGTAAAGATGAAGGACGTACTTTTTAACGTGCTGGCTATCGGTACTGTTTTAGCAGCCCTGGTGGTGATCTTTTATGAAGTGCAAAGCAGCTTATAAATTGATGGCCGTTGACAATGAATGTCATACTACCTGACCGGGCAATGCCGGAAGATTTCTTTCACGGGTGATGGTTTGTGATCCCGGCATTGTTCCGGCGCTCTCTCGTAAATTCTCGCGCCCAATCCCCCTCGCAAAACCTCAGAATTCACGTAACGCACCGCGATTTCGGCAACCATCAACCCTAACGTCCTTATGTTGTTGGGTTTGCCGCAGAACAATTTATTCATTTAAAATAGATTTAAACGAAGCGGGAAACCGCAGACGTAAAAAAACCGACTGGTGAGGTCGGCTTTTTTACGGTTCCGGTGCGAGCTGGTAACTCAGCCCGGAAGGGAAACTCTCTACAACTGACAATAGTATGATAATCCGTGAAGCCTGATTATGCAATATGACGGGCAGTGACTGTGCGTTAACGGTTTGCCTGAACGTTAGATAAACGTATAATCAGAGGGTTAGCTCTGTGGTGAGTCTCTCCCTGCATTCCGCTAAATGCGGCATGAACAGGTTCAAAGTCCTGACAGGTAATACAGGTGGTGCTGGTTATCTGTGCTCTGGCAGGAGTGAGACTCTCTACAACTGACAAGACGAAGAGAAGCCGTGGTGACAGGCAGTGTAAGAGCAAGCCACGGTGTCTTTACTCCATTTATGGAGAAAACGGATGATTAACCTGTTAATCATCGTTCTGAGGGCGGTAGCGGCGCTTGCAAACGCGCTGATTGCCATTCTGGAACTGATCCGCCAGTTCATCGACTAATGAACACGGAAACGTAATTAAGGCCGGAGGAACACCACCTCCGGCCTTTAATAAAAATATAGTTTAGTTACAACATTCACTAGTCTGTACTAACCACCACACACCTGACCTTCTGCGCACAAGTTACCTTTAATCACTCCTAAACAGGCATTTCATGAAACTCCCCTGTTCTTGCATCGGTAACAGGGGTCTGACGCTCAGTGGAACGAAAACTCACGTTAAGCAACGTTTTCTGCCTCTGACGCCTCTTTTAATGGTCTCAGATGTCCTTTGGTCACCAGTTCTGCCAGCGTGAAGGAATAATGGCCGAGCATATTGATATGTCCGTGGCAAAGCGGGGAGAGGCGTGCGATATCTTCATCATTCAGTGTTTCACCCTGCGCCCGGAGATGATCCAGGGCTGCCTGCATATAAATAGTGTTCCATAACACGACGGCGTTAGTGACCAGCCCCAGTGTGCCCAGTTGATCTTCCTGACCGTCGGTATATCGTTTTCTTATCTCACCTTTTTGACCGTGACAGATGGCTCTGGCAACGGCATGGCGACTTTCTCCCCGATTAAGCTGGGTCAGAATGCGCCGGCGGTAATCTTCATCATCAATATAATTAAGCAGATACAGCGTTTTGTTGATGCGCCCCACTTCAATGATTGCCTGAGTCAGTCCGGAAGGACGTTCACTTTTCAGCAATGAACGGACCAGCACTGAAACCTGTACTTTGCCCAGCTTCAGGGAGCCAGCGGTCCGGATCATTTCGTCCCACTGAGGGGTTCTAGGGATTTTCCGTCCAAAAACGACAAAGTGCTCTGGAGGCCCCGCCGTCTGTGGCCTCCAGAGGGGTATTACTTTTTTCGAGATCCCTATTTGGGCTCTGTTTGAGTAAGATTTAGTCTTTTTGGGCTAAATCCATGGCATTCGAAGAACGTGTCCAAATCTTGTCCGAGGCAGAACAAGATGAGTTATATGGACCCCCCGCTTTCACCTCCGCCGACCAACGCTTCTTTTTCTCGCTGAACGATAAGGAACTGGCGATCGCTAAAAGCCTCCGTCATCGGGGCCAGCGTTACATGCTGGTGGTACTGCTGGGCTATTTCAAAGCCAAGCCGGTGGTGCTGAATCCCGGCTTTCATCAGATCAAGCAGGACCTCAAATACGTTTATCAAACCGTTCTACCAGGCCCAGGCTGTAGACCCTTTAATCTCACGCCAAAAGAGAACGAACGGATTTACCAACGTGTTTTCCAGCTCTGCAACTACCAGCGCTGAAATGTCAAAGACCATGGAGCGGCGTTGAGAGATTACTTATCCCAGCAAGCCAGAGCCTGGACAGCGCCTAGGCACCTCTTCGATGCGGCCAATGAATATTGTTCGGGGCAGAAGATCGCAATCCCTGCCTACAGCACGCTGCAAAAGATCATCAGTCAGGTGGTGGGAGACGAACAGGAACACATGGCCGCGCACCTTGAGCGTGCAATGTCACGCGGTCTTAAGCAAGCACTGGCGGAGCTCGTGAACGGCACAGGTCCACTGCCGTTCCGACAGTTGCGACAATCGGCTCGTAACTTCACCGGAACCGAGTTGGAGAAAGAACTGATTGTCTATCGCCATATCCAGCATTGGATGCCGGAAGTGGATCTGCTGTTGAGCACGCTATCACTGTCGCAGAAAAATCTGCAACACCTGGCAGAGAAAGTCGACTACTACGGTGCCAAACTGAAACGTCAAACCGTAGGCAGCCAATGGCTGTATTTATTGTGCTATCTTCAAACGCGATGGCAGCAAGCGCTGGAACGTATTGCCGATGGCTTTGTGCATCATGTCAGACAGACCAAACAGAAGGCAAAGGATTATGCGCAGGAAGCGGTGTTTAAGGATTGGCAAAAAGCAGCTAAAAATGTCAGCAAGGCAGCTGAAGTACTGCACCTGTTCATTGATGACAGCATTGATCTGCAACTACCGTTTGCAACAGTAAGACAGCAAGCACTGAGCCTGCTGACCAAAAGGGATCTGGAATCTGTATGTCTCTTCCTGAACGAGCAGCGACGATCGGTCGATGAAGCCATGTGGCAGTACTGCGACGAGAAAGAAAGTCTGCGGAAAGGTTTGCTGCGAGAGTTGTTCCTATGTCTGCGCTTCGAAGGCTGCGACGGCACCCAGCACTTAGCGGCCGCCTTGGCGAAAACACAAAACGAACTCAACGGCCAGGACGCTCAGTTGCAAACTGCCGACACCAGACTCCTTTCCAAAAAATCACGTGAATTCCTGCTGGATGGTGAAGGGAATATCCTGATCGATCGTTATGAGTGGTTCCTCTATCAACAGATTCCTGATCGCCTGAATGGCCAGCTGACGCTGCCTGATATCACTAAATACCGGGCACTCGACGCCGACCTGATCGACGGGGAACATTGGCGAAAAAACAAATATACGCTGCTTCAACAGAGCCATTTTACAAAATTAGCGGAGGAGCCTGAAAAGCTGATCAAACAGATGGCCATGGAATTGGATACCCGTTTGTACGAAGTCGGCGAATATCTTGAACAGGAAGACAACCGGAATATCATCTTGCGTAATCCGCAGGGTAAACGCTTCTGGCGCCTGCCTTCGGCCAGCAAACATCATCTGGTCAACAATCCCTTCTTCCAGCAAATTCCCACAACGGGGATTGCGGATGTACTGCGCATGGTTGATCGTGACACCGGTTTCATTGACTGCTTCGCTCATGTGCTGGGTTCCCAATCCAGAAGCCGTTCCCATGAATATGACCTGTTGGCAATTCTGGTCGGCAATGCAACCAATCAAGGCATTTACGGCATGGCACAGATCTCTGATCGTACCTATGATCAGCTCAGCACTATCCAGGCGAACTATCTTCGCCTGGAAACATTGAATGCTGCTAACGACAACATCAATAACGCGACAGCCAAGCTACCCATCTTCCGGTACTACAACATCCAGGAAGATGTGATCCACGCCAGTGCCGATGGTCAAAAGTTCGAAGCCCGGCGCGAGACCTTCAAAACCCGTTATTCGTCGAAGTACTTTGGCACTCAAAAAGGTGTTTCTGCCATGACCTTGATCGCCAATCACGCTGCGATCAACGCCAGAGTGATCGGCGCCAACGAACATGAATCGCACTACATCTTTGATTTGTTGATGAGCAATACGTCAGACATCATTCCGGATGTGCTCTCAACCGATACCCATGGGGTGAACCATGTGAACTTCGCGTTACTGGATCTGTTCGGATACCAGTTTGCCCCACGCTATGCCCAGGTTGGCAAAGTGATCAATGACATGTTTGATGTCAAGGAAGACAAAGAACACCGAATTCAGCTGTGCTTAAAAAAGCCAATCAATACCCATCGTATTGCGCAGCACTGGGATACCATCCAACGGATTGCAGTATCACTTAAGCAGCGGAAAACAACGCAAGCCACCTTGGTGAGAAAGCTCTCGGAGTACAAGCGCAATCACCCGCTGCTGGAAGCCCTGACGGAATACAATCGCCTGGTGAAAGCGAATTATCTACTGTGCTACATCGATGATGCCAGTTTAAGAAACTATGTTCAGCGCGCGCTGAACCGGGGAGAGGCCTATCACCAACTGCGTCGGGCCGTGAGCAGCGTCAATGGGGATCAGTTCCGGGGCAGTTCAGACGAAGAAATCCAGCTATGGAATGAGTGCGCTCGCCTGGTCACCAATGCCATCGTTTACTTCAACTCCAGGATACTCAGCCAGCTGTTGACCAGCTTCGAATACCAAGGAGATACCAAGAGAATAGATATCGTCAAACAGGCATCCCCTGTGGCCTGGCACAACATTAACCTCAAGGGGACTTACCACTTCGAATTGAGCGAAAAATTGCCAGATCTGGAGGAGCTTATGCGCTCAATCGAGGGATATTTACCCGTCAGCGAAAAGTAATACCCCTCTGGAGGCCACGGACGGCGCGGCCTCCAGAGCACTTTGTCGTTTTTGGACGGAAAATCCCTAGAACCCCATTATCTAAAAATACTTAATTGTCTTTTAACGTCGCTAAATTTTAAATAAATAAGTGAAGAGTGTTAGTGGAGCCACTGATTTAAAGTTGGCAGAGTAAAACTTGAAGTGCGACATAAACCACCTAATTAATTTAAAGGGTTTATGGAGTATATAAAATTGTCATACCATCATCTTAACTTTGAAGATCGTACTGCATTAATGCTTGAGTCAAGAAAAGAAGGCTTTTCAGCCAGAAAATTTGCTGAACTCATTAAAAGACATCCTAGTACGATCTATCGTGAGCTTAAAAGAAATAGCATCAATGACGTTTATCAAGCTCGATATGCTTCTGATAACACCTTCGCTAGACGTAGACGTGGTCACAGAAAACTCAAAATCGATTCAATCCTCTGGAAATTTATTGTTGAAGCGATCCGTTGTTTATGGTCTCCTCAGCAAATAGCAAAGCGTTTAAAGACATTTCCTGATTTGGATCAAACAATGAATGTAAGCCATACAACGATTTATTCAACGATACGAGCATTACCAAAGGGTGAGTTGAAAAAAGACTTATTATCCTGTCTACGTCATGAAAATAAAAAGCGAAAAGCTAACGGTGAACCTAAAAAAGATTCTATATTACAGGATATTAAAACTATTCATGAGCGCCCAGCCGAAGTTCAAGAAAGAAAAATACCGGGTCATTGGGAAGCTGATTTAATTAAAGGTAAAGACAATAAAAGTTCGATAGCAACACTTATTGAACGAAATACACGGCTCTGTATCTTGGCAACATTACCTGATGCAAAGGCAGAATCAGTGCGCAAGGCTTTAACTGAAGCTCTGAAATATTTACCTGCAGAACTGCGTAAAACGTTGACCTATGACCGTGGACGTGAGATGTCAGAACATAAAATACTCGAAGAAGATTTAGGCATAGATGTATATTTCTGTGACCCACATTCACCCTGGCAAAAAGGCACATGCGAAAATATGAATGGTTTAATTAGGCAATATTTACCTAAGGAAGGTGCGAACAAGTCCCTGATATGAGATCATGTTTGTCATCTGGAGCCATGGAACAGGGTTCATCATGAGTCATCAACTTACCTTCGCCGACAGTGAATTCAGCAGTAAGCGCCGTCAGACCAGAAAAGAGATTTTCTTGTCCCGCATGGAGCAGATTCTGCCATGGCAAAACATGGTGGAAGTCATCGAGCCGTTTTACCCCAAGGCTGGTAATGGCCGGCGACCTTATCCGCTGGAAACCATGCTACGCATTCACTGCATGCAGCATTGGTACAACCTGAGCGATGGCGCGATGGAAGATGCTCTGTACGAAATCGCCTCCATGCGTCTGTTTGCCCGGTTATCCCTGGATAGCGCCTTGCCTGACCGCACCACCATCATGAATTTCCGCCACCTGCTGGAGCAGCATCAACTGGCCCGCCAATTGTTCAAGACCATCAATCGCTGGCTGGCCGAAGCAGGCGTCATGATGACTCAAGGCACCTTGGTCGATGCCACCATCATTGAGGCACCCAGCTCGACCAAGAACAAAGAGCAGCAACGCGATCCGGAGATGCATCAGACCAAGAAAGGCAATCAATGGCACTTTGGCATGAAGGCCCACATTGGTGTCGATGCCAAGAGTGGCCTGACCCACAGCCTAGTCACCACCGCGGCCAACGAGCATGACCTCAATCAGCTGGGTAATCTGCTGCATGGAGAGGAGCAATTTGTCTCAGCCGATGCCGGCTACCAAGGGGCGCCACAGCGCGAGGAGCTGGCCGAGGTGGATGTGGACTGGCTGATCGCCGAGCGCCCCGGCAAGGTAAGAACCTTGAAACAGCATCCACGCAAGAACAAAACGGCCATCAACATCGAATACATGAAAGCCAGCATCCGGGCCAAGGTGGAGCACCCATTTCGCATCATCAAGCGACAGTTCGGCTTCGTGAAAGCCAGATACAAGGGGTTGCTGAAAAACGATAACCAACTGGCGATGTTATTCACGCTGGCCAACCTGTTTCGGGCGGACCAAATGATACGTCAGTGGGAGAGATCTCACTAAAAACTGGGGATAACGCCTTAAATGGCGAAGAAACGGTCTAAATAGGCTGATTCAAGGCATTTACGAGAGAAAAAATCGGCTCAAACATGAAGAAATGAAATGACTGAGTCAGCCGAGAAGAATTTCCCCGCTTATTCGCACCTTCCCTAAAGGGATTGATTTAAATCAGGCAGATCAGCATTATTTAAATCAAGTTGCCATGTCACTGAATACTCGTCCTAGAAAGGCGTTAGATTGGCTTACACCATTAGAGAAATTTGCTCAGCTTGTTGATTATCATATGGCTTTTGAAACTGTCGCACCTCATGTTTGAATTCGCCCCATATTTTTGCTACAGTGAACCAAATTAAGATCATCTATTTACTAGGCCTCGCATTTGCGGGGTTTTTAATGCTGAATAAAAGGAAAACTTGATGGAATTGCCCAATATTATGCACCCGGTCGCGAAGCTGAGCACCGCATTAGCCGCTGCATTGATGCTGAGCGGGTGCATGCCCGGTGAAATCCGCCCGACGATTGGCCAGCAAATGGAAACTGGCGACCAACGGTTTGGCGATCTGGTTTTCCGCCAGCTCGCACCGAATGTCTGGCAGCACACTTCCTATCTCGACATGCCGGGTTTCGGGGCAGTCGCTTCCAACGGTTTGATCGTCAGGGATGGCGGCCGCGTGCTGGTGGTCGATACCGCCTGGACCGATGACCAGACCGCCCAGATCCTCAACTGGATCAAGCAGGAGATCAACCTGCCGGTCGCGCTGGCGGTGGTGACTCACGCGCATCAGGACAAGATGGGCGGTATGGACGCGCTGCATGCGGCGGGGATTGCGACTTATGCCAATGCGTTGTCGAACCAGCTTGCCCCGCAAGAGGGGATGGTTGCGGCGCAACACAGCCTGACTTTCGCCGCCAATGGCTGGGTCGAACCAGCAACCGCGCCCAACTTTGGCCCGCTCAAGGTATTTTACCCCGGCCCCGGCCACACCAGTGACAATATCACCGTTGGGATCGACGGCACCGACATCGCTTTTGGTGGCTGCCTGATCAAGGACAGCAAGGCCAAGTCGCTCGGCAATCTCGGTGATGCCGACACTGAGCACTACGCCGCGTCAGCGCGCGCGTTTGGTGCGGCGTTCCCCAAGGCCAGCATGATCGTGATGAGCCATTCCGCCCCCGATAGCCGCGCCGCAATCACTCATACGGCCCGCATGGCCGACAAGCTGCGCTGAGCCATGGCTGACCACGTCACCCCCAATCTGCCATCGCGCGATTTCGATGTGACAGAGGCGTTTTATGCGAAGCTGGGCTTTGCGACGAGTTGGAAGGATCGCGGCTGGATGATCCTGCAGCGCGGCGGTTTGCAGCTCGAATTCTTCCCCTATCCTGACCTCGACCCAGCTACGAGCTCGTTCGGCTGTTGCCTGCGGTTGGATGATCTCGATGCCATGGTGGCATTGGTGAACGCGGCGGGAGCCGAGGAAAAAAGCACCGGCTGGCCGCGCTTCAAAGCTCCGCAACTGGAGGCGAGCGGCCTGAGGATCGGCTACCTGATCGATCCCGACTGCACGCTGGTGCGGCTGATCCAGAACCCCGACTGACCGCATGCCCGCGAAAATCAAGATTTGCGGGATCAGCACACCCGAGGCGCTCGATGCGACCATCGCGGCGCGGGCGGACTATGCCGGGTTGGTGTTCTATCCAGCGTCGCCCCGTGCGGTTACGTCGAATGTCGCGGGCGCTTTGACATCGCGCGCAGCTGGCCAGATCGCCATGGTCGGTTTGTTCGTCGATGCGGATGATGCTGTCATCGCCGACGCACTGGTGGCAGCCAAGCTGAACGCGCTGCAGCTGCACGGTTCGGAATCGCCCGAACGCGTGGCCCAGTTGCGCGCGCGGTTTGGCAAGCCGGTGTGGAAGGCGCTGCCCGTCGCCAGCGCCAGCGATGTCGCACGCGCCGCAGCCTATGCCGGGGCGGCGGACTTGATCTTGTTCGACGCCAAGACCCCCAAAGGCGCGCTGCCCGGCGGCATGGGGTTGGCGTTCGACTGGTCGCTGCTGGCCGGATATCGCGGTGCCTTGCCGTGGGGGCTGGCAGGCGGGCTAAATCCGACGAATGTTGCCGAGGCGATTGCGCGCACCGGAGCGCCGCTGGTCGATACCTCCAGCGGCGTCGAAAGCGCGCCGGGCGTCAAGGATACCGACAAGATTACCAATTTCGCCTTTGCGGTGCGCTTGGCCTAAATCGCGTCGATCAATAGGCGTCGTTCAGCGCAAAGATCGGCTTGCGGGTGCGCCACTGCCCTCGGGTGAAGTCGGGAAAATCTAACGTGCGATTGCCCTCAGCAATCGATTGTTCCGACAGAGGCGTGATCGCGCTCCAGGCCAGCGCGTCGTAAATGTCGATTGGCATCGGGGCCTTGGCCTTCAGCGCCTCGACAAAAGCGTGGATCACGAACCAGTCCATCCCGCCATGCCCGGCCCCTGCCGCCAGATCGGCGTAGCGTTTCCATAGCGGGTGATCGTATTTCGCAAACCAGCCCTCGGCAGGCTCCCAGCGGTGCGGCTGTGGGCTCTTGCCCTCCAGATAGATCGACTTGTTGACGTCCATCCACAGCCCCTCGGTGCCTTGCACCCGAAAGCCGAGAGAATAGGGGCGCGGCAGCGAGGTGTCGTGGCACAGCATGATCGTTTCACCATTAGTGCAGCCGATCATGGTGTTGACCACATCACCCAGTGCGAATTTCACCTCGGCGTTGGGATGATCGGCAGAGCCGTTCTTGACGACATAATCATGCAGCCCGCGCGCCTTACAGCCGAAGCCGCCAGCGCCCGCTTCGCCCGGCAACGCGACCTTCAGGGTGCGGGTCTGCGGCGGGTAGCACACGCCGGCATCGGCGCAGCCCTGGTACTTCACGGTCAGGGTGGTCGCGCTCGCGCCGGCCGCGGGCGTGCCGGTGAGGGTGCCGAGCAATTCCTTGCGGTAGGTTTCGACGTCGCCGAAGAATTCGTCGCGGTAGGCCTTGCCCTTCGGCAGCGCCATGGTCGCGCCGGTGAAGGCGGCATCGGCCTTGACCGAGGTGCGGTGCCGGTACAGGTAATAGCCGTCGGCGATCCGCCAGCGCACCTCGATGCGGTCCGGCGCGGTGGCCTGCGCGGACAGGACGAAGACCTCGTCGACCGGCGGCAGTTCGAAGTCCTGGGCGACGGCCGAGGTCGCGGGCAGCGCAAGCAGCAGGGCGAGCCCGGCCAGCCAGCGGCGCAGGCGGATCGTGGATGCGGTCATTGGCTCAGTTTACCGGTCGGCTCTCGGCGGCCAGCCATTGCAGGTATTCGGGCAGGCCGGACGCGGCTTCGACCGCGAGCAGCTCCGGGAGTTCGTAGGGATGCAGTTGGCGCAGGCGTTCCTGCAGGGCGGGGTAGGCCTCGGCACTGGTCTTGACCAGCAGCAGGACCTCGGCCGCGGCCTCGACCTTGCGTTGCCAGCGATAGACCGAACGCAGGCCGGGCAGGAGGTTGACGCAGGCGGCCAGGCGCTCGGCCACCAGCGCGGTGGCGATGCGCTCGGCGCTGTCGGCGTCGGGACAGGTGCAGAAGCAGATCAGGGCGCTCACCGGCATAGGGTAGCGGCTGCCCCGATCCGGCGGGCCTGGCGGACATCCGCGTGCGGCCCTTGAAAGTCGGCGGGCCCGCCCCATCTCGGTGGCATGCCGGGTTCGCCCGGTTCTGTTGTCCGCGGTTTGGCACTCGCTTCGCGCGACTGCTAAAATCGCCGGGTTTTTCCACGTCAATCAACCATTTACCGAGGTTGCCATGTCCAATATCAAGCCGCTGCACGACCGCGTGGTCATCAAGCGCATGGAAGAAGAGAAGCTGTCCGCCGGCGGGATCGTGATCCCGGATTCGGCCACCGAGAAGCCGATCAAGGGCGAAGTCGTCGCCGTCGGCACCGGCAAGGTGCTGGACAACGGCCAGGTCCGCGCGCCGCAGGTCAAGGTCGGCGACAAGGTGCTGTTCGGCAAGTACAGCGGCACCGAAGTGAAGCTGGACGGCGTCGAGCTGCTGGTGGTGAAGGAAGACGACCTGTTCGCGATCCTCGGCTGATCGCGCGTCGCTCCCACACATTTCTCATCCGAATAATTTTTCGAGGTAATTCGCAATGGCTGCCAAGGACATTCGTTTCGGCGAAGACGCGCGCTCCAAGATGGTGCGCGGCGTCAACGTGCTCGCCAACGCCGTGAAGGCGACCCTCGGCCCGAAGGGCCGCAACGTCGTGCTGCAGAAGAGCTACGGCGCGCCGACCATCACCAAGGACGGCGTCTCCGTCGCCAAGGAAATCGAACTGGCTGACGCGTTCGAGAACATGGGCGCGCAGATGGTGAAGGAAGTCGCTTCCAAGACCTCCGACAACGCCGGCGACGGCACCACCACCGCCACCGTGCTGGCGCAGGCGTTCATCCGCGAGGGCATGAAGGCGGTCGCCGCCGGCATGAACCCGATGGACCTGAAGCGCGGCATCGACCAGGCGGTGAAGGCCGCGGTCGGCGAACTGAAGTCGCTGTCCAAGCCGTCGTCGACCAGCAAGGAAATCGCCCAGGTCGGCGCGATCTCCGCGAACTCGGATGCCAACATCGGCGACCTGATCGCGCAGGCGATGGACAAGGTCGGCAAGGAAGGCGTGATCACGGTCGAGGAAGGCAGCGGCCTGGACAACGAACTCGACGTGGTCGAGGGCATGCAGTTCGACCGCGGCTACCTGAGCCCGTACTTCGTCAACAACCAGCAGTCGATGTCGGCCGACCTGGATGATCCCTTCATCCTGCTGTACGACAAGAAGATCTCCAACGTGCGCGACCTGCTGCCCGTCCTCGAGGGCGTGGCCAAGGCCGGCAAGCCGCTGCTGATCGTGGCGGAGGAAGTCGAAGGCGAAGCGCTGGCGACCCTGGTGGTCAACACCATCCGCGGCATCGTCAAGGTCTGCGCGGTGAAGGCCCCGGGCTTCGGCGACCGTCGCAAGGCGATGCTGGAAGACATGGCGATCCTGACCGGCGGCGTGGTGATTTCCGAGGAAGTCGGCCTGTCGCTGGAGAAGGCCACCATCAAGGACCTCGGCCGCGCCAAGAAGATCCAGGTGTCGAAGGAAAACACCACCATCATCGATGGCGCCGGCGAAGGCGCGGGCATCGAGGCGCGCATCAAGCAGATCAAGGCGCAGATCGAGGAGACCTCCTCCGACTACGACCGCGAGAAGCTGCAGGAGCGCGTGGCCAAGCTGGCCGGCGGCGTTGCGGTGATCAAGGTCGGTGCCGCCACCGAAGTCGAGATGAAGGAAAAGAAGGCGCGCGTCGAAGACGCCCTGCACGCGACCCGTGCGGCCGTCGAGGAAGGCATCGTCCCGGGCGGCGGCGTCGCCCTGATCCGTGCCAAGGCGGCGATCGCCGGCATCAAGGGCGTGAACGAAGACCAGAACCACGGCATCCAGATCGCCCTGCGCGCGATGGAAGCCCCGCTGCGCGAGATCGTGACCAATGCCGGCGATGAGCCGTCGGTCATCCTCAACCGCGTGGTCGAAGGTTCGGGTGCGTTCGGCTACAACGCCGCCAACGGCGAGTTCGGCGACATGATCGAGTTCGGCATCCTGGACCCGACCAAGGTCACCCGCACCGCGCTGCAGAACGCCGCGTCGATCGCGGGCCTGATGATCACCACCGAAGCGATGGTGGCCGAGGCCCCGAAGAAGGACGAGCCGGCGATGCCGGCCGGCGGCGGCATGGGCGGCATGGGCGGCATGGATTTCTAAGCCCCGCGATCCATCAAGCAAGACCACAAAGCCCGGCCTCGTGCCGGGCTTTGTGCGTTCTGGCGTCCGAGGCGGGAGACTTCCTACCCGCCCCGCGGCAATGTCTGACGCGAAGATCAGAAAACGCCGATATGAACGCGTGCTCGCGGGCGCAACCCTGAGCAGCCGTCCCTGCAACGGAGCGCTGCGTGCCGCGCCTGACCGCACCCCGGCGGCAGGCCGAGGTGTGCGCGCCACTGCCGGCCGCCCACGCCGCTGCGCGTTACGCGCGCCACCTGCCCGAGCGCACGCTGCTGTACGCGCTAGTGCAGGCGCACTACCCGGACTTCATCGCGCGTCTTGAGGCCGAAGACCGCCCGCTGCCCGAGTATGTGCGCGAGGAGTTCGAGACCTACCTGCGCTGCGGCGTGCTCGAGCACGGCTTCCTGCGCGTGGTCTGCGAGCACTGTCGTGCCGAGAGGCTGGTGGCGTATTCCTGCAAGAAGCGCGGGCTGTGCCCGAGCTGCGGCGCACGGCGCATGGCCGAGTCGGCGCGGCATCTGGTGGACGAGGTGTTCGGCCCGCGGCCGGTGCGGCAATGGGTGCTGAGTTTCCCGTACCCGTTGCGCTTCCTGTTCGCCAGCAAGCCTGAGGCGATCGGCCCGGTGCTGGGCATCGTGCATCGTGTGATCGCCGGTTGGCTTGCCGATCAGGCCGGCGTGCCGCGGGATACGGCGCAATGCGGCGTGGTGACCCTGATCCAGCGCTTCGGCAGCGCGCTGAATCTCAACATCCACTTCCACATGCTGTGGCTCGACGGCGTGTACGAGGACACCACCGAGCGTCCGCAGCGCAAGCCGCGCCTGCACCGCACCCGTGCGCCCACATCGGCGCAACTGACGGAACTGGCCAACACCATCGCGCATCGCGTGTGCCGGCACCTGTCGCGCCGCGGCTGGCTCGAAGGCGAAGACGAATCCGTGTTCCTGTCCGACAGCGCGGGTAGCGACGACGGCATGGATGGGCTGCGGATGAGTTCGATGACCTACCGCATCGCCACCGGTCGCGACGCTGGCCGCAAGGTCGTCACGCTGCAAACGCTGCCTGGCGACGCCGGTCCGCTGGAGGGCGACGCCGGCAAGGTCGGCGGCTTCTCGCTGCATGCCGGCGTGGCCGCGGAAGCACACGAAAGCCACAAGCTCGAAAAGCTGTGCCGCTACATCACGCGCCCGGCGATCAGCGAGCAGCGGCTATCGATCTCGCCACAGGGCAGGGTGCGTTACCAGCTCAAGACGCCGTGGCGCAATGGCACCACGCATGTCGAATGGGATGCGGTGGACTTCATCGCCAAGCTGGCGGCACTGGTCCCGCCGCCACGCGCGCATCTCACCCGCTTCCACGGCGTATTCGCCCCGAATGCAAACCTGCGCGCGCAGCTGACGCCCTCGGGGCGCGGCAGGCGGCCTGCGGGCGATGCGGCGCCAGTGGACGTCAGCGCCCACGACGAGCCGCGCAGCCCCGAGCAGAAGCGCCGTGCGATGAGCTGGGCGCAACGGCTCAAGCGGGTCTTTTCCATCGACATCACCACCTGCGCCCACTGCGGCGGCGCGGTGCGGATCGTCGCCAGCATCGAAGACCCCAAGGCCATTCGCGCCATCCTCGCCCACTTCGAGAAACACGGCGCGCTGGAGCAAGCGCACTACCGGCCCGCAGCGCGCGCCCCGCCGCCCGCCGCGTGATGAGGCGCCGGCCACACAGCCGGCAGCCAAGCCAGAGTCCGATCCGATGCGGCCACGACCCCGCAGGGCTGCGCTCGGCCCTGTGCCGGGATTCGGTGAGAAATGGCTACGCACTGAGCCGCTGCGTGGCCCCGCGATGTCGAAAACCCACGCATGAACCCCCGATCTGTGCCCGATCTGTGCCCAAAGCGGCGCTTGCGCGGCCGCTTCCTACCCGCCAGACTCGCCAAAAAGGGCGGTTGAACTTCCTATACCCATATCCCACTTTAGGTTTGGCAGCACCTTTTCAATCAGGTGGTTGTTTACACCAATCCAGCTATTGGCCAATTGAATATTGGTTTCGTCTACTTTTTTTGATTTTTTAAACAGCTTGGTAAAACCGAGTGCCAAAACAGGGGGACCATGTAAAAACGTGCTTCCTGTAATGACTGAACCAACTGTGAGTCCTTTACTGACTTTTTGCGGCACTGTTGCAAAGTTAGCGATGAGGCAGCCTTTTGTCTTATTCAAAGGCCTTACATTTCAAAAACTCTGCTTACCAGGCGCATTTCGCCCAGGGGATCACCATA
>NZ_JBMKHN010000020.1:0-63513 GCF_049238425.1 Enterobacter cloacae complex sp. IR5401 | reverse complement strand
AGCTGGATGCCGTAATGCATCACCAGGAGTTCCAGAAGGTGGAGTCCCTGTGGCGCGGCCTGAAGCAGCTGGTGGACAGCACCGACTACCGCCAGAATGTGAAAACCAGAAATTCTGGATGTGTCGAAAGAAGATCTGCGTCAGGACTTTGAAGACGCGCCGGAACTTATTCAGAGCGGCCTCTACTGGCACACCTATACCGCCGAATACGACACCCCGGGCGGCGAGCCGATTGGTTCCGTGATTTCATCCTATGAATTTGACGCCAGCCCGCAGGATGTGGCGCTGCTGCGCAACATCTCTAAAGTATCAGCTGCCGCACATATGCCGTTTATTGGCTCTGTCGGTCCGAAATTCTTCCTGAAAGACTCGATGGAAGAGGTCGCTGCAATTAAGGATATCGGCAACTACTTCGACCGCGCCGAGTACATTAAGTGGAAATCCTTCCGCGACACCGACGACGCCCGCTACATCGGCCTCGTGATGCCGCGCGTGCTGGGGCGTCTGCCGTATGGCCCGGACACCGTACCTGTACGCAGCTTTAACTACGTTGAGCAGGTGAAAGGCCCGGATCACGAGAAATACCTGTGGACCAGCGCGTCGTTCTCCTTCGCGTCAAACATGGTGAAGAGCTTCATCAATAACGGCTGGTGCGTGCAGATCCGTGGCCCGCAGGCGGGCGGGGCGGTGAAAGATCTGCCTATTCATCTGTACGATCTGGGCACCGGCAACCAGGTGAAAATTCCGTCTGAGGTGATGATCCCGGAGACCCGCGAGTTTGAGTTTGCCAACCTCGGCTTTATCCCGCTCTCGTATTACAAAAACCGCGACTATGCCTGCTTCTTCTCGGCGAACTCCGCGCAGAAACCGGCGTTGTACGACACCGCAGATGCCACGGCCAACAGCCGCATCAACGCCCGTCTGCCGTACATCTTCCTGCTGTCGCGTATTGCGCACTACCTGAAGCTCATCCAGCGCGAGAACATCGGCACCACCAAGGACCGCCGTCTGCTGGAACTGGAGCTGAATACCTGGGTGCGTAGTCTGGTGACGGAAATGACCGATCCGGGCGATGAGTTGCAGGCTTCTCATCCGCTGCGTGACGCGAAAGTGGTGGTGGAAGATATCGAAGACAACCCGGGTTTCTTCCGCGTGAAGCTGTTTGCGGTGCCGCACTTCCAGGTGGAAGGCATGGATGTGAACCTGTCTCTGGTGAGCCAGATGCCGAAAGCGAAAGCGTAAGGCGGTAGCAGGGATGAAAATTTATCGTCCGTTATGGGAAGACGGGGCCTTCCTGGCCCCGCAGCAGTTCCAGCAGCAGGCCCGCTGGGATGCACATGTGGCCGACACCGTGGCCCGGATGGCGCTGGCGCACCCGTGGGGTGTGCTGTGTGCGGAGTTCGACGAAGGCGCTCTGGCCCTTTCACGGCTGAATGCCACCCGGCTTTGCGTGCGCTTTGCGGATGGTACACTGGTGGACACAGATCTGGCGGATAACCTGCCGCCGGTCTGTGATTTATCAGCGGCGGGGAGTGATGCAGTTGAAGTGCTGCTGTGTCTGCCACTCCTCAGCGCCAACGGCGGTAATCTGGATGACGGGCAGGACAGTGCCCGTCCGCGCCGCTGGCAGTCTGAACGGGTGACGGTGCAGGAACTGGCCGGGCATGAGCGCAGTGAACTGACGGTACTTCGTCATGCCCTGACGCTGCGGCTGTCGACTCAGGAAAACAGCGCCTGGCTTACCTGCCCGGTGGCGAGACTGATGCGAAACGCGCAGGGGCAGTGGGTACTGGAGCGGAGCTTTATTCCGCCGCTGCTCTCTTTATCTGCCAGCCCGCTACTGCTCAGCGAACTGAGTGAT
Organism: Enterobacter cloacae complex sp. IR5401; assembly: GCF_049238425.1. Taxonomy (NCBI): domain Bacteria; kingdom Pseudomonadati; phylum Pseudomonadota; class Gammaproteobacteria; order Enterobacterales; family Enterobacteriaceae; genus Enterobacter; species Enterobacter cloacae complex sp. IR5401. The sequence continues at coordinate 61,652 of NZ_JBMKHN010000020.1, read as the reverse complement.
TTGCTGCACCGCCTTGCGGCCCGGCGTAAGCGCCTGATGGCAATGCGCCGTGAAAGCAACGAGCGGATGGCGGACTTCGCGGTGGCCGATGTATCGCTGTTCTGGTTGCTGAACGCCCTCAACAGCGTTGAGCCGGTACTGACGGAGCTGCACCAGGCGCCGTCCCGCCATCCGGAACTGCTGTACCGCGAGCTGGCCCGCCTTGCCGGCAGCCTGCTGACCTTTTCGCTTGAACATGATGTGGACGCCATTCCCCCCTATCGGCATGACGCGCCGGAAACGGTGTTCCCGCCGCTGTTTACCCTGCTTGATAGTCTCCTTGAAGCCAGTCTGCCGTCGCGCGTGATCGCTATTGAACTGAAACAGGGCGAAGACCGGGAAATCTGGCGCGGGAAGCTGCACGACGCGAGGCTGCGTGAAGGGGCCGATTTCTATCTCTCCGTGCGCTCCGCCATGCCAAACCACGAACTCCAGACGCGCTTCCCGCAACTGTGCAAGGCGGGCAGCCACGATGATGTCTCTGAGGTGGTGAATATCGCCCTGAGCGGGATGGTGATTAAACCGCTGAGTCACGTTCCGGCGGCCATCCCGCTGCGCCTGGAAAATCAGTATTTCGCGCTGGATCTGTCCACCGATGCTGCTCGTGCCATGCTGGAAGCCGGGAACTGTACCTTCTATACGCCGGGCTCCCTCGGTGAGGTGAAACTTGAACTGTTTGCGGTGCTGCGCTCATGAACGATGCCGACATTGACCTGATAAACAAAACGTTTTATCCGGGCTGGCTGATGGTCAGGCAGTTGCGCAGCGGCCAGGAGGTAAAGGACGGCGAAGCGCTGTACCGACGGGCCTGCCGGTGGGTGAACGCCGCGCGTGAATCACTGAACAAAGCCGGGTTCAGCACCACGTCCTGCGAACATATGCTGTATGCGTACTGCGCCCTGATGGATGAGAGCGTGCTGAACCGGGATAAACAGGATGACGGTTACCGCCAGTGGCGAAAAGACCCACTTCAGGCGCGGTTTTTCCGTACCCTGAATGCAGGAGAAGAGCTATGGGAGCGTATCCGTACGGCCCTGCGCGAACCTGCGCCGGATGTGGCAGTGCTGACCTGTCTGTACCGCACTCTGCAACTGGGCTTCACCGGCCAGTACCGCACGCAGGATGATGAGCGGCGTGAGGATGTGGTGCGCGCGCTCAGTGAGCGCGTACCGCCGTTTGCGCTGACCCAGGAAACGCCTGTGGTGGTCAGGGCATCCCGCCTGCGCAGCGGACGCCGGATGTACTGGCTGGGCTGGGCGGCGGGCGTGGTGGTGCTGGCGGCGCTGTGGTTCACCTTCTCCTCTGTGCTGTCGCAGATGGTGGCGCAGATTGCGGGGCAGGGATAACGGATGCGTCAACTCACCCGAACGCTACTCACACTGTTTGCTGCTGTCCTTGCCCTGTGGCTGGTCGTGGGTTTCTGGCCGCTTTCCACCGTCAGCCGTTCTGTGCTTAGCATCTGTATTCTGCTGGTCTGCGGCGCGGCGCTATGGCATCGGTGGCGGCGTCGCCAGTTCGTCATACCGGTAACGGAGCATGTCCTGCCCCCGGAAGATTTTCAGGGTGCGGTGGTGCTGGCCTGCGGCGATACGACCAGCCTGTTCCCTCCCGATACCGTTTATCGTGAAACCCGTCAGGGCTGGTACATACACGCGCAAAACGCAGAACAGCTGCCGCTGCTGGCGCAGCATCTGGCGGCTGTCCGTCCGGCGCTGGTGTCGCAGGTCTCGGTATTGCTGGCGCTGATACCGGAACAGCAGACGTCGGAAGAGGCACTGGCGCAGACGCTCCGTGGCTGGCGACGCAGTATTACGCAGTGCCGGAACTGGCTGAACGGTGTTCCGCCGGTATGGAGCGTGGCCTGGGTGTCGCCACCTGACCTTCACTCTAAAGAAGAGGCGCAGTGGTTTACCGTCACACCGGAGTTACCGGGCGTGCGGGTGCGGCAGAACGGACATGTCGCCCTGCCGGTGACGGACTGGCAGTGGGAGAGCGGCAGCCGCGCCTCACGCCTTTATGACACGCTGTGGCTGGACAGCATACTGGCGCTGATGGCGCACCACCTCACCCGGCCACTCAGCGCCAGACAGGGTGAGCTTCCGCAGCTGAATCTCTGCGCGGCAGGTATCTGTCTGACACCGATCGCCGCAACAGAGGATAACCTCTGGCAGCAGCAGATAGCCGGTATCACCACGCTTTGCCCGAAACCTGTCTTTGCACCGGATTTACTGCCGCTGCCGGAGGTATTGCTGCCGTACCTGCCGCGTCGCCACGGCATCAGCCGCCGGATGCAGAATATGCGGCTGGCCGGGGGTATCAGCTTTGTCTTCCTTGCGCTGGCGATGCTGGCTTCCTTTATCAACAACCAGCGGCTGGTGCGCAGCGTGGGCGACCACCTTGCCGTATACCACCGTCTCAGCGGCACGCCACCTGAGCCGAAGCAGCAGGCGCAGCAGCGTTTGCGGGCAGACAGCCGCCTGCTGGACGACTGGCTGCGGCGTGGCGAGCCACTGCGTTACGGGCTCGGCCTGTATCAGGGCATGCGTCTGATCCCGCCGGTAGAAGCCGCCATTAATAGCTGGACGCCACCGCCGCCACTTCGTCCGGTGATTAAGAAAATCGTGCAGGGGCCGCAGACTGTCCGCCTCGACAGCATGTCGCTGTTCGATACCGGAAAGTGGGCGCTTAAACCCGCCTCAACGAAGCTGCTGGTGAACTCACTGGTGGGGATCAAGGCGAAGCCCGGCTGGCTGATTGTGGTGGCGGGCCATACCGACAGCACCGGGGATGACCCGTTCAACCAGGTGCTGTCCCTGAAGCGTGCGGAGTCGGTCCGCGACTGGATGCGGGATACCGGCGACGTGCCGGAGAGCTGTTTTGCGGTGCAGGGCTATGGTGAAAGCCGTCCTGTCGCCACCAACGACACGGCTGAAGGCCGGGCGCTGAACCGCCGTGTCGAAATCAGTCTGGTACCGCAGGCGAATGCCTGCCAGGCGCCGGGCACGACCCATGCGTCATCGCAGGATGATGGCGCTGATAACAATGTAACGGAGTAATTAACATGGCAATTCCAGTCTATCTGTGGCTGAAGGACGACGGCGGCGCGGACATCAAAGGGTCTGTGGACGTTCAGGATCGTGAAGGCAGTATCGAGGTGGTGGCCCAGGAGCATAACCTGTACATCCCGACCGATAACAATACCGGCAAGCTGACCGGCACCCGTATCCACACGCCTTTCCTGTTCACCAAGGAAATCGACTCCTCCAGCCCGTACCTGTACAAGGCGGTGACGACCGGCCAGACCCTGAAATCGGCCGAGTTCAAATGGTACAGAATCAATGACGCAGGCCAGGAAGTGGAGTACTTCAACACGAAGCTTGAGAACGTGAAGCTGGTGAAAGTGAATCCGAAGATGCATGACATCAAGGATCCTGCTTTCGAGAAGCACAACCACCTCGAGCAGATTGAACTGCGTTACGAAAAAATCACCTGGACCTACAAGGACGGCAACATCATTCATTCCGATTCCTGGAACGAACGCGCCACTGCGTAAGTCGCATGCGGACAGGGCCCTGTCCGCAATTTTTTGCACAGCGTCTGTATGCACGGACGCTGTGCAAAGAAAAACACAATCTGCCTGCCCGACCTGATGCGCTTTGGGTTCCTGAATAACAGGGAACAGCGACGGGCGGTAGCGTGTCCGGAACTGATAAAGAGAGAGTCTCATGGAAAATCCAGCCATCCTGTTACGCCGTCTTAACCCTTACTGTGCCCGCGCGATGGAAGGGGCCGCTTCCCTGTGCCAGACCCGCGCCCATGCGGAAATACTGCCTGAGCACTGGCTGCTGAAACTGCTGGAGCAGGGTGAGGGCGACCTGACGGTGCTGGCGCGGCGCTACGAATGGGATATGGATACGATATGGCAGGATATGCTGGGTTTTCTGGACAGCCTGCCACGGTCAGTGCGCAGCCGTCCGCAGCTTTCGGAGGGCGTGCAGTCACTGATGCAGGACGCCTGGCTGCACGCCTCGCTGTCGGGGGAAGAGCACATCCGCAGCATTCACCTCCTGATGGCTCTGGTGGAAAAACCGAAACTGCTGCGCTGTGACGGCCTGTGGCCGCTGCTGACGCTGGCGCAGAGCCAGCTTGAGCGCCTGCGTGGACTTCTGGATGCGCAGTCGGATGAACGCCCGGAGGTGCAGCAGGAAGCGGAGCTTACGCAGGGCGATGAGGTGGAGTTTGTCGGCCGTCCGGTGAACGCGGATACAGGCCTTTGTACAGCAGCCACCGGATAGTCCGTTACGTGAGCGCATGGCAAAACCGGTTTACGACCAGCTCAGGCTGTACCTGATGCTCTCGCGGCCGGAGAAAATGGATGCGGCCTGGTTTTCCACCACGCTGATGCGCGACTGGCCGCAGCGTGCGGGTGTGGCGAACGGCCTCTGGCAGGGCAGCGGCCCGGTACTGTACGCCTTTTATGCCGCGAGCCTGGCGTCACACCCCCAGTGGCGTCTTCATGCTGACGATATGCTGGTCAGCCAGACGCGCACGCTGCTGGTTCGCCAGATGGGGGTGCGCAACAGCGAATCCACCCTCTATCAGAAAATGCTCGCACAGGTGGCGAACCAGTATGCCGATATGCGCCTGGAGGACATGACCGGCGATACCGACGCCCCGCGCCTGTTCACCACGGATGAAATTGTGCCGGGAATGTTCACCCGTCAGGCGTGGGAGGAGGCGGTACAGCCTGCCATTGATAAGGTGGTGAATGAACGTCGCGAGGAGATGGACTGGGTGCTGAGCGACAGCAGACAGCCCGCCACGCAGCAGACCCCACCGGAAGACCTGAAGCAGCGGCTCACCGCACGTTACTTTGCCGACTTCAGTACCGCCTGGCTCGATTTTCTCAACAGTCTGCGCTGGCAACGGGCAGTGACCCTGTCCGACGCCATTGACCAGCTCACCCTAATGGCCGATGTGCGTCAGTCACCTTTGGTGGCGCTGATGAACACCCTGAATGTTCAGGGCCGCACCGGGCAGACAGGCGAAGCCATTTCGGATTCGCTGGTGAAATCTGCGAAGAATCTGCTCGGTGGCGATAAACAGCCGGCCATTGACCAGAGCGGCGGCTCGCGCGGCCCGCTGGAGGCGACCTTCGGCCCGGTACTGGCGCTCATTAACAGCCAGCAGAAAGGCGGCGGAAATACCGACCTGAGCCTCCAGACGTTTCTGACCCGCGTCACCCAGGTGCGCCTGCGGCTACAGCAGGTGACCAACGCCGCTGACCCGCAGGCCATGACCCGGCTGCTTGCGCAGACGGTGTTTCAGGGTAAGGCGGTGGATTTAACCGAGACCCGCGACTACGGCAGTCTGGTGGCAGCGGGACTCGGGCAGGAATGGAGTGGTTTCGGGCAGACGATGTTTGTGCGGCCTATGGAGCAGGCCTGGCAGCAGGTACTGACTCCGGCGGCTGAAAGCCTGAATGCACAGTGGCAGACCGCCGTGGTGGATGACTGGAACAACGCCTTTGGCGGGCGGTATCCGTTTAAGGATGTCAGCAGCGAGGTCTCACTGCCGTTGCTGGCCAGATACCTCAACGCTGATTCCGGACGTATCACCCGTTTTCTCCAGACCCGTCTTAACGGCGTGCTGCACAGGGAGGGGAGTCACTGGGTGCCGGACAGCATCAACGCTCAGGGGCTGACCTTCAATCCGGCCTTCCTCAGGGCGGTTGATACCCTGAGCCATATTTCCGATGTGGTGTTCACCCGCGGGGAGGCGGGGTTGTCCTTTGAACTGCGCCCGGGAACGGCGGATGGCATCATGGAGACGCGGCTGGTTATCGACAGCCAGAAGCTGACTTATATGAACCAGATGCCCGCCTGGAAGCGTTTTATCTGGCCTGCGGACACCGAAGCGCCGGGTGCGGCATTAAGCTGGATAAGCACCCAGGCCGGCACCCGGCAGTATGCGGATATGTCCGGGGCGTGGGGCTGGATAAGGCTGCTGGACAAGGCGTCAGTCAGCGCGTATCCCGGCACGGGCAGCAGTTACAGTCTCACGTGGCAGGCGCAGGATGGCAGACCGCTGAACTACACCCTGCGTACCGAGGCGGGGGAGGGCCCGCTGGCCCTGCTGAAGCTGCGAAACTTCAGCCTGCCGTTGCAGATATTCACCGTCAGCGAGCCCGCCGCTGACCCCCTGACCGATGACACCGACCCCACAGAGGAAACGTACTGATGGCATCCGTTCACACACTGATTACAGCCTGCCAGGCCGCGCCATCACGCTCACGCAGTGGGCGCCAGAACTGCTGTTTGAGGTCAAAGCCTACCGCCTGAAGCTGCTCCGTATGAAGGGCCGGACGTAATGATACAGATAAAACACGCCTGAATCCGGAGATGGAACATCTGCTGGCGGGGCTGATTGCAACTGACGCTGCCAGAGCCACCGTGTAGTGCGGATAATTAAACAAACGTAACAAAAAAATCATTATCAGGGATATACAACAATCATGCATTTGATTATGAAAATAATATTGTCGGTTATATTTATTCAGCTTTCAGGCTGTACAGCAATTCTTTGGGGAGAAAACAGAGTTGCTGACACAAAGATAAAAGAACGTACTTTGATTTCAGACGAGGTTACCGCTGCGTTTTATTATGAAAATCTCTCTGCTTCGGCTATTCAGGGAAAGACACAGGTCAGGGTAGAAATACCTCGGGATGGTGTCGCTTTCAAGGGTGAAAAAAACATCTATATACTAACGAAAGGCGCGAAAGAGTTACTTGCCCTGGATAAATTATCCACACAGGTAGCGCTGGTTACCGGTTATGTGAAATTTGATGGTTTAAGGCTAAAACTGGATATGCCGCGTGGAAATGATCTTGTCATGCATTTTTCCGATGCGCTTGTACTGCAGGTTAATAAAAGCGACAGCAACCTTACCGCTCAGGATATTGATGACCTTAAAAAAATGGGGTTCTGGAATGAGGGTGGAAGGTATATTAAGCAAATACGCCTCGAAGGGGTAATTATTCCCAGAGATAAGAACGACAGTCTGTTTAATAATAGCGAGAAATTGGTTAAAAAACATAATGTGGAATTTTATTCTACAGAAGACTCAACTCACTTTCATCCTCTGCGACTGGCAACAAACATCGTGTTAACACCCTTCACGGCCGTTGCGGATATTGTATTTTTCCCTATAACACTGCGTGTATTAGGGCTCATCACCCATCCTCCTGTACATTAATAGCCGGAAAATTATGGAAGATTTAACCCTGCGTTATTTTGACGCTGAAATGCGCTACCTGCGCGAGGCGGCGAAAGAGTTCGCGCAGACGCACCCCGACCGGGCGGCAATGCTCGACCTCGACAAAGCCGGCACACCTGACCCGTATGTTGAACGGCTGTTTGAGGGCTTCGCCTTCTCCATGGGACGTCTGCGCGAAAAGATAGATGACGACCTGCCGGAGTTGACCGAAAGTCTGGTGAGTATGCTGTGGCCGCACTACCTGCGTACCATCCCGTCCCTGTCGGTGGTGGCACTGTCCCCGGATGTGCCGGCGATGAAAATGGCGGAAACGTTGTCCGCCGGGCTGGAAATCAGCTCCCGCCCGGTTGGTCCTAAAAACACCGTCTGCCGCTACCGCACCACCCGGGATCTGACGCTGAATCCGCTCGCGGTGGAAAAGGTCATTATGACCACGGAGCCTGACGGGCGTTCGCTCCTGCGGGTGCGTTTTGCCTGTAGTACGCAGGCGGACTGGCCGCAGACGGACCTCCGGCATCTGCCGCTGTACCTGGGCGAAGATAGGGTGACGGGCAGCAGCCTGCACCTCTGGCTGACAAAACGCCAGGCGGCGCTGTACATTCGCCTGCCCGGGCAGACAGAGCGGATCGCACTGGACGGTTATTTCTCCCCGGGCGGTTTTGCTGAGGAAGATCGGCTGTGGCCAAAGGGCGACAGCGCCTTCAGCGGTTATCAGTTGCTGCTGGAGTATTTCACCTTCCGCGAAAAGTTTATGTTCGTCCATCTTAACGGGCTGGAAAATATCACGCTTCCGGCGGGTACGGCGTATTTCGATATCGAGGTGGTGTTCAGCCAGGTATGGCAGAGCGATTTACCGGTAACAGACAGCAGCCTGCGCCTGCACTGCGTGCCGGTAATTAACCTGTTCACCCTGGAAGCCGACCCGCTGACCATCAGCGGACTGGAGAGTGAATACCTGCTGCGCCCGAAACGTCTTCAGGACGGGCATACCGAGATTTACTCGGTGGACAGCGTCAACGGCTCCGGGCGTACCGGCGAAGCGCACTATGTGCCGTTCACCAGTTTTCGCCATCAGGGCGGCATGATGCGTCGTCACGCGCCGGAACGATATTACCACACTCGCGTGAAGCGGGGCGTCACCGGGATGCACGATACCTGGCTGATACTGGGCGGCCAGCAGTGGGAAGCTGACCGGATGCTGGAGCGGGAGACAGTCTCGCTGCGCATCACTGGCACCAACGGCCAGTTACCGCGCCGGGCGTTGCAGAGCACGCTGCTGGACCGCTGTGAACAGGTCTATGACACGCCCCTCACCGTGCGTAATCTCTGCAAGCCGACGCTGCCCGCATATCCGCCTGCGGAGGATCGTTTCCACTGGCGGGTGATGAGCCATCTGGGCTCCCGGTTTCTCAATATGATGAGCAGCGCTTTGGTGCTGCGCGGCACGCTCTCGCTCTATAACTGGCGGGACGACGAGCTGAACAACCGTCGCCTCGATGCCATCCAGGATGTCAGGCACCACCGCATTCAGCGCTTTGAGGACGGTTTTTTGCTGCGCGGGCTGGACGTGGAGGTGACGCTCGACAGTAATGGATTTACCGGAGAGGGCGATATCCACCTGTTTGGCGAACTGCTTAACCGTTTTTTCGCCCTGTATGCCGACATGAATCAGTTTAACCAGCTCACGCTGATTGTTCAGCCAGAAGGGAAATGTATCCGGTGGAAAGAGAATCACAGTCCGCGCCTGCCCGGCTGATGGCGCAGGTACGGCACCAGCTGCCGTATATGAATTTTTACCGCTTCTGCCAGCTGCTGGAACAGAGCCTGCCGGAGATGCCGGTGCCCGGCAGCGACTGGCGGGTGCGGCAGGAGCCAGTGCGTTTTCGCCCGCATCCGTGGATGGGGTTTCCGTCCGGTGAAATCCGGGGGATGGAAGACCCGGAACATCCGCACCTGCCGCCGTCGGTGCGCGTCACCTTTATGTGGCTGTACGGCGTGGAGTCGCCGCTGCCGACCCACTACACCGACGATATCGCTCAGCGACGGGAAGGGCACGACGCGACGCAGGATTTTCTGGATATTTTCAGTCACCGGCTGATTACCCAGTATTACCGCATCTGGCGTAAGTATTCGTACCCGGCCACCTTTAAGGCCGGCGGCGCTGACAACACGTCACAATACCTGCTGGGCCTGGCGGGGCTGGGGATACCCGGCTGCGCTCAGGCAGCCGGTACGCCGCTGTCGCGATTTCTGGCGCTGCTGCCGGTGATGATGCTGCCGGGACGGACGGCGGAGGGAATGGGGGCGCTGGTGCGGCTGCTGGCACCGGATACGCGCACGCAGGTTTATCACCATGACCGCTGCCGTATCCCGCTGAAGCAGCCGGTTGCGATGAGTACATGCCAGCCGGTCAGCCTGAAGCACCGGCCGGTGATGGGCACGCATGCCACGGATGTGAACGGCCAGGTGCTGTTGCGCCTGAGCACGGACAACCCGGAAGAGATCCGGGGCTGGCTGCCGGGCGGTGACCTGCACGCTGACCTGATGGCGCTGCTGCACGTGTGGCTGGGCGCGCACCTGGATGTACGTATGCAGTTATGCGTTGCCCGGCATTTGCTGCCGGATGCGCGGCTGTCCTGCAATGCGGAACAGATCGCGCAGGTCGGGCGCACGGCAGTGCTGCGTCCCCTTAATCCGCAACAGAACAGAAACGACATTATCACCATTCACCCTGGACGCTTTCAGCGCGTCCGGGAAAACATTCAGCGAAGGAAAAACGATGAAGATGGCGATTACCGCTGGTAAAGCGCTGGCAATCACTCTGGCGACCCTGTTAACCGGCTGCGGTCTGACGCAGAAAGTGACGGATGGCACCGTCGCCGTCACGAAGTCCATTTTTTACAGACAGGTGAAAACCCTTCACCTGGATATTCAGGCGCGCGAAGGGGTGAACAACAACGCGAAGGGGGCATCGCTGGCAACGGTGGTGCGAATTTACCAGCTTAAAGAGCGTAAGGCGTTTGACAGTACTGATTATCCGTCGCTGTTCGCCAGTGACACTCAGGCCATTAAAGCCGATCTTGTGGCGGAAAAGGATATCCGCCTGCGCCCTGGCGAATCGGTGACGCTGGATATGCCGATGGAAGAGAGCGCGCAGGTTGTGGCGGTGGCGGGGATGTTTATGGCACCGGACCAGGTAAATGATACCTGGCGTATTACCCTGACCCGTGACGACCTTGACCCGGATAAGGCGCGGGTTATCGAAGTCAGTAATAATCGTCTGACGCTGAAACCGCTGGAGGGGGAATGATGCCGCGTCCGTCTCTGTATGACATGCTGTACGGTAACTTCGCCGGCGGGCTTGACCTGCACAGTGTCAGTGAGGAGAACCAGCTGATTTTATCAGTACTCGATAATATGCAGCGCATCCTCAACTGCCGCGCCGGTACGCTGGCTCACCTGCCGGACTACGGTCTGCCGGATATGACAAAAATCCTCCAGGGAATGCCCGGGACCGCCCACCAGCTGATTACCACACTGTCGGCTGTGTTGCTGAAATACGAGCCGCGCCTGAGCCGGATTAATGTGGTGATGCAGGAACAGATTCAGCCCGGTGAACTCCGCTACGCCATTGATGCGGAGCTGAAGGGGGTGGGGCTGGTGCGCTACGGCACGGAGTTTATGCCCGAGGGCAGGGTATTAATCCGTCATCTGAAACAACAGCAGTATCTGGATAATACAGCCCGATTGTGAGCCAATTTTGAAATTCAGCACGTAAAACCACCCCACATCTTTTACCGACATCGCGAGGATGCATATTGCAGAGTTTCGCCTGCGAAAATAACCACTTCATGAAAATTGGGCGAGCAGGCAACATGAACGACCAGATATTTATTTTACCCTGGTCAGAAAAGATACATTAAAGAGTTACTTTTCAATGAGTTATTGTAGAGCTTGTGCTGTAGCGGGTACTGAAATATTAATAATTGATTTCTTCGCCATGAGTCATTGCATTTTATCTGGCGAAAAGGTCAATGGCTGAGGGGATACCCTGAGTATGATGACGTCAATCATGGATACAGATATGAAAATGAGAATTCTCCTTCTTACGGTCAGTGTACTTTTTAACATGCAGGCTGGTGCCGCCCGTGGAAGACAGCCCTGCTCTGGCTCAAAAGGTGGCATAGCACACTGTACATCGGATGGTCGTTTTGTCTGCAATGGCGGAAGTCTGAGCCAGTCGAAGCGATTCTGTTCAGGTTATGGTGCCTCCGAACTGCCCCGGCAGGTAAAACCCTCCCCCTCCGCCAGGAAAGCGCAGACGAAAAAGAGAATAGCCGTGAAAGGCCAGGAGCAGCGTGTTGTAGAAAACAATGCGCAGTTCGATACACAACCGCGGCAACCTACATGCGCCCCTCTCTATATGGCCAACAAGCCCGGATTCACCCATTTACCCATTTGTTCAGGTAATCAGTATTAATCCGCCAGTGTAAATATTCTTTGTCTGTTATTCGAACTGATAAGACGCTTGCAGGTGGAAACCCACCTGAACGCGCTGGGCGACCTGTTACAGCGTCTGGCATTAAAGCACGCCGTTCGCACCTTCCGGATACGTGGCGAACTTACTGCATGGCTGGCGTTTAGGTTTTCTGCATGAGTGATAAAAGGGAGGGAAAATCATGACCAGGGCTGAAGAGTTTTGTCGCTCCTGAAATGTGAACACTGGCAGATGGATGCGCACACATCGCTCAAAAATCGATCTTTTTCAGGCGGATACTGAGATCAGAAAAGCATATGACCTTGAACAGTAACCACAGCGACTGGAGGGATATGCTAATGAAGCGACAAGATATAAACGCATTAAAGAATTTTGATTTTCTGGCACGCAGTTTTGCCCGTATGTACGCCCTGGGCCAGCCAGTTGATATCGATGCCGTGACCGGCAATATGAGTAATAAACAGCAGGCATGGTTCCGGGAGCGATATGACCACTACCGAAAGCAGGCTGAGCGGGCGAGAGTAATAGAACTGCGATGATGTAACGAACAACGGGCTTAACGGCCCGTTGCTTTTTTAAGTTCCAGCTACATTTTTGCAGGCTCCTGAGGTTGAAATATTTTGCGGTAACCTCATATAGAAAGCGGGTAAGGAACACCTGCCCATAAGACATGAACTTTTTGAATATTCTTTTTTACTGTTCAGGAGGTACATGATGACTCTCAGAACCTTTCCCGTGTTGAACGATCTCTCCGACTCTCTGTTTGCGGACCGTTTTAACCGTATCGATCGCCTTTTTAGCCAGCTAACCGGCAGTACGCCGTTGCCCTCCACGCCTTCTTACAATATCCGGCGGCTGGGCGATAACCGCTATGAACTGACGCTCAGCGTGCCGGGCTGGAAAGAGAGCGAACTGGAAATTGAAACCGTTGGCGGTCAGCTGAATATCAGCGGTAAACGTGAAGAGGAGAAAACCGAAAACGGCGAAGAAGGGTGGATCCATCGGGGTATCAGCCGCAGCGACTTCCGGGCCAGCTATAGTCTGCCGGAGCATGTGAAAGTGACCGGCGCTTCGCTGGAAAACGGCTTACTGGCAATTGAATTACACCAGGATATCCCGGAAGAAGAGAAACCGCAGCGCATCGCCATCAACAACAACCCAGCGATTGAACATAAGCCGTAATCGTTGACTGACGTTGTTTTCACGCCCGGCAAACGCCGGGCGTTTTGCTAACCTGATGGGGCTTATGCCATTCCGCTTTTCCCGGTACGCGCGGGCTGGAGGTCACTTTCGATGTGCTTAAAAGGTTTGCTGCCTCTGCATGAGGCTGAACGGGAATGAAATGTGAGAGAAAACAGATTGGTGCGTCTGAATGGACTCGAACCATCGACCCCCACCATGTCAAGGTGGTGCTCTAACCAACTGAGCTACAGACGCAAGATGGTGCGTTCAATTGGACTCGAACCAACGACCCCCACCATGTCAAGGTGGTGCTCTAACCAACTGAGCTATGAACGCATTGTGTTGTCGGTGACAACGGGGACGAATATTAGCGGCACAGCACCAAGGTGGCAAGAGGGAAAATGCATTTTTCTCTCTGATTTCACGCGATTGCTTTATTACCGCGCAAAGTGAAGAGAAAGTAGCCGCCAGCCGTCGGCTACAGGGTCATTAACGTGCAGCGCGCTGCAAAATAACCGTAGAGGGCTGACGTTGCAGGAAACGCATGCGCAGCATCATCATAATGGCCGCAGACGTTAAGCCGATGATAAAGCCCATCCAGAATCCGGCTGGCCCCATGCGATCCACCACCAGATCCGTGAGCGCCAGAATGTAACCACTCGGCAGGCCCAGCACCCAGTAGGCAATAAAGGTGATAAAGAAGATGGAACGCGTATCTTTATACCCACGCAGCACGCCGCTGCCAATGACCTGGATGGAGTCAGAGATCTGATAAATGGCCGCCAGCAGCATCAGGTGCGAGGCCAGAGTCACTACCTCCGGGTTGTCGTTATAGAGCAGGGCAATTTGCTCACGCAACAGCACGGTAAAGAGGGCGGTACAGACCGCCATGCAGACGCCGACGCCCAGCCCGGTGCGGGCAGCCGTTTGCGCATCCAGCGTAGAACCTTGCCCCAGACGGAAGCCCACGCGAATCGTCACCGCAGCCGCCAGCGACATCGGCAGAACAAACATCAAAGAGCTGAAGTTCAGCGCGATCTGGTGGCCTGCCACATCAATAATCCCTAACGGCGAGACCAGCAGGGCGACGACGGCAAACAGCGTCACTTCAAAGAACAGCGCCAGCGCAATGGGCAGACCCAGCTGTGTCAGGCGGGTCAACATCGACCAGTCAGGCGTGCTAAAGGCGGTGTCGTTGCGAATGTCGCGCATGGATCGCGCATGCTTAATGTAGGTGAGCATGCTTCCGAACATCACCCAGTACACCGCTGCCGTCGCCACGCCGCAGCCCACGCCGCCGAGTTCCGGCATGCCAAAATGACCGTAAATGAAGATATAGTTCACGGGAATGTTCACCAGCAAGCCGATAAAGCCCATCACCATGCCCGGCTTGGTTTTTGCCAGCCCTTCACACTGGTTACGTGCCACCTGGAAGAACAGATAGCCGGGCGCGCCCCAGAGCAGGGCGCGCAGATAACCGACCGCCTTATCCGCCAGCGCCGGGTCGATATTATGCATGGCGCGAATAATATACCCGGCGTTCCACAGGACGATCATAATCAGGACGGAGACGAACCCGGCCAGCCAGAAGCCCTGGCGCACCTGATGGGCCACGCGGTCACGTCGACCGGAGCCGTTAAGCTGTGCGATGACGGGCGTTAGCGCCAGCAGCAGGCCGTGACCAAACAGAATGGCCGGGAGCCAGATTGAGGTTCCGATCGCCACGGCGGCCATATCGGTGGCGCTGTAACCACCGGCCATTACCGTATCCACAAATCCCATTGCGGTTTGGGCTACCTGCGCGACGATCACCGGTATTGCCAGTGCCAATAACTGACGCGCTTCGATCATATACTTCTGCACGTGAACACCTTTGTATTGTAGTTATTTGAGAGACTAAAAAGGCCGCCGTTACTGGCAGCAAGAAGAAAAAACAGAGGGATGCCAGCTATTGTAGCGGGGTTTAACTAATTATCTAGTGAAAAAATCGCCAGAAATTGCGCATCACTGGCAACCTGTTTTTTCAACTGTTATTGTGGTGGGATTATACGGTGTTATCGCCGTTCGGAATGAACAGGAGCTGTAAGCATGTTTACTGGTATTGTGCAGGGCACTGCCAAAGTGGTGTCCATTGATGAAAAACCGAATTTCCGCACTCACGTGGTTGAGCTGCCTGAATATATGCTCGACGGCATTGAAACCGGGGCGTCGATAGCGCATAACGGCTGCTGCCTGACGGTGACCGAAATTAACGGTAATCAGATTAGCTTTGATTTAATGAAAGAGACGCTGCGCATCACTAACCTGGGTGAGCTGGTGGTAGGAGATATCATCAACGTTGAACGCGCGGCGAAATTCAGCGATGAGATTGGTGGGCATCTGATGTCGGGCCATATTATGACCACCGCAGAAGTGGCGAAAATCGTGACCTCGGAAAATAACCGTCAAATCTGGTTCAAGGTGCAGGATCCGTCATTAATGAAATACATCCTTTATAAAGGATTTATTGGCATCGATGGGATTAGTCTGACCGTCGGTGAAGTGACGCCAACGCGTTTTTGCGTGCATTTAATTCCTGAAACGCTGCAACGTACTACGCTTGGCGCAAAAAAATTGGGGCAGCGCGTAAATATCGAAATTGATCCGCAGACCCAGGCGGTCGTGGATACCGTTGAGCGCGTGCTGGCGGCGAAAGAGGCGGCGATAATAAAGACCGTGGAAGAAGAATAAAAATTAACCCCGGGAAACCGGGGTTATTTTTTCAGCGAGCCACCCGCAAGCCGTGCTCAATCCCACGACTAAACACCACCTGCCACAGCTGTATATCCCGCGCACGGAACGCGCCCGCACAGGCATTCAGATAATAGCTAAACATCCGTTTGAATCGTTCCGAATAGTTGTCGGCGATTTCAGGCCATGCAGCCTGGAAACGTTCATGCCAGGCCATCAGGGTCGTGTCGTAATCTGCGCCGAAGTTATGCCAGTCTTCCACAATAAAATGCGGTTCGCTGGCGTTCGCAATCTGGCGAACAGAGGGTAAACAGCCATTCGGGAAGATATATTTGTTGATCCAGGGGTCCACATTGTTATCGGTGCGCTTAGAGCCGATGGTGTGTAGCAGGAAAATTCCGTCAGGCTTCAGGTTACGATCGGCGACCTCAAAGTAGGTCTTGTAGTTCTTCGGCCCCACGTGCTCGAACATACCTACGGAAACAATACGATCGAACTGCTCATTCAGGTCGCGGTAGTCCTGAAGCCGAATATCAACATCCAGTCCCAGACAGCGTTCCTGCGCCATCTTCTGCTGTTCAGCCGAAATCGTGACGCCGACTACGCTGACGCCGTAATTTTTCGCCATAAACCAGGCAAGACCACCCCAGCCACAGCCGATGTCCAGCACACGCATACCGGGCTGTAACTGCAATTTATCGCAGATCAGTTGCAGCTTATCCTGCTGCGCCTCTTCCAGGGTCGTCGCTTTTTTCCAGTATCCGCAGGAGTACTGCATTAAAGGATCGAGCATACGGCTGAACAAATCGTTGCCAAGGTCGTAATGCTCTTTACCGACGATCCATGCCCGTTTTTTACTTTGCAGATTGAACAGGCGGGCGGAGGCGATACGTAAGGTATCTTTGAAATGACGAGGGAGCTGTTTTTCAAGACCGGCGCGTAACACGCTGGAGAAGAACATATCCAGCCGCTCACACTCCCACCAGCCGTCCATATAGCTTTCACCCAGCCCTAACGATCCCTCCTGTAACACGCGTTTGAAAAAATCGGGATGCTTTATCTGGGGATCGGAGGGGGATGAGCCATTAATCGTAATGCCCGCACGTCCCAACAGTTCACTGACGATCCGGGACCAGTTATCGTCCGGAACGCTGACTTCTTCTATACACGATGAACTCATAGCTTCTCCATCACCTTGCTGTGATCAGAACCTTAAAACAGCGTAGACGCTTTTTTGGTTTGTGAGAAATCTCACGGTAAATGCCCGCGAGGCTAATATCCGACGTAGAACAGAGGAAGGGAGATAACCCTTGCCGAAATGCCTTCCATGGTAAAACGGGAGCGCTCCGGCTCCCGTTAACACTTAATATTTATCGTATTTAATCGAACCAAATTCAGTATAGGCCGCAAAATTTGGTGATTCAACAGAAAATTGTTAGCTACCTAATCACTGGTTTTTAACATAGTTTCCCGCGCAATCAGGCGTGCGACGTTTCGGTTTGTGCATTGTCATTCTGCTCGCGAAGCGCGGAGGACTGCATGCGATAACCCAATCCCGCCAGCGCAACGGTGATCAGCATCACGCTGGTAGTGGTGAGCAGCGGGGTTGCAATCAACGCAGAGACCACGAGACTTGCCAGGAAGCACAGGCCAAGTTGCAGGGTATTTTGCAGCGCGGCAGCGCGGCCTGTCGCCTGCGGAAATGGACGCAACGCCTGGGCTACAACGATAGGGTAGATGGCCCCGTTAGCGATCGCCATGACGCAGAACGGAATCAAAATTTCTGCAAGCCCGGCGCCGGGAATAAAGCCGACAGCCCAGGTCGCAATCACGCTTAGCGCATACAGCACCAGCAGCCAGGGCAGCATCCGTTGGCCTTCCCATTTTTGCAGCGCGGCGCGACAGCCATAGCCACCCACCAGGAAGGCGATGGTCTGTGGTACATAGCTCAGGCCGATAGCCGCCGGGCTGTAGCCCATGTCATGCAGAATGAACGGCGAACCGGTTAGCCAGGCAAAGAAGCTGGCAGAGCAGGCGGCATAAATCAGCACGTTACCGCGATAGGCTTTCGACCGCACTAAAGAGGTAAAGGTGATGGGCTTCGCGTCCGGATGCGTCTCTTTTTTATGCGCCGGTTTAAGCCCGAACGCGGGCAGCATCAGGACCAGCGTAATAGCAAAGAGCGTGGCGAAAATGGCCTGCCAGTCGAAATGCGCCAGGATCCAGCTGCCCAGTAACGGGGCAAGCGCCGGCGACAGGCCGACCAGGGGCATAATGGTGGCGAATATGCGGTTAGTGCGCGAGGCGGGGTAGTAATCGGTTACCAGCGCCTGCCAGGTCACCGCAGCGGCACAGACACCGACCGCCTGAATAAAGCGCAGCGCCAGCAGCCAGGCGGCATCGCGGACCCACAGCATGCCCAGACAGCCTGCGGCAAAAATCGCCAGCCCCAACAACAGGACGGGTTTACGGCCAAAACGATCCGAGAGCGGCCCCCACAGCAATTGCGCAAAAGCAAAACCGGCGAGGAACAAACTCAAACTGGCGCTGATGGCGGCGGCAGGGGTTTGCAAATCTTCCTGCATCGCGGCGAACGCGGGCAGATACATATCGGTCGCCAAAAAGCCCAGCACGCTTAAGCCGCCGAGCCAGACTAAAAATCCTTTCCTGGGTTGCACTTTTTTTCTCCTGAGGAGGCAGGTGTACGTTGGCGCAGAGTGTAGGGAGTGCAAAGCGGCTTGTGAAACGCTAATATTTGGCGGGCGCATTCAAAAAATTTGCAGGCTAAAGATGTGGTCAGATTATTCCCTTGAAGTGGTTGATGCCGTGGCGCGTAACGGCAGCTTTACCGGCGCCGCCCAGGAGCTGCATCGCGTTCCCTCGGCGATCAGTTACACGGTGCGTCAGCTGGAAGCGTGGCTGGCGGTGCCGCTGTTCGAGCGGCGTCATCGCGACGTGGAGCTCACGCCTGCCGGAGCGTGGTTTTTGAAGGAAGGGCGGTCTGTCATCAAAAAAATGCAGATCACCCGTGAGCAGTGCCAGCAGATCGCCAACGGCTGGCGCGGGCATCTCGCTATCGCGGTGGATAACATTGTTAAGCCGGAGCGGACCCGGCAGATGATCGTCGATTTCTATCGTCATTTTTCCGACGTCGAACTGCGTGTTTCGCAGGAAGTGTTCAACGGCGTCTGGGATGCGCTGGCGGACGGCAGGGCGGAGATGGCGATTGGTGCAACCCAGGCGATCCCGGTTGGTGGGCGCTACGCGTTTCGCGACATGGGCATGCTGAGCTGGACCTGCGTGGTCGCGCGCGATCACCCGCTGGCAGCGCTGGAAGGGCCGCTGAGCGATGACACATTACGCAACTGGCCCTCGCTGGTGCTGGAAGATACCTCCCGCTCGCTGCCCAAGCGCATTACCTGGTTGCTGGATAATCAGCGCCGCGTGGTCGCGCCGGACTGGGAGTCGTCAGCCACCTGTCTGAGCGCGGGGCTGTGCGTTGGCATGGTGCCGGTGCATTTTGCGCGCCCGCGCATCGACGCGGGAGAGTGGGTGGCTCTGACGCTGGAAAACCCCTTCCCGGATGCCGCATGCTGTCTGACGTGGCAGCAAAACGACGTCTCGCCCGCCATGGCCTGGCTGCTGGATTATCTGGGAGACAGCGAAACGCTGAACCGGGAGTGGTTGCGGGAACCAGCATAGCTGGCCCCGGAAAGTGATTAACGACGGTAGTCGCGGAACGGACCGTCCGCAACGGAACGGCGTTCTATCAGGCGCGGGTGAACTTCAATGGACTGGGACTGTTCACGCTTGTTGACGATCCTGTCCAGCAGCATGTTGAAGGCCGTTTCACCCAGCGAATCTTTCGGCTGGTGAATGGTGGTCAGCGCCGGGGTAAAGAATCGGGCGTTGCGCACGTTGTCATAGCCGATCACCGAGATATCCTGGGGGACGCGCAGGCCGAGTTCATCTGCCGCGCATAGCGCGCCCATCGCCATGATGTCGCCGCCGCAGAACACCGCGGTAGGGCGATGCGGCTGGGAGACGATCTGCTGCATGGCGCGATAGCCTGACTCCGGCTCGAAGTCGCCCTGAACAATCCAGTTTTCCGGCACGGTGATCAGCGCCTCTTCCATCGCTTTCATGAAACCGGCCAGACGGCCAGCACCGGTGTTACGCTCCAGAGGACCCGGGATCACGCCAATTTCACGATGACCGCGTTCTACCAGATAACGCCCCGCCATGTAGCCGCCTTCAAAGGCGTTATCAATAACGGAGTCGGTGAAGTCTGCGCGCGCCTCGCCCCAGTCCATGACTACCATCGGAATGTGGCGATACTCTTCCAGCATGGAAAGGACCGACTCAGGGTATTCAGAACACATTACCAGCAGGCCGTCGACGCGCTTTTGCGCCATCATTGACAGGTAAGCGCGCTGTTTTTCAATGTTGTTCCACGCATTGCCCAGAATCAGGGTATAGCCTTTCTGGAAGCAGTTTTTTTCAACGGCTTCGATGATTTCAGCAAAATAGGCCGCTTCACTGCTGGTGGCCAGCAGGCCAATCGATTTGGTGTGATTAACCTTCAGGCTGCGGGCGACGGCACTTGGCGAGTAGTGCAGTTCTTTGATTGCCGCCCAGACGGCATTACGCGTCTCTTCAGCGACGAAACGCGTTTTGTTAATAACATGTGATACGGTTGTAGTGGAAACGTTTGCGCGTTTTGCTACGTCTTTAATTGTTGCCATTAAATGTCACTCCAGACCATATCCTAAGCTCCTGAAAAAATTGAAGGTAAACGTTTGCCTTCTCTCACCCTTATTACGCAAACATGAGTTGCGACACGCCGGGAAAACGACACAGGACGTCAGGAGGGGGTCAGTGGCCGGTACGCTAATAAATTTAGCGTGGAATTTTGTCCTATCTTGATGAAAAGGGGAAGAGGTAAAGTGGATATCCGTTTAAATCCTGGAAGATTTTTGACCTGAACTGTGTAAAAATGAGCAAGCTCACTTTTCGTAGGGTGAATAAAAGGAGAAAAATTGATGAGTACCGATCTGAAGTTTTCGCTGTTTACCACCATTGTTGTTCTTGCTCTGATTGTTGCCGGTGGTTTAACCGCTGCACTGCACTGATTCAGGCGGAGGGAGAACCTTCTCCCTCTCTTGCCGCTACTGTTACCTCTCCGGCAAAAATCTTTTGCCAAAATGTTAACTTCTCATTTTTTGTGATTGATGTCATGCTTTTGACTTCTTAGTTCTGTGCCGGGTTATGGCACGGTATCCGGAGCCTCTTCATGAAAATCAATTTTCCCCTGCTGGCCCTGGCGATTGGCGCCTTTGGGATTGGCACCACTGAATTCTCCCCGATGGGGTTATTGCCTGTTATCGCCCGGGGGGTAGACGTCTCTATCCCTGCGGCCGGTATGTTAATTAGCGCCTACGCGATCGGCGTGATGGTGGGCGCGCCGCTGATGACGCTGCTGCTTTCGCACCGTGCGCGCCGCAACGCGCTGATTTTCCTGATGGCGATTTTCACTCTCGGCAATGTGTTTTCCGCGATTTCGCCCGATTACACCACTCTGATGCTTTCGCGCATTCTTACCAGCCTCAACCATGGCGCCTTCTTCGGACTGGGCTCGGTTGTTGCTGCCAGCGTGGTGCCAAAACATAAGCAGGCCAGCGCGGTAGCCACTATGTTTATGGGCCTCACCATCGCTAATATCGGCGGCGTTCCCGCCGCCACCTGGCTGGGAGAAGCCATCGGCTGGCGTATGTCTTTCCTCGCAACCGCCGGACTGGGCGTGGTCGCGATGGTTGCGCTGTTCTTCTCACTGCCGAAAGGAAGTGCTGGAGAACGTCCGGAAGTACGTAAAGAGCTGGCGGTGCTGATGCGTCCTCAGGTGTTGTCCGCGCTGCTCACCACGGTGCTGGGGGCCGGGGCGATGTTTACGCTCTACACCTATATCTCCCCGGTGCTGCACGACATAACCCACGCAACGCCACTCTTTGTTACCGCGATGCTGGTGCTGATTGGTGTCGGGTTCTCGATTGGCAACTATCTCGGCGGGAAATTTGCCGACCGCTCCGTGAGTGGGACGCTGAAAGGTTTTTTAACGCTGCTGATTGTCATCATGGTGGCGATTCCGTGGCTGGCGCGTAACGAAGTGGGTGCCGCGATTGCCATGGTGGTGTGGGGCGCCGCAACCTTTGCCGTGGTGCCACCGTTGCAGATGCGCGTAATGCGCGTTGCACACGAAGCGCCGGGGCTCTCTTCATCGGTGAATATCGGTGCGTTTAACCTGGGCAATGCGCTGGGGGCCGCAGCGGGCGGGGCGGTGATCTCCGGTGGTTTGGGTTATAGCTTTGTGCCGGTGATGGGGGCGATCATTGCCGCACTCGGCCTGCTGCTGGTGATAATGTCTGGTCGTAAACAGCCTCAAGCGGTGTGTACGGCGGAATAAACAAAAACGCAGAAGGGCTGCCCCTTCTGCGTGTCTCTTACGCGGCGAAGTTCTTCGCAACAAATTCCCAGTTAACCAGTGCCCAGAAGTGTTCCAGGTAGTTCGGGCGCGCATTACGGTAATCAATGTAATAGGCGTGTTCCCATACGTCCACGGTCATCAGCGGCGTGGCGCTGGTGGTCAGAGGGGTACCCGCATTAGAAGTGGAAACGATAGCCAGTTTGCCATCAGCCTCTTTTACCAGCCAGGTCCAGCCGGAGCCAAAGTTTTTAACGGCTGCGTCAGTAAACTTCGCTTTAAAATCCGCGAAACTGCCGAACGCGGCGTTAATCGCTGCCGCCAGCTCACCGTCAGGTTCTCCGCCTGCATTCGGGGCCAGGCAGTTCCAGTAGAAGGTGTGGTTCCACACCTGTGCGGCGTTGTTGAATACGCCGCCGTCTGAACTGCGCACGATCTCTTCCAGCGTTTTGCCTTCAAAATCGGTGCCCTTGATCAGGTTATTCAGGTTGGTGACATAGGTCTGGTGATGCTTGCCGTAATGGTACTCCAGGGTTTCCGCGGAAATATGCGGGGCCAGGGCGTCTTTTGCATACGGTAGTGCAGGTAATTCGAACGACATTGCTTCTCTCCTTATAGTTTTATACGTTGCCAATAACCCTACAGACAACAAGGACAGAATAGCAAATTGAAAGGGTATGCAAAAGAGGAACTTACCCTGCCACAGAGGCGGCAGGGCAGGGGCTAGCGGATGGTTTTTGGCGTCATCACGCGGCGCGCACCCACATAGTGGCGCACCCAGTAATCTTCGCTGAGAGAGGTGATCTGAATGTCCTGACCGCTGCGCGGTGACTGGATAAATTTACCGTTACCCACATACACCCCAACGTGATCGGCAGTACCGCGTCCCTGGGTGCGGAAGAACACCAGGTCGCCATTTTGCAGTTCGCCACGGTTTACAGGGGCGGCGTCGCGCAGATGGTACATCTCATTGGCGGTGCGTGGAATGCGAAACTTCACCAGATCTTTATAGGCATAATAAACCAGCCCACTACAGTCAAAACCGGTGCGCGGAGAGGTGCCACCCCAGCGATACGGCTTACCTATTTGCCCCATCAGTTTGTTCATCGCCGTTTTTTGCGCTTTCTGCATGCGCGCTTTATGCACGTCAGCCAGCTTCGTCACTTTTGCGCATTTCGTTTTATGGCCTTTGCGCACGGTGCATTTTTCATTCACCAGGCTGGCGGTTGTGCGGGTGGTTTTGTGCGTGCCGGAGCGGAGAGTTTTGGTTTTACTGGAGGCGGTCTTTTTGGTCTGAGCGGTGATTTTCTTCTTAACTGTTTTGCTGGTGGTTTTTTTCTTACGTTCTGTGGATTTTGCCAGATGCGTTTTTTGTACAGCAGAATGCCGCGCCTGTTCAGAGGCGTTCGCCGCTGGCGTAAATGAGAGTGTGGTAAACAGTAAAGCACAGAGCGTCATCGAGATTTTAGTTATCCGCGCCACTGGGCAGTCCCCTGATAAATGCAGGCCACAATGCATACCCGCGTGAGATTTACAAAACCTGTCGATTCTAATCCATAAAATCAGAAGAAGTTAATAGCATTTTTCATTCAAAAATTATGTTTCGTTAGCAAGTGCAAAAAAATTCACCATTCTGACGCACTCCTGTTCGCTCCTTAAGCAAAACCGCACCCCGTCTGGCGATAAACGACATTAGCAATGCAACTTTATGCGATAAGCGATAAAATAATTAGACGTGACAAAAATGTTATTTTCCGATGTCGGCCTGACCCGCTACAATGTCAGACTGATGCCGTAACAGAAGTTAAAGGAAGCAAGACATGAGCACCACTATTGAAAAAATTCAGCGCCAGATCGCTGAAAACCCGATTCTCCTGTACATGAAAGGTTCTCCGAAGCTGCCAAGCTGCGGCTTCTCCGCGCAAGCGGTTCAGGCGCTGTCCGCCTGTGGTGAGCGTTTTGCTTACGTTGATATCCTGCAAAACCCGGACATTCGCGCTGAATTGCCAAAATACGCAAACTGGCCGACCTTCCCACAGCTGTGGGTTGATGGTGAACTGGTTGGCGGATGCGATATCCTGATTGAAATGTATCAGCGCGGCGAACTGCAACAGCTGATCAAAGAGACTGCGGCGAAGTATAAAACCGAAGAGCCGGACGCAGAATAAGTTTTCTGCGGCTATAAAAAAGCGACCACATTATGTTGGTCGCTTTTTTTTGTCCTGTGGGGCTGTTGATAACCCAACCTACGATTGAAGATCGGCCTCGTCGCCCATCGGCAGCGGCCAGCCGCCCAGACGTTTCCAGCGGTTGACGATCTCACAGAACAGCTCCGCCGTACGCTCGGTATCGTATAACGCGGAATGCGCCTGGGTACCGTCAAACGCAATACCCGCCGTGATGCAGGCTTTCGAGAGCACGGTTTGCCCCAGCGCCAGGCCGCTCAGCGCGGCGGTGTCGAAGGTCACAAACGGATGGAATGGATTACGCTTCAGCGAGGCGCGCTCGGCGGCAGCCATGGTGAAGCTGTGATCGAACGTAGCGTTGTGGGCTACCATGATGGCGCGGCTACAGTCATTCTCTTTCATGCCTTTGCGCACCATTTTGAATATGGCGTGCAGCGCCTCGTATTCGCTTACCGCCCCGCGCAGCGGGTTTGTCGGATCGATACCGTTAAAGGCCAGCGCCTCTGGCTGTAAGTTTGCCCCTTCAAAGGGTTCAACGTGGAAATGCAGCGTGGTGTCCGGTACAAGCCAGCCCTGTTCATCCATCTTCAGCGTGATGGCGGCAATCTCAAGCAGCGCATCGGTTTTAGCGTTAAATCCGGCTGTTTCTACATCAATGACAACGGGATAAAAACCACGAAAACGGTCGCACAGACCGGTAAATTGAGCGTTATCGGACATCAGGGTCTCTTACAAGGGGGAAAAAGCAGTGCGCATTATGGCAAATTTTGAGAGGGGATGCAGCAAAACAACGGGCGCATAGTGCGCCCTGAGGGATCAATTGCCCAGACCGCGACCAGCGTCTTTGGCTTCAATCAGTTCGATTTTATAACCGTCCGGATCTTCCACAAACGCAATGACGGTGGTACCGCCTTTAACCGGACCGGCTTCACGGGTGACGTTACCGCCATTGCTGCGGATACGTTCGCAGGCTTCGGCGGCGTTATCCACTTCCAGCGCGATGTGTCCGTAAGCCGTACCCAGCTCATAGCTGTCTACGCCCCAGTTGTAGGTCAGCTCGATGACCGCTTCATCAGATTCCGGGCCGTAACCGACAAACGCCAGAGAGTATTTATATTCCGGATTTTCGCTGGTGCGCAGCAGCTTCATGCCCAGAACGTTAGTGTAGAAATCGATGGAACGTTGCAGGTCGCCAACGCGCAGCATGGTGTGAAGTAGGCGCATAATTTCCTCATTAACCAGTGGAATGGATTATCTTTGTGAACAGAAACGATGTTTTAGTATAGCGGCGAAAGGTCGCCGCTATCAATGTACAAAGCGGGATTACAGTGAAGGGTAGTCGGTATAACCTTCCGCGCCGCCGCCATAGAAACTTTCAGGGCGCTGCGGGTTCAGTTCGGCTTTCTTCTGCAAACGGGCAACCAGATCCGGGTTAGCAATGTAGTCACGGCCAAAGGCCACGGCGTCGATCAGGCCTTTCCCGATCAGATCTTCAGCTTTCTCTGCCGTATACGCGCCCGCCCCGATAATCACGCCGTGGAAGCGCTCGCGCACTTTCTGGCGGAAGGCTTCACTATAAGGCTTGCCGCCTGCCCAGTCCGGCTCGGACATGTGCAGATAGGCGATACCGCGTTTCGCCAGCTCTTCAATCAGATACAGCGCGTCTGCTTCTTCGTTCGGACCGTTGTCGACGTTCTGGAAAGTACCGATCGGGGAGACACGAATACCAATGCGGTCTGCGCTCCACTCATTACAGACAGCATCCACCACTTCAAGCACCAGACGCGCGCGGTTTTCAACGCTGCCGCCGTACTGGTCGGTACGCTGGTTGGAAGAAGGGGACAGGAACTGATGCAGCAGGTAACCGTGCGCAGAGTGCAGCTCAACCAGGTCGAAGCCCGCTTCACGGGCGTTGGCGACGGCCTGACGGAAATCATTCACAATACCCGGGATCTCGTCCAGCTCCAGCGCGCGTGGCGTGGTGGTGTCAACGCGGATCGCATTACCGTTTTCATCGCGCAGGGAAGTGCGGGTATTGGCGTTCAGGGCAGAAGCAGAAACCGGCGCCTGACCGCCAGGCTGGATGCTGCTGTGTGAGATACGACCGGTGTGCCACAGCTGAACCGCAATACGGCCATCTTCAGCATGAACACCTGCGGTGATTTTTTTCCACGCGGCGATCTGTTCCGGGCTGTGCAGACCCGGCGCACCGGCGTAGCCTTTTGCCTGGGCAGAAATCTGCGTGGCTTCGGAAATAATCAGGCCCGCGCTGGCGCGCTGACGATAATACTCACCCATCAATGGCGTTGGGATATCGCCCGGCTCGATGCTGCGCAGACGGGTGAGTGGGGCCATAAACACGCGGTTTGGGGCAGTAACGGCACCCACTTTCAGTGGGGTAAACAGCTTTTCAGCGGACATAATGGCTCCTGAGTAGACCAGTCGACTAGTAAAAGGGTAAATAAAAACGCCGGCTACACGCCTGGCGCGGTTATACAGTTTTTCACGTGCGCCAGCGCGCTTTCGAGCGGCACGGCGCTGCGAGACATTTTTGCTTGCAGGTTGGCGCCTAACCAGAGGGAATAGAGCACCTGTGCCTGCGTGAGCGGATCGCCGGAGAAGGAGAGCGTTTTTTCATTGCGCCCGCTCTCCAGCGCCTGAGCCAGCAGTGCAATCACGCCGCTGGCCCCTTTATCCATGGCGGTGCGCATATCTTCGGAGAGATCGCACACTTCGGCAGACAGTTTTACCGTCAGGCAGCCGCTGATGATGCCCTGCTGACAGAACTGCGTCAGCGTTTCCTGATAGTAGTTCAGAACACGATCCCGGTAGTCACCTTCACCGCTGGCGAAGTGGGCTGCCAGGCGCTGATGGTAGCTGGCGTAGTGCCGCTCCAGCATGGCAACGCCGAACGCCTCTTTGGAACGAAAATAGTGATAAAACGATCCCTTAGGTACTTCAGCGGTTTTTAACAACTCGCTAAGCCCCATCCCGGTAAACCCGCGATGCATGCAAAGGCGCTCGCCGGTAGCCAGCAAATGTTCTCGTGTATCGTGTTCAGTGTGTCTGCTCATGTCCTTACTCTAATAGACCGTTCGGTCTAATGCAAGCCCGCTTGGCGACGACACTGTGACAGAATATCCAGCTGCGGCTGATAAACCGCTGATTTCACGTCCATCATGCCCAGAACGGTGGCGAATAAATTGTCCTGTGAAACCGCCTCTTTTGCGGCATGGTCACGCAGGCAATCCGTGTTTACGCCGAAGTTTTTCGCATAATCCGGGGAGAGCCAGAACATAAAAGGAATATGCGTTTGCTGCTCCGGGGCCAGCATATACGGCGTACCGTGCAGGTAAATTCCGCTTTCGCCCAGCGATTCACCGTGATCGGAGAGGTAAATGAGCGCCGTGTTCATGTTGGCCTGCCGGGCTTTCAGTGCGTCGATGGTTCGGCTGACGACGCTGTCGGTATACAGAATCGTGTTGTCATAGGTATTGATCAGCGGCTGATGATCGCAATCCTGAATTTCATTGGTATCGCAGGTTGGGGTGAACTTGCGGAAGCTATCAGGGTAGCGTTTGTAATAGGCCGGACCGTGGCTGCCCATCAGGTGAATAACCAGAACCGTATCCTGCTTTATTCCATCCAGCACGTTGTCCAGGCGGTACAGGTTAACGTCGTCGATACAGGATTTGTCCTTACAGAACTGATCCAGTTTCCACTGGGTCATGTCCGTGTGCGGCACGCGGTCGCAGGCGCCTTTACATCCGCCGTCGTTGTCGCGCCACATCAGGTTGAACCCGGCGTGGTTAAGCACATCAAGCAGACCTTCCTGATGATGGGCGAGGTCCGCGTCATATTTTTTCCGCGTCATGCCGGAGAACATGCAGGGGACGGAAACAGCGGTTTCCGTGCCACAGGAGGAGGCCCGCGGGAAGTTGATGACATCCTGCTTTTTCAGCTCGGGGTTGGTTTCACGCGGGTAACCATTTAACGAGTAGTTTGCGGCGCGGGAGGCTTCGCCCACCACCACAACCAGCACGGTTTTCTTGCGTTGGCTGGCAATCAGCGCGCCTTTATGAGCATCTTCGCCAATGCGGACCAGCGTCTGGTCGCCGGCAAACCAGCGCATTTTGCTGTATTTCACCACGGCGCTCACGTAATTCGCCGGGGTGACCATTTTTACGATGCTTTTGTTATTGCGGAACAGCGAAGCATAGTCTTTATAGAACACTGACGCGACCAGGATGATCACCAGCAGCGCACCCAGCATAGCGGCGAGGCGCGTCAGGAGGGCATACCACCATTTTCCGGTGCGAATGCGCGTCAGGGCTAACACAACAGATGGAACCAGACCCGCTACGACCAGCCACAGGATCATCTGCGGCGTCACCAGGGCTGTCGCTTCCTGAGAATTAGTCTCGAACACGTTCACAATCATGTTCTGATCGATAACCGCGCCATAGGTATACATAAACCAGGTCGCGGCGGCGCATCCCAGGGTCAGGACAATCAGGAGCGGCTTACGAATATAGGGGATATTTAACAGGCTGAAGACAATCACCCAGCCGCAGAACAGTACCAGCGGCACGCTGGCAGCAAACAGGACATCGTGCAGATGCGCAGGCGCAATAATTGACCAGCTGCGCTGGATAAACAGTGCATTCAGTACGGTAAAGAAAAATGCACAGCCCAGAGTAAATTTTATATCGTTACAGTGTAACTTTTTTGCGAACCACATGATAAGCAGACCATTCGTTATATCAATGCGGCGAGTATAAGAAGGGAAGATTAGCGAAACCTTAATGTCCTGTTTGTGGCAGACATCCTTGCATGCAAGCCATTTAGGGTCTTCACTGTAGGGAATAATGACGTTCTGGAGGTAGGTGTGGCAGAGCAACTGGAATTTTTCCCTGTCCAGAGCCCGTGCCGGGGTATTTGCCAGGTTGATGAACGAGGATACTGTCGTGGCTGCATGCGCACGCGCGATGAACGTTTTAACTGGCAAAATTTCAGCGACGCGCAAAAGCAGGAGGTCTTACGGCTTTGCCGACAGCGTCTGCTGCGTAAAATTCGTGCAAATAAAGCGGTTGAACCCGAAGAACCTCAGCAACCTTCACTGTTTTAGCAGGGTAATTGCGTATACTTGTGACATGACTTCCTTGAGGAAAATGTTATGGTTCAGCGTATTACCCTTGCCCCACAGGGCCCGGAATTCTCCCGATTCGTTATGGGCTACTGGCGCCTCATGGACTGGAATATGTCTCCGGTCCAGCTGGCGGACTTTATAGAAGAGCATCTCGATCTCGGGATCACCACCGTCGATCACGCTGATATTTATGGCGGCTATCAGTGCGAGGCCGCCTTTGGCGAAGCGCTGAAGCGTGCGCCGGGGCTGCGTGAACGAATGGAGATTGTGACCAAATGCGGTATTGCCACCACAGCAAAACCGGAGCATGCGCTTGGACATTACATCACTGACAGCGCGCATATCGTTAAAAGCGCCGAGCAGTCACTGGTCAACCTGGCCACCGATCGTATCGACCTGCTGCTGATCCACCGTCCCGATCCGTTGATGGATGCGGATGAGGTCGCGGAAGCCTTCCTGACGCTGCACCAGAGCGGCAAAGTGCGCCATTTTGGCGTGTCTAACTTCACCCCGGCACAGTTTGCGCTATTGCAGTCTCGCCTGCCGTTTACGCTGGCGACGAATCAGGTGGAGATCTCGCCTGTTCATCAGCCGCTGCTGCTGGATGGCACGCTCGACCAACTGCAACAGCTGCGCATCCGTCCAATGGCATGGTCTTGCCTGGGAGGCGGCCGTCTGTTTAACGATGAGGCATTCCAGCCGCTGCGTAACGAGCTTGAAACGGTGGCGCGCGAACTGAATGCGGAGAGTATCGAGCAGGTGGTTTACGCCTGGATCCTGCGCCTGCCGTCTAAACCGCTGCCAATTATTGGCTCCGGCAAAATTGAGCGTGTCCGCGCTGCGCTTGTTGCTGAGGAGCTGGATATGACGCGTCAGCAGTGGTTCCGCATTCGTAAGGCGGCGCTGGGCTACGACGTACCCTGAGCACGCCTGAACCTGACTTTCCGGTGAAATCTGCGCCTCTGGTATAGACTTAAGGTGCAAAAAATAACCCGTGGAGGTCATATGAAGCGTTTTGCTCTGGCAATGGTCACGCTGGTTGTTTGCGCAGGGGCGCAGGCAGCCAGCGAGGACGTTGAAATGAATCTCGTCACTTCTCAGGGGGTAGGTCAGTCCATCGGGACGGTGAAAATCACCGAAACCGATAAAGGGCTGGAATTTGCTCCCGATCTCAAGGCTCTTCCACCCGGCGAACATGGTTTTCACGTTCATGCTAAAGGCAGCTGTCAACCCGCGATGAAAGAGGGGAAACCAACAGCTGCGGAAGCCGCAGGGGGGCATCTCGACCCGCAGAACTCCGGTAAGCATGAAGGCCCGGAAGGGATGGGGCACCTCGGCGATCTGCCGGTGCTGGTGGTAAATAACGATGGTAAAGCCACCGATCCGGTTGTGGCGCCACGACTCAAAAAGCTTGACGAGGTCAAAGGCAAGGCGCTGATGGTCCACGTGGGCGGCGATAACATGTCCGATCAACCTGAACCGCTTGGCGGCGGCGGGGCGCGCTATGCCTGCGGGGTGATCTGATCGCCAATCGTTCCGGGTGGCGGCGCCTGTTCAAGCTGTGACAGGGAGCAGTGCAGCCGCCAGATAATGGATGCCAGATCGCGGGCCGCAGGCTGATGATGGTGCGCCAGCGTGTCGCAAATACGCTGAAGCTCGGCGAGCGTGACGCTCAGGGGGCGCTGCTGCACCCCGCGCTCGCTCATCACATCGCGGAGCATGGAAATACAGTTATCACGGACCTGCGACAGCGGATCGGAACGCGTCTCCCAGGCGCGCAGCTGCCACACCACGTGCGAACAGTTTAGCAGCACCACGCCCCAGCGCAGTAGCCAGCGACGGGAGAGTGAATCCTGGCTGTTGTTCAGCTGGCTGACATGATGGTAAACCAGCGATTCATACTCGCTTTCGCGCAGATGCGGCCTGCGGCTCAGCTGATCGACAAAACCCCTGCGCAACTCCCGAATATGCCTGCGGCTTTTACGCGCGTCCGAGCCCGGGCGTAGCACGGCGAAAGCCAGCCACGCCAGCCCCACGCCGAGGATCTTCGCCAGGTTGTCGTTGAGAAAATCAGCGTAATCGTAAACCGGTGGATTCGTTACAGAGATAAATGAGCCCATAAAAACAATTAACTGACCCCACAGACCGGCCAGTTTAGGCATTTGCAGTTTGAGCAACTGCATGGTGGTTAATAGCGGGAAGAGAAACAGCAGAAATTGCCAGAGGTCGGTTATCTGCACCATCAAACCAAATTTCACCACGAAGCTGAACAGCGACAGCAGCACCAGCGTACGCAGCAGAAGCGTCAGGGAGTTAAAGGGGGAAGCGGCGACGGAATAGAGCACGCAGCTGATTGCCGCAAGCGTCAGGGCCGCACTGCCCGCATCCCATTGCGTGGTGATGGCCCATGCGCCTATGGCCGTCAACGCGCAAAACGTACGAAAACCGCTCCACAGCGCCTCCATTGCGTCGGTATGCCGCGCCAGAGCAGGACTACCGGGAACGGAAAATTCGGTGACGGGCGTGGCATTCTCGACGGCTTTTAACCAGCGGCTGCTGCGCAGATACAGGCGGCAGAAATAGTTTAGACGCTGCCAGAAGGCGCGATGCCGGTAGTCATATTCATCCGCTGGGGCGAGCGGCGCGATAATGCGGGCCACGGTATAAATATCGGCATCCGAACGCGCAAGGGTAGCGAGCAGCGCCTCGATAATCTCCCGGGTATGGGCTGGGGGGGTAGGCCAGTTCAGCAACATCCGACGAAGGCTCGAGATCGCGCTCGTCATCCGCAATTGCTGGTGCAATAAATAGTTCAGAAGCGTGTTCTGGCGACGAAAACGGTAGTGGCTCCAGAAAGCCTGGATGCGCAACAGGTTCATGGTCAGGATCTGGCCGATGACCTTTTCGTGCGCGAGGCGGATGTCATCGCTGCTGTCAGGCTGCCAGAGCAGGCTGGCATGTTCCAGCAAACGTGCGTGCATCGTTTTAAGTGCGGTGATAAGCGTAGTGCCATCTGAGGTACTGGGCAGGATCATCATCATGACGCCCCCGCACAGAATGCCGACCATCACTTCACACACGCGTGCCTGGGCGATATCCCACAGCTCAGTGGTATCCAGCACGTTGACGACCGGAAAGGCGATAATGGCCGCGGTGTAACCCGCCAGTTGAAACGCATAGGCAACGTTATTGGTAAAATGAGCGCAGGCCCAGGTACACAGCCCCAGCCATGCCGACATGCTTAACAAAAAGAGCCAGGGATCGTTCAGAGTATGGCCGGCAAGAAGCAGTGCGGCGGTTGCCCCCAGCAGGCTACCCGCCACGCGCCCGAGGCTTTTACTGATAACGCCCCCGACGGTTGGGAAGCTGACGACCGCCGCAGAGGTCATCGCCCAGTAAGGCTCATCCAGATTCAGATAATAGGCAACCGTAAGCGCAAGGCACATGGCGATGCCGTTACGCAGCGCGTAACGCCACTGCGGCCGTGTCGCTTTTATCCACGGCGTATTGCGCCAGGAGAAAGCTCCCAGGTTCATCATCGCGATCCGATGGCGACGGTGCAGGTTGTGCCAGAGACCAAGGTAATGTCTTTCGGCAGTTGATCAAACTCGACGCGAACAGGCACCCGCTGAGCCAGACGCACCCACGGTACGTTGGGTTTGATGTCGGGCACCAGGCCAGAATCGGTTTCCACGCTCTGATCGTAAATTGCCCGACCTATGCTGCTAACGTGACCCTGTAACGTTTCTGCGCCGCTGTAAAGCGTGATTCGGGCAGGCGCTCCCTCGCGGATATGGCGCAGCTTGGTCTCTTCAAAATAACCTACAACATAGAAAGAGCGGCTGTCGACCAGGGCAAAGACCGGCTGGCCTGTGGTGGCGTAATCCCCCACACGGGTCGACAAGCTCGTGATCCATCCATCCACCGGAGCTTTGACAACGGTCTGGGACAGTTGCCACTCGGCCTGTTTCAGCGTTGCCTCTGCAACCTTCAGGCTGGCCTGCATGGCTTTTACATTGATATTGGCGGTATCGAGATCTTCCGCAGAGATGTAATTCCTCGACAGATGTCGGCGACGTTCGGCTTCGTTATTGGCTTTTGCCAGATCGGATTGAGCTTTTGCGAGCTGCGCCTGGGCATTGAGCACCGCAATGTGAAAAGGGGTCTCGTCGATGCGGAATAACACATCACCCGCATGAACGAACTGGTTGTCCTTCACCAGCAGCGCGCTGATACTGCCGGACACTTGTGGCGTGATGCTGACCTGTTCCGCGCGGATCTTGCCGTCACGCGTCCAGGGCGACTGCATGTAATAATTCCAGAGCCACCAGCCGGCGATAAGCGCCAGCGCTAAGACGAAAAGAGTGGAAAAATATTTTAACGTTTTCAATGCTATTCTCACCACACGGTTAACACGGCAAGGCCAAGACAGACGGAGAAGGTAAACAGGGAGAGATCCATTAACATCGGGTGCCAGATTTCACCGGAATACATCCAGTCGCGCAGCAGACGATGCGCAATGAGCCAGATCACAAAACCGACCATCACGGCTTTAAACAGTGGCGGAAAGTAGACCGATGCGCCAACAATCAGATCCTGGAGGGGCAACCCTGCGGAGAAGGAAAACAACGTCACAAGCAGCGATCCTTTGCGGTGGAATGAGGGCCACAATGGCAGATTTCAATGCGATGGCGCATTACCGTTCAGTGTAAATCATCCTTTAAGGAATGATGAATACCGTGATTGCATTTGTTTTGGCAATACAAATACTGCAAACTATTCTAAAATCACTATAATCACTTAGCAAGCTAATTATAAGGAGATGAAATTGGAATCGCCATTAGGTTCTGATCTGGCAAGGTTGGTACGCATCTGGCGTGCTCTGATTGACCATCGCCTGAAACCTCTGGAACTCACACAGACGCACTGGGTTACGCTGCACAACATCCATCAGCTTCCGCCCGATCAGTCACAGATCCAATTGGCAAAAGCGATTGGTATTGAACAGCCTTCCCTAGTGCGTACCCTTGACCAGCTGGAAGAGAAGGGACTCATCTCCCGACAAACCTGCGCCAGCGACCGTCGCGCCAAGCGGATCAAATTGACGGAAAAAGCGGCCCCGATTATTACTGAGATGGAAAGCGTCATCAGTAAAACGCGAGGAGAGATCCTGGCCGGTATTTCACCCGCTGAGCTGGAGATGCTGATCGGACTCATCGCCCGTCTTGAGCAAAACATCCACGATTTACAGTCGCGCGACTGACGTTGTTCACTGGCCTTGCTCGTGCAAGGCCTTTGTCATGTTCTGAACACCACCACCCGGTTGCGGCCCGTCTCTTTTGCCTCGTACATGGCTTTATCCGCGCTTTCCACACAGGTTTCAGCGCTGGTTTCCGGCGAGGTAGCGGTGAATACTCCCATACTAATGGTAATCGGTTCCGGAAGCTGCCCACCGCTGCTGGCCTTGTCAAACCCGCTCAACTTGAGGCGAATACGTTCGGCAACCTGATGCGCGACATCGGACGGTGTATTTGTCAGCATGAGCACAAACTCTTCGCCGCCGATCCGCGCCGCGATATCCTGCGGTCGCACCGAATCGGTCAACAGGTTTGAGACAAACTGTAAAACCCTATCCCCCTGCAAATGACCGTAGCAGTCGTTAATGCGTTTAAAACGGTCAAGATCGCTCACGACCACCGACACCGGATGTGTCACCGTGGCCGTGTTTAGCGCGTGATTTAATGAATCATAGAAATAGCTGCGATTATAAAGACGGGTGAGGGGGTCGCGGATGGAATTTTGATAAGACTGCTGATATTTTACATGCGAGTCACGATACAAATTAAATACGTCGGAAAGTAAGATGAAAATAATCATTAACGTAGCGACAGTTTCGAATAACCGTGCCCGGTACCATGAAATATCTTCAGCGTGTCCGCCTAACAATAGCATGAGCAGAGTGACGATATAACAGACACATAAAAAATTGCCGCCGACCCAAAACAAATTCCTCACGCGGGTAATGGCCAACAGGGTGATTAACGTTACTACCCACAGGACGATCAAAATGATATTGATCGCCTGGCTCCAGAGAACCATAAACTGTCGGGTTTCATTATCCACCAGGTCCAGTGTGAGCAGGGTTGAATGGCTGGAATAGAACAATGCCAGCCCAAGCATACAGCCCGTAAAGAGCGAGGCGCCGACAACGATACCAACATGGGCGCTTCGTGAGAGCGCAGAATTGCGCAGGGTATACAGTAATGCTGCGACGATCATCAGCACCGCCATTAAAAAGTGGCGGAACATGTAGAAAATCATGGCGTCGTTATAGTTCGCTTCGTTGAACTGATAGAGATCAAGCCAGGCCGGGAAGCTGGCCAGTGTCCCCACCATCAGTAACGCCGAACCGGCAAAGGCCAGGGCAATGGGAACAAGATATAATCGCCTTTTGTCGCACCAGTATTTCATTGCCATAAAACAGGCAATAAACAGATGGAACACCAGAAGAAATATCGTCAGCGTAGGGAAAAACAAAGGTGAAAACGAAGGAACCCATTCAACAAGTTTTATAAAAAAACCTTGTAATACGGCAATGATAACAATGCACCCAAGCGCGAAGGCCACAAAGCGGTTCTTTACAAATCGACAGATCGCAAGCATAGAGAATTTAAAAATTAAAAAAGGAAAAAGAGATTGCGAAGAGTCTAAGCGAGGGAAATAAAAAATACTTTGCGCACGGACAAGAACGGGTGAAATGAATAATTCATCATGTGAATATATTGTGCCAATATATTATTGGAAATGATGATTTTGGTAAATGGATGCGGTCTGAAAGACCACATCCATCAGGATATTAACGCGGGGAGACGGTGACCTGGCTGCCGTTGCTTGCAAGAACAACACGCTGGCCAGCAGAGAAGCGGGTGTTACCCTGTTTCTGCACAACCATAATAGTGCTGCCATCGTCTTTGCGGATTTCCAGCTCAACGCCCTGAGTTTTGTTCATCGCACCCTGAACGCCCTGACCCGCTACGCCGCCTGCAACTGCGCCCGCTGCGGTCGCCAGAGAACGTCCGGTGCCGCCGCCAATAGTATTACCCAGGAAACCACCCAGCACAGCACCGCCGATTGCGCCCACCACGTTCGTGTCATCGCCACCCTGAATCTGAACAGGACGGGCATTAACGATAGTACCGTATGTCACGTTCTGTACCTGTTTAGCTTCAGAAGCACTATATACGTCGCCGGAGAGTGAACTGTCATTCACACAACCCGCCAGTGTTAAACCAATCAGCGAAACGCCCAGTACACGTAAAATCATTTGACTCTCCTGTTCACCAAAAAACGCCCGGTTGGGGCATCCGTCATGGCTAAATTATATGGCATTCCTGACCACAGTTCATATCTTTGCATGCCGAATAAATAAATTTTACCTGAACAGGGCTTAACGGGACATAAACAAACATCGCCTGTGCTACAGGTCTGAGATTGTTAAAAATTATTATCACCGCATAGCAAAGCCGCGTTATTTATGATGGAGTGTTTGCACTTAGCCCATGTAACGTAAGGAAAGCGCATGAAATCGGGTCGCTATATCGGTGTGATGTCTGGTACCAGTCTTGACGGTGTGGATGTCGTTCTGGCCGCCATTGATGAAAACATGGTGGCGCAGCAGGCAAGCCTGACCTGGCCAATTCCGGTCTCGTTAAAAGAAGAGATCCTGAACATCTGCCAGGGGCAACAGCTGACGCTTTCCCAACTGGGCCAACTGGATGTGCGTCTGGGGGCGCTGTTTGCTGATGCGGTACTGGCCCTGATGCAGCAGGAAAGACTCCACCCGCAGGATATCGTGGCAATAGGCTGCCATGGGCAGACCGTCTGGCATGAACCTGTCGGCGAGGCGCCGCACACGATGCAAATTGGCGATAACAACCAGATTGTGGCAAAAACCGGCGTAACGGTGGTGGGTGATTTCCGTCGTCGCGATATGGCCCTCGGCGGGCAGGGGGCGCCGCTGGTTCCGGCTTTTCATCAAGCGCTGCTGGCGCACCCGTTAGAGCGCAGGATGGTCCTGAACATCGGCGGGATCGCCAACCTGTCGATGCTTATTCCCGGGCAGCCCGTGCGGGGGTACGATACCGGACCCGGTAATATGCTGATGGATGCCTGGATCTGGCGTCAGAGCGGTAAAGCCTATGACAAAGACGCGCAGTGGGCCAGCCAGGGGAAAGTGATCCTTCCCTTGCTGCAAACCCTGTTAAGCGATCCTTTCTTTGCTCTGCCTGCGCCAAAAAGCACGGGGCGGGAATATTTCAACTACGGCTGGCTTGAACGTCAGCTGGCGCGCTTCCCCGGCCTTGCGCCTCAGGATGTTCAGGCTACGCTGACGGAGCTCACCGCGGTGTCGATCTCTGAACAGGTGTTGCTGAGCGGCGGGTGTGAGCGCTTGCTGGTATGCGGAGGCGGAAGCCGAAACCCGCTGGTGATGGCACGCCTCGCCGCCTTGCTGCCGGGCACCGAAGTCACGACCACTGATGAAGCCGGGATCAGCGGAGACGATATGGAAGCGCTGGCCTTCGCCTGGCTTGCCTGGCGTACGGTTGCCGGTCTGCCGGGTAATTTACCCTCCGTAACCGGTGCGCGGGAGGCGAGCGTCCTCGGGGCCATTTTCCCCGCAAACCCGCGCCATAATCAGAGTTAACTGAAATTCAGCGGGAGGCGTAACCCGTAAAATAGGGAAAAACAGGAGGGCGGTTAGGCCCTCCAGGACCAGGATAGTCTTCGGAATCTGCCCATGAAAAAACTTCTTCTCATTGCTGTACCTTTTCTTATGACCGGATGCAGCGTCTATAACCACTTCGTTGAGCGTATGCAAACCGATACGCTGGAATATCGTTGTGATGAAAAACCGCTGACGGTGAAGCTGAACAACCCGCGTCAGGAAGCCAGCTTTGTTTATGACAATAAGTTGTTGACGCTGAAGCAGGGAATGTCGGCCTCCGGTGCGCGCTACTCAGACGGGATCTACGTCTTCTGGTCGAAAGGCGACAGCGCCACCGTCTACAAGCGTGACCGCATTGTGCTGAACGATTGTCAGCTTCAAAATCCGAAGCGTTGAGATTTTTGAAGGGGGCGCGCACAATAGCGCCACCCAATCTCACTTTCAGCTAACGCCATGTCAGATAACGACGAACTACAGCAAATTGCGCATCTGCGCCGTGAATACACCAAAGGCGGTTTGCGACGCCAGGATCTTCCCGCCGAACCGCTGGTGCTTTTTGAACGCTGGCTGAAGCAGGCCTGCGAAGCGAAACTGGCCGACCCGACGGCGATGGTCGTTGCCACGGTTGATGAAAATGGTCAGCCGTATCAACGCATCGTTCTTCTCAAGCATTATGACGAGAAAGGGCTGGTGTTCTACACCAACCTGGGCAGTCGTAAAGCGCATCACCTTGAAAATAATCCGCGTATTAGCCTGCTCTTCCCGTGGCATATGCTTGAGCGCCAGGTGATGGTTACCGGCAAGGCGGAGCGCCTCTCTACGCTTGAAGTGGTGAAATATTTCCACAGCCGCCCGCGCGACAGTCAGATCGGTGCCTGGGTCTCTAAACAGTCCAGCCGCATCTCAGCCCGCGGCGTGCTGGAGAGTAAATTCCTCGAACTCAAACAGAAGTTTCAGCAGGGTGAAGTACCGCTGCCGAGTTTCTGGGGCGGGTTCCGCATCCCCATTGAGCAGATGGAATTCTGGCAGGGCGGTGAACACCGTCTCCACGACCGCTTTTTATACCAGCGCGACAACGGTGGCTGGAAAATCGACAGACTGGCACCGTAATCCCCAAAATTTGTTGATTTAAGCGCTAGCGCACACCGCGCTGGCGCTTTATTCTATGGTCCTTTCGCATCAGGCGAAAAGTCGTGTACCGGCAAAGGTGCAGTCGTTTATACATGGAGAATTTGATGGCAAGCAGTAACTTGATTAAACAATTGCAAGAGCGGGGCCTCGTGGCCCAGGTGACGGACGAGGAAGCGTTAGCAGAGCGACTGGCGCAAGGCCCGATCGCGCTCTATTGCGGCTTCGATCCCACCGCTGACAGCTTGCATTTGGGGCATCTTGTTCCATTGTTATGCCTGAAACGCTTCCAGATGGCCGGCCATAAGCCTGTCGCTCTGGTTGGCGGCGCGACCGGTCTGATTGGCGACCCAAGTTTCAAAGCCGCTGAGCGTAAGCTGAATACCGAAGACACCGTGCAGGAGTGGGTGGATAAGATCCGTAAACAGGTTGCACCGTTCCTGGATTTCGACTGCGGTGATAACTCTGCGATTGCGGCGAACAACTACGACTGGTTTGGTGGCATGAACGTGCTGACGTTCCTGCGTGACATCGGCAAACACTTCTCTGTTAACCAGATGATTAACAAAGAAGCAGTGAAGCAGCGTCTTAACCGTGACGACCAAGGTATCTCTTTCACCGAGTTCTCCTACAACCTGTTGCAGGGGTATGACTTCGCCTGCCTGAACAAGCTGCACGGCGTATCTCTGCAAATTGGCGGTTCCGACCAGTGGGGTAACATCACCTCCGGTATCGATCTGACCCGTCGCCTCCACCAGAATCAGGTGTTTGGTCTGACCGTGCCGTTGATCACCAAAGCAGACGGTACCAAGTTCGGTAAGACCGAAGGCGGCGCGGTATGGCTGGATCCGAAGAAAACCAGCCCGTATAAATTCTACCAGTTCTGGATCAACACGGCGGATGCCGACGTTTATCGCTTCCTGAAGTTCTTCACCTTTATGAATATCGAAGAAATCAATGCGCTGGAAGAAGAAGACAAGAACAGCGGTAAAGCACCACGCGCCCAGTACGTGCTGGCGGACGAAGTAACCAAACTGGTTCACGGCGAAGAAGGTCTGGCGGCGGCGAAACGCATTACGGCGAGCCTGTTCAACGGGACCCTGAGCGATTTAAGCGAAGCGGATTTCGAACAGCTGGCGCAGGATGGCGTACCGATGGTGGAGATGGAAAAAGGCGCCGATCTGATGCAGGCGCTGGTGGACTCCGAGCTCCAGCCGTCTCGCGGTCAGGCGCGTAAAACCATCGCCTCTAACGCGATCACCATTAATGGCGAAAAACAGGCCGATCCGGAATATACCTTTACCGAGAACGACCGTCTCTATGGTCGCTACACGCTGCTGCGTCGCGGTAAGAAAAATTACTGCCTGGTCTGCTGGAAGTAATTAAAAGTATGCAGGGGCGTGGGAAACCACGCCCCTTTTGTTTTGACAGGGTTTGGTAAGTACAACATGAAGAACATCCTCGCCATTCAGTCCCACGTTGTGTTTGGACATGCTGGCAACAGCGCTGCGGAATTCCCGATGCGCCGCCTCGGCGTTAACGTCTGGCCCCTTAATACCGTCCAGTTTTCGAATCACACCCAGTACGGTAAATGGACCGGCTGCGTAATGCCGCCGTCGCATCTGACGGAAATCGTTCAGGGGATTGCGGATATCGACCAGCTTAAACGCTGCGATGCCGTACTGAGCGGCTATCTGGGTTCGGCGGAGCAGGGGGAACATATCCTCGGCATTGTGCGCCAGGTGAAAGCGGCAAACCCCGCGGCGAAATATTTCTGCGATCCGGTGATGGGACATCCTGAAAAAGGCTGCATCGTAGCGCCGGGCGTTGCGGAGTTTCATGTCCGTCATGCATTGCCCGCCAGCGATATTATTGCCCCCAACCTGATTGAACTGGAGATCCTGTGCGAGCATCCGGTCAACAGCGTAGAAGAGGCTGTAAGCGCCTCTCGCGAGCTGATCGCCCAGGGGCCAGAGATTGTGCTGGTGAAACACCTGGCACGCGCAGGGTTGAGCCAGGACCGTTTTGAGATGCTGCTGGTGACGAAGGATGAAGCCTGGCATATCAGTCGACCGCTGGTGGATTTCGGTACACGTCAGCCTGTCGGGGTCGGGGATGTGACCAGCGGTTTGCTGCTGGTGAAGCTATTACAGGGTGCGAGCCTGCGCGATGCGCTGGAGCACGTCACCGCAGCCGTTTATGAAATCATGATTGCGACGAAGACGATGCAGGAATATGAGCTCCAGGTCGTCGCGGCACAGGATCGCATCGCGAAGCCGGAGCACTATTTTAGCGCAACGCAGCTATAGACACTGCCCGGCGGCGCTGCGCTTGCGCGGGCCTACGGAATTTGTAGGCCGGGTAAGCGTCAGCGCCACCCGGCTCCTCAGGCCGCTCCGTTAATTCAACCCTTCCGCTTTCAGCGCCGCCGCCACCGCAGGACGCTCCGCCACGCGCGTCATATACGATGCGACATGGTCTAATCCTTCCATGTTCAACTTAACCGCGCGCGCCCAGCGCAGAACGGTAAACAGATAGGCATCGGCGATAGTGAAACGCGAGCCACAGATCCACTGGTCGTCTTTCAGCGCGTCGTTAACGTACTGCAACTTTTTCTCCAGCAGCGCGCGCACGGTAGGTTTGTACTCTTCTGGCGTGTCCGGGCGGAACAGGGGCGTAAAGCCTTTGTGCAGTTCGGTGGCAATATAGTTCAGCCACTCCAGCGTCTTATAACGCGCAATGCTGCCGGTGGGGGCAAGGAGCTGACGATCCGGTACGTTGTCCGCCAGGAATTGCATAATCGCCACCCCTTCGGTCAGCAGGGTGCCATCATCCAGCAGCAGGGCCGGAACCTGCCCTTTTGGGTTAATCGCAAAAAAGTCATCCCCGTTTTCCAGGCGCTTTTTCATCAGGTCAACGCCGTCCAGCGTGAAATCTTTACCGCTCTCGCGAAGCGTAATATGGGAAGCAAGAGAGCAGGCGCCCGGTTTATAGAATAGTTTCATCGGTAACTCCTTTTTGCTGAGGTTCCAGCTATGTTAGTGCGCGTTCGGATAAAAAAAAAGCCGCTAATCAATTAGCGGCTTCTGTTCAGTCGTTTCCCGATGACATTACGCGTTCGCGGTTTTAATCGCTTTAGCGGATTTGTCGTCGTCCTGCGTCATACGATTCAGTTTAGGTGCGGTCAGCAGCATCAGTACGGCAATCACGGCGGTCGCGATACCAATTTGCATGAACACGGTGCCGTAGACATTCAGGGAAACCAGCGGGTCGGTAACGTTGTCTGGTACCGCCATCAGGTTCGCAATCTTACCTGCGATGATGGCCGCGCCAGCGGTAGTCAGGAACCAGCTACCCATGATGAAGCCCATCAGACGCTGAGGGACCAGCTGCGCAACCATCGCCAGGCCCAGACCGGAGATCATCAGTTCACCGATGGATTGCAGCGCATAGCTCAGGATCAGCCAGTTAACAGAAACGATACCCGCGTCGGTCGCGAATTTCGTCCCCAGCGGCAGCACCAGGAATGCGCCAGAGCACAGCACCATACCGATAGCGAATTTGTGCGGCATAGGCAGACGGTCGCCCATCTTGTTATAGATAGCGGCCAGAATCGGGCTACCAATCATGATCCAGAACGGGTTCAGGGCCTGATACTGCTCCGGCTCGAACGCGATACCGAGGATGGAGTGCTCAACGTTGCGGATAGCGAAGAAGTTCAGAGACGTTGGCATCTGGCTGTACAGAACGAAGAAGATGATTGCTTCCAGCATCAGAATGAACGCCACAATCATCTTACGACGTGCCGCACCCTGCATCGCGAAGGCTTCTTTCGCGAAGATAATCACGATACCCAGCGCAACCACGCCCAGTACGGCACGTGCAACGCCCTGGTTATGCAGCAGCCAGGTGGCGACAGCGGCCAGGATCACGATGCCGACGATGGTTGCCAGCAGTTTGCCCATGTGCACGGGTTCGAAGTCTGGTTTTGAACCATAGTCTTTAACCCAGCTACGGCAGAACAGGAAGTTCACAACGGTGATCAGCATACCCACGAAGCTCAGCGCAAACGCTACGCTCCAGCCGAATTTTGCGGCCAGCCATGGGGTTGCCAGCATAGAGAAGAAGGAGCCGATGTTGATGGACATGTAGTACATGGTAAATGCACCGTCCAGACGTGGGTCATCTTTGCTGTAGCAGGTAGAGAGCAGGGAAGATGGGTTCGCCTTGAAGAGGCCGTTACCTACCGCGATGGTAGCCATGCCCATGTAAACCACACCTGCATCGTGCCCGGACCAGGCAACCAGCCCATAGCCAATCGCCAGAACAACGGCGCCCAGCATAATGACTCGTTTAGTACCGAGGACTTTATCGCCTAACCAGCCGCCGATAGCGACGAGGCCATACACCAGGGCGCTGAAGGAAGAGAATAGCGTGATGGAATCGGCTTCAGACATACCCAGCTGTTTAACCAGGTAAACCGCCATGATCCCTTGCAGGCCGTAGTAGCCAAAACGTTCCCATAATTCGATAGAGAAAATGAGATAGAACGCTTTAGGCTGTTTGAAAGCGTTAAGACTTACGCTCTCATCTGTTGGTTTATTGTTTGCAGTAGACACATATACCTCTTTTTTTACATCCCATATTAACGGGGGTGTTCATAGCGTGATGACCGTAGTCCATCCGCTTTATAGTTATATTGGGAGGGGAAACGGCGGGTAATGTTCACTATCCAGCCCCATCTGGCAATACGTTTGTAATAATCTGTTACATATAACTCTGGCGGTATAATCATCGGTTCACGCAAATGTTATGCAGCTTTAAATTTCATTGGTTGAAAATTAGTGGTTTTTTTGACTGTGAGTGACCCTGTTTAATGGCTGTATGGCGATAT
Source organism: Enterobacter cloacae complex sp. IR5401 (assembly GCF_049238425.1). Lineage (NCBI taxonomy): Bacteria > Pseudomonadati > Pseudomonadota > Gammaproteobacteria > Enterobacterales > Enterobacteriaceae > Enterobacter > Enterobacter cloacae complex sp. IR5401. Next base: position 17,367 of record NZ_JBMKHN010000020.1, on the reverse strand, counting down.
GTTCTGCTATTTCGGGTGATTGGCAGTGATATAGCCCATGTTCTGAAAAATGACTGGTCTTATGTGCGGTGTGGAATAGACGAAATCTTGTCTGACAAAGGGGTTGGGCGGGTTTTAACAACAAAAATCCAACATCAGGTTATCAGAGTGATCGCGATCACAGATGTATAGAAATTTTTGGTGATGAAAAAACTATTAACCTGTTTGAGTGTTAAATGACCGAAGAATCGACAATGCGTAAAGGAGAAAAAGAGGGTAATTTATGGTCAAATGAGAAGATATCAGAGCCCTTGTTAATTCTAAGGGCTTGAACAGGTAAGAAGTAAGGTGGTTTACGCTCAGGGATAGACTTTTTCTTTGTATTCGCAGAGATCTTCGATAATGCAGGAACCGCAGCGTGGCTTACGGGCAATACAGGTATACCGGCCGTGCAGGATCAGCCAGTGGTGGCAGTCCACCTTAAATTCCGCAGGAACGACTTTTAACAGCTTCTCTTCAACCTCTTCCACGTTTTTACCCGGCGCGAAACGGGTGCGATTTGAGACGCGGAAGATATGGGTATCCACGGCGATGGTCGGCCAGCCAAACGCCGTGTTCAGCACCACATTTGCCGTTTTACGCCCGACGCCCGGCAACGCTTCCAGCGCGGCGCGATCTTCAGGGACTTCACCGCCGTGCTTCTCCAGCAGGATCCGGCAGGTCTTAATGACGTTTTCGGCCTTGCTGTTAAACAGGCCAATGGTCTTGATATAGGATTTCACACCTTCAACGCCCAGCTCCAGCATGGCCTGCGGCGTATTGGCGACAGGGTAGAGCAGGGCAGTGGCTTTATTGACGCTCACGTCCGTCGCCTGTGCAGAGAGCAGCACCGCGATCAACAGTTCAAACGGCGAGTTAAAGTTCAGCTCTGTCGTTGGATGAGGATTCTCATCGCGCAGGCGCGTCAGGATCGCAATGCGTTTCTCTTTATTCATACTGCTTTCTCGGGGATCCCTTCCTGTACGCTGCGTTCAGCGGCGCGGCGTTTACGTTTTTCATCAATCAGGTATTTTAACGCCAGCATCATCCCAAGGCCAATGAAGGCGCCAGGAGGTAGCATGGCCAGCAGGAACGGGGTGTCCGTATGGAACACCTCAATACGCAGCGACTTCGCCCAGCCGCCAAGCAGCGCGTCCGCACCGTCGAAGAGCGTACCGTTGCCCAAAATTTCACGCAGAGAGCCGAGGACGAACATGGCGGCAGTCGCGCCCATGCCGATGGAAAACCCATCCAGCGCGGATATGGCCGGATTGTTTTTCACGGCGAAGGCTTCAGCGCGGCCTACGACAATACAGTTAGTCACGATAAGCGGAATGAAGATCCCGAGCGACTGGTACAGGCCAAATGCGTAGGCGTTAATCAGCATTTGCACGACGCTGACCACCGACGCAATGATCATGACATAAATCGGAATACGGATTTCTGACGGCGTCCAGCGGCGCAAAACAGAAATGGAAAAGTTAGTCAGGGTCAGCACCAGCGTGGTCGCCAGCCCCAGCCCGAGCGCGTTGGTGGCGGTAGACGTCACCGCCAGCAGCGGACATAGCCCCAGCAGCTGCACCAGCGCGGAGTTGTTCTTCCAGAGACCCTGGACGATAACCTCTTTAACCTGGCTCATGGTCACTCCTCACAGGTGGAAAGATGATTGATCTGCGCGGGCAGCGTTTCGGCATACAGGCCGGCGCGCTTTACGGCGTTGACCACCGCGCGCGGAGTAATCGTGGCGCCCGTGAACTGGTCAAATTCGCCGCCATCTTTTTTCACCGCGAAAGCAGGATCGTCCTCGCCATGAATCATCTTTCCGGCGAAGTGTAAGATCCAGTCGCTTAAGCGTGTTTCAATTTTGTCGCCAAGGCCCGGCGTTTCGTGATGCTCCGTCACGCGCGTACCCAGTACGGTGCCGGAAAAATCGCTGCCCACCAGCAGCTGAATCGCACCGGAGTAACCGTCCGGCGCGGTGGCTTCCATGACGGCGCCCACGGGGTTATCGCCCTTGCGGGCAATATAAACGCGATGGGGTCCTTTACCAAGCTGCGGAGCCTGCACGACAAAGCAGCTTTTTTGCAGGTCATTATCGTAGAGATCGGATGGGATCACCTGATCGAACAGCGCTTTTTGCTGCTTCATTGCCTGCTCTGCAATGGTGGTTTTCGTCAGTTCATTTACCAGCGCGGTCAGCCCGGTGAGGGCGGCGGCGAAGATCGCCAGCGTGACGCCGTGTTTTTGCATTGTCTTGAGCATGGCGCGACCCTTAGCGATGACCGTACACGCGTGGACGCGTGTAGTAGTCGATGAGCGGAACGGTGATGTTAGCCAGCAGCACGGCAAATGCCACGCCGTCCGGATAGCCGCCAAAGCTGCGAATAAGCCAGACCAGCAAGCCTGCCAGCGCGCCGAAAATCAGACGACCACGGTTGGTGGTAGAGGCGGTGACCGGATCGGTCAGAATAAAGAATGCCCCGAGCATGGTCGCGCCGGAGAGCAGATGGAGCTGCGGGCTGGCCAGTGACTCAGGTGAGATAACCCAGCCGAGCGTCGAGCAGACGGCCAGCGTCACCAGGAAGCTCACCGGAATATGCCAGCGGATCGCCTTCTGTTGCAGCAGGAACGCGCCACCCAACAGGTAGGCCAGATTGACCCACTGCCAGCCAGCACCTGCCAGTACGCCGCTGTAAATAGACGATTTCATCACCTGCTCCACGCTTTGTCCGGCACGCAGGGAGGTTTTGAAGGTATCGAGCGGAGTGGCCTGACTGATGCCGTCCACGCCCATGCGAAGCGCGTTCATATCTGCGTCCAGCGCGGTGTGGCCGGTAAAGATAACGTGCAGGGCATCCATAAAGCCGGGCACCGTGGCGGCGATCTCATGCGGCGGCAGCCAGCTGGTCATCTGTACCGGGAAGGAGATCAGCAGTACTACGTAGCCAATCATCGCCGGGTTAAACGGGTTATGGCCCAGCCCGCCGTACAGCTGCTTGGCGATGATCACCGCAAACACCGTTCCCAATACCACCATCCACCACGGGGCGAACGGGGGAATGCTGATGGCCAGCAACAGGCCGGTCAACAGGGCGGAGTTATCGCTCAGGATGCGAGTCACCTCCATTTTGCGCAGCTTCAGGATCGCGGCTTCCGCTGCGACGGCACTGGCGCAACCCAGAACTAACTGGAAAAGCGTACCCCAGCCGAAAAACCAACACTGTACGGCAATACCTGGCAGCGCGGCCAGGCACACCAGCATCATAATACGCGATGTCTGGCGCTGGTTATGGGTATAAGGGGAACTTGCAATTCTGAAAACCATTTAATCCTCGTTAACGGCTTGCTGCGCGGCTTTCTTTGCCTGAACGCGCGCAATCGCGGCGGCGACTGCGGCTTTGCGTGGATCGTCATTAGCGGCCGCAGGCAGTTCGTCCTGCTGTGCCGCTTTTCGTGCTTTGGCACGGGCGATGGCCGCTTCAACGGCGGCTTTACGCGGATCGACAGGGGCTTCACTCTCTTCGGCAGGTTGTAGCTGTGCCGCTTTACGTGCTTTGGCGCGGGCGATAGCGGCTTCAACGGCCGACTTGCGCGGATCCGTCGCTTCCTGTTCAACCACCACTGTCTGCTGACCGGCTTTGTGGGCTTTTGCCCTGGCAATAGCCGCTTCCACCGCCGCTTTACGCGGGTCGATGTCGGCTTCCGGTTTGGCGTTTTGCGCTTTCTCCGCCTGACGCGCGCGTGCTTCGGCTTTCCGCGCTTCGCGGGCTGCAATCGCTTCGCTGTTGTCCGGTTTTTCTCCCGGAGCGATCACAACCGTCTGGGCGGCGGTGGCTTTCTTCTCGCGCACGCGGGCCAGGGCTGCGTTAATGGCATCCTGATCTTTCGCCGCAGGCTGCACGGCAGCCTGCTTATGGCGTTCCTGACGGGCTTGTTTCTCGCGCTCCAGTCGCGCCTGGCGCGCTTCAAAGCGGGCCTTCGCTTCAGCGGCACGTTTTTCTTCCATGGAGATGGCGTAGATTTCAGCTTTCTCCTGACGGAAATACTGCACCAGCGGAATATTGCTTGGGCAGACCCAGGCGCAGGCACCGCATTCAATACAGTCAGCCAGGTTATGCGCCTGGGCTTTATCGTGCAGCTGGCCTTTGCTGTACCAGTACAACTGCTGCGGCAGTAAATCTGCCGGGCATGCGTCCGCACAGGCGCTACAGCGTATGCAACCTTTCTCTTCCTGCGTTTCGCCCATCTCCGTCAGGGAAGGGGCGAGCAGGCAGTTGGTAATCTTCACCACCGGCACATCAAGCCACGGCAGGGTAAAGCCCATCAGCGGGCCGCCCATAATGACCAGTTGATCGCTACCCGGGCAGAAGCCAGCCTGTTCCAGCAGATGACGCACCGGCGTACCCAGACGCGCCCAGATGTTGCCGGGACGGGAGACGGACTCGCCGGTCAGCGTGACGACGCGCTCGGTCAATGGCTCGCCGTCAATCACCGCACGTTTCACCGCGTAGGCAGTCCCCACGTTTTGCATCAGCACGCCGATGTCGGACGAACGGCCCCCGTGGGGGACCTGTTTGCCGGTCAGGATCTGCGTCAGCTGTTTTGCCCCGCCGGACGGATATTTGGTCGGGATCACGCGCAGGGCGATATCATGGCTGTCCGCCAGTACCGCACGCAGCATCGAAATGGCCTGCGGTTTATTGTCCTCAATACCGATCAGCACTTCGCGGGGTTGCAGGATATGCGCAAGAATGCGAATACCTTCCACCACCTGCGCGGCACAGTCCTGCATCAGACGGTCATCGGCGGTGATGTACGGTTCGCACTCGGCGGCGTTGATAATCAGCGTTTCGATTTTATCGCCGCCGCCGTGAAGCTTAGCGCCGGTCGGGAAGCCTGCGCCCCCCAGACCCGCCACGCCGAACTGATGAATGCGTTCAATCAGCGCTTCACGGCTGTGGGAACGGTAGTCGCTCCAGCCGTCACGCTCGATCCAGCGGTCTTCACCATCGGCTTCAATGATCACGCTCAGCTCAGACAACGCCGACGGATGGGCAACGGTATGGGGGGCAACAGCCACCACCTTACCGGAAGTCGGGGCATGTATCGGCAACATCCGTCCGCGACCAAAGGTCAGCGGCTGGCCGCGAAGAACGCTATCGCCTTCTTTCACGCACAATTCGCCTTCCGCGCCGATATGCTGTTTCAGGGGCATAACGTAACGGGTCGCCAGCGGGATCTGGCGCAGCGGCGTGCCGTTAGACTGCGATTTCATCTCAGGCGGATGAATGCCGCCGTCGAAATCCCAGATCTTCTCTTTTCTGAAGGCAGAAAATAACTTAAGCATGTTGTTCCACAGGAATATTGCGAACCGGAATGGTCTGAAGGTCCCACTTCCAGTTTTCGGTAGTCGTTTCAACCGGGCGCAGTTCTATACACTGCGTCGGGCAGGGCGCCACGCAGAGATTACAGCCGGTGCACAGATCCGCCACAACGGTATGCATCGCGCGCGTTGCGCCCACAATGGCGTCAACAGGACACGCCTGAATACATTTTGTGCAGCCAATGCAGTTGGCTTCGTCGATAACAGCAAGGGCACGAACAGGCTCCTGGGCCTGTTCATCGCCGTCGACAGGCTGGGGATCGACGTTCAGCAGGGCAGCTATTTTAAGCATGACCGCTTCGCCACCCGGCGCGCAGCGGTTGATCTTTTCTCCCTGCACGCCCACCGCCTCAGCGTAAGGGCGGCAGCCAGGGTAGCCGCACTGCCCGCACTGGCTCTGGGGTAAAAGTTCATCAATTTTTTCAACCACCGGATCGTCCTCCACCGCAAACCGGCGGGAGGCGTAACCCAGAATGATGCCAAAGACGAGTCCCAGCACGCTGATGGACGCGATGGCAATCCAGATAGCACTCATTACAACTTCACCAGACCACTAAAGCCCATAAAGGCCAGAGACATTAAACCTGCGGTCACCAGAGCGATGGCGTTACCGCGAAACGGCGCGGGAATATCCGCCGCGGCCAGACGCTCGCGAATCGAGGCGAACAGGACCATAACAAAAGAAAAACCGACCGCGGCGGAAAAACCATACAGCGCCGATTGCAGGAAATTATGCCCAAGGTTGATATTCAGTAGCGCCACGCCCAGCACCGCACAGTTAGTGGTGATGAGGGGCAGAAAAATACCCAACAGGCGATACAGGGCAGGGCTGGTTTTCCGCACCACCATTTCGGTAAATTGCACCACGACCGCAATGACCAGAATAAAGGCCAAAGTGCGCAGGTAGAGCATGTCGAGCGGGATTAGGATCCAGGTATCAATCAGCCATGCGCAAATGGAGGCCATCGTCATCACGAAGGTGGTTGCCAGCCCCATGCCCATTGCCGTCTCCAGCTTTTTGGAGACGCCCATAAACGGGCACAGGCCAAGGAACTTCACCAGTACGAAGTTATTCACCAGCACAGTTCCGACAAAGAGCAGTAAGTAATCGGTCATTATTTAGCCTGAAATAAAATAGCCGCCTATTATCGGATAAACGACAACAGGCCACAACAGGTTAACTGTAAGGTTATTACGGGTTGACAAAGGTCTTCTTAACGCGCGTCGAACGCTTGAAGTAAGGGACCAGAAGCGCCGTCGCCAGTAGCGGAAACAGTAACTGGCGAACCGCCAGCGCGTCAGACACAGGCGAGAAAGCGAACGCTTTGACAGCCAGCAGCACGGAGACCAGCAGCCAGATAATGTAATGCTTTGGCACGCTTTTGCGGCGTTTGAAGAAGGCGATAGTCAGCCACAGCGTGTAGTACCACATCGCGATCGCGAAAACGAACGACACAAACCACGTCGCAATATTGAGCGCACTCTGGGACATCAGTGTCTGGATTGCATGAGGCGTAACCAGTGCGGTGGTGTAAAGCAACAGCGCCAGTGAAGCGCTTAATAATGCCACCAGCAGCCATGCCAGCGGGGCGATTAACCAGCCCCCAATTCTCTCTCCAGGCAATGCGGTCATACGCTCTCCCATAGTCTGCGCGAAATGTTATACAGAAATTTGCAGGGCGGAGAGTATATAACATTTCACGCCGAAGGCTACTTTCTTATACAACGTAACGCCATACGGATTTAGGCACTTCCCCCACATTGAACAGACGACCGCCAGAGACCAGTTCGGCGCGACGATGGTCAGCAGCGCGGTACATATTGATGATGTCCTGATTATCCGACAGCGTGTAGTTCAGATGGTCAAACAGTTTTTCCAGGCTTTCAAGGGAATTGATCTTGCGAAATTTTAATAAATAGTCCTGAACTGTCATATTAATAAGTTTCCATATAAAAGGGTAATACCCATAAAGGTAATGCGTTCGAATAATAAACGGATTAATAAAGACGTAAACTGTCCACTCGGGTAACGCGACGAAATTAGGAGTTTTCTTTGCGAAGAATCAGGCATCAGGAGATGCCTGAAAGAGAAGGGTAACCCCGTTCATTACGGCTGGCAATATGTTCCATGACGTAATGTGTCACGCTTTATGACGACACGGCTTACTTTTGTTGTGCGACAGTCACAGGCTCCGGCGGCTGGTAGTTATCGATATGGCTGGCAATGCCGAGCAACACGACTGAAACCCCAAGGACAATCCATCCCGCTAATTCAATGATTCGATTAATTATTGACGTCATAATTTGTGTTTGTAATTTATCCATAAATACAGATTACAAATGTTACAGCGCCCTTTTCTTCAGAGCAAGCGCTTTGGGAACGATTCCCCGGCCCCCTATGCGCACTTTAATGCGAGGTAACAAAAAACGCTGTCGTGAGATGCTATTTTAACTCACAGGGCACATTATTAATGTGTGCGTTAAGCACAAGGCCAGTGATAAATAAGCGCACAGCGAGGGGGCAAACGATGAGTGAAAACATCCGCGTCGGTCTTATTGGCTACGGGTACGCAAGCAAAACCTTTCATGCACCGCTGGTTGCCGGCACGCCGGGAATGGAACTGGCGGCCATCACAAGCAGCGATGAGACTAAGGTCCGCGCCGACTGGCCAGCTGTGCCGGTGGTAACGGAGCCTAAGCATCTGTTTAACGATCCTAATATTGACCTTATTGTCATTCCTACCCCTAACGACACTCATTTCCCCCTGGCGAAAGCGGCGCTGGAGGCAGGCAAACATGTTGTTGTCGATAAGCCCTTCACCGTGACGTTGTCACAGGCGCGCGAGCTGGATGCGCTGGCGCGAAGTCTGGGTCGGTTATTATCGGTCTTTCACAACCGGCGCTGGGACAGCGATTTCCTGACGGTCAAAGCGCTGATCAACGAAGGCACGCTCGGCGAAATTGCCTTTTTTGAGTCGCACTTCGATCGTTATCGTCCGCAGGTGCGAGATCGCTGGCGCGAGCAGGCGGGACCGGGCAGCGGCATCTGGTATGACTTAGCGCCGCATCTTCTCGATCAGGCCGTTCATCTGTTTGGTCTGCCCGTAAGCATGGCGGTCGATTTAGCGCAGCTCAGGCCGGGGGCGCAGACCACCGACTATTTCCATGCCATTTTGAGTTATCCGCAGCGGCGCATTGTGCTGCACGGGACAATGCTTGCGGCGGCGGAATCGGCCCGCTATATCATTCATGGGGCGCGCGGCAGCTATGTGAAGTTCGGCCAGGATCCGCAGGAAGAGCGCCTCAAAAATGGCGAACGCTTACCGCAGGAGGACTGGGGCTACGACATGCGCGACGGGGTGGTGACGCGTGCGGAGGGTGAGGCGCTGGTTGAAGAGACGGTATTGACCCTGCCGGGGAACTATCCGGCGTATTACGCCGCCATTCGTAACGCGCTGAACGGTTCAGGTGAAAATCCGGTTCCCGCAAGCCAGGCAATCCAGATTATGGAGCTCATTGAGCTGGGGATCGAATCTGCCAAACATCGCGCAACGCTCTGTCTGGCATAAGTGCCAAACGCTTTCGTAGGCCGGGTAAGCGCAGCGCCACCCGGCAGTAAAGAGGACTACTGAGCAACTTTATCGCGCAGCGCCTGTTTCTCTTCAGGCGTCAGGAAGGCGATCTCCAGCCCGTTGATTTGCGCCTGACGGATCTGCTCGCGGCTCAGCCCGGCCTGCGGCGCGGCGATGTTGTATTCGTGAATAATATCCACGCCCTGAACCGCCGGATCGTCCGTGTTCAGTGAAGCCAGCACCCCGTGTTCAAGGAAGGTTTTCAGCGGGTGTTGCGCCAGCGATGCCACTGTACTGGTCTGAATATTGGAGGTCAGGCAGGATTCGATTCCAATACGTTGTTCGGCGAGGAAATCCATCAGCGCGCGATCTTCAATGGCTTTCACGCCGTGACCAATACGTTCCGCACCCAGTTCACGAATGGCCTGCCAGATGCTTTCCGGCCCCGCGGCTTCGCCTGCATGAACGGTAATATGCCATCCTGCATCACGTGCGCGGTTGAAATGAGACAGGAACAGGCTGCCCGGGAAGCCCAGCTCGTCACCGGCGAGGTCGATGGCGGTGATCTGGTCGCGATGCGCCAGTAATGCTTCCAGCTCCTGAAGACAGGCCGCTTCACCGAAGGTACGGCTCATAATGCCGATCAAACGCGCCTGAACGTCAAAGGTTTTACAGCCTTCACGCACGCCTTCAATGACCGCTTCAACCACGCCCGCTACGGGGAGATTGTGGGTCATCGCCATATAGCCCGGGGAGAAACGCAGTTCGACATAGTGCAGGCCGTTGCGCGCGGCATCTTCGATGTTTTCAAAGGCGACACGGCGACAGGCATCGACCGAGGCCAGCATCTTCACGCCCCAGTCGAGCTTGCTCAGAAAGCTCACCAGATCCGGTTCGTTCGACGTGACCTGAACATGAGGGATCAGGGTTTCAAGCGTTTCGGCAGGGAGGGTTAAATTGAACTGGCGACCAAGATCGAGAATGGTTTGGGCACGAATGTTTCCGTCGAGGTGGCGGTGAATATCAGTTAAAGGCAGGCGTGTATCAATCATGGTCGCACTCTTTGCTGGTTAAAGTGCGCCATATTATAAAAACAAAACGGGGTAAAAAGCTATTTGCGCAAGGGAATATTCCGTTGCGCAAATGATTTACAGCAGAGTGTTGATGCCGGCGATAAGGCGCTGAACGCCCTGTTCAAGCTTACTACGCTGACAGCCAGCGTTCAGTCGCACATAGCCTTTCCCTTCGGCTCCATAGGTATATCCCGGCATGATGGCCACTTTTTGCTGCTCAATAAGCACCTTTTGCAGCGTCTTGTCATCAATGCCAAGCGGGCTGAGATCGACCCAGGCCAGATAGGTTGCCTCGGGCGGTTGCCAGTTGAGTGTCGGAAAAACACTGTTTAATTCGCGAGCAACATACCGCAGATTCTCTTCGAGATAGGTCCGCAGCGCGTCCAGCCAGGGTTCGCCCTGTCGGTAAGCAGCAATATGCGCGGTCAGCGCCAGCACGGAAGGGGAAGAGAGTCCGTCCCGACCTTTTAATGCATTCAGATAGGCGTTACGGCTGGCGTCATCGGCGATAAGCCCCCAGGCGCCCGTCAGCGCCGGAATGTTGAAGCTTTTGGAACCCGAGGTCAGCAGCGCCCATTTACCGCGCGCAACCTCATTCCACGGGGTATGACGATGCGTGCCCCATACCATGTCCATATGAATTTCGTCGCTGATCACCGCTACGTCATAACGTTCACACAGGGCCGCCATTGTGGTCAGCGCCTCCCGAGTCCAGACTTTTCCGGTCGGGTTTTGCGGGCTACACAGCAGCAGAATCGTGTTTTCCGGTTTTGATAGCGCCGCTTCCAGCGAGGCCATATCCCCCTCCCAGCCATGCGCTGTTTTCTGCATCGGCACGGAAACAACGGTACGCTGGTTGCCTTCGATGGCTTTATAAAAGGCATCGTAAGCCGGAGTATGGACCACCACGCCGTCGCCAGGCGAGGACCAGAGACGGATCAGCTCCGAGACCATATAAATGACCGACGGCCCATACACCACGGTTTCGGTATCAATCTGACTGTTAAAGCGTTGCCGGAACCAGTGCGCCACGGCGGCCAGAAATTCGTCATTTTTCCAGCGACTGTAACCAAACACCCCGTGGTTTATTCGCTGGTGCAGCGCATCGGTAATGCAGGGGGCGGTGGCGAAATCCATATCAGAGATGGTGAAGGGCAGCAGGTCGGCAGCGCCAAAACGGTCAGCGACATAATCCCACTGGGTACACCAGGTGCCGTGTCGATCCACGACGGTTGAAAAATCAAACATGACGGTGCTCCGTAAAGTAAAACCCCCTCATGACGAGGGGGGGCGAGGCATCAGGCTTCGACGGTTCGCATCAGGGTTGCCAGCTCATCCTTCACTGACTGTACCTGCGGGCCAATGACGACCTGCAAATTGTGCTGATTTAACTGTACTACGCCAATAGCCCGGTTAGCTTTAAGTGCGTTGGTATCCACTTTGGACATGTCCGCCACCGACAAACGCAGGCGGGTGATGCAGTTATCCAGAGAGGTAATATTATCCGCACCGCCCAGCGCCGCCAGAATAGCCGGCGTGTTATATCCGGATTTCCCAACGGTACCGGCCACCGCCTGTTCAACGCTGGTGGCCGTATCGGTATCGCGGCCAGGCGTTTTCAGGTTGAAGCGGGTGATGGCGAAGCGGAAGATCCCGTAGTAAACCGCGAACCAGATGGCGGCCACAACCGGCACCAGATACCACTTGGTGGACAGGCCGTGCAGGATACCGAATACCACGAAGTCAATCACGTTACCGTCGGTGTTACCGATGGTCACACCGAGCACAGCCATCACGGTAAAGCCCAGGCCCGTCAGTACGGCGTGGATGAGGTACAGTACCGGTGCCACGAACAGGAACAGGAACTCGATAGGTTCTGTCGTACCGCCCACCACGCAGGCAATAACGCCGGAGATCAGCAGACCTTTAATTTTATGACGATTTTCCGGACGGGCACAGTGGTACATCGCCAGCGCAGCACCCGGCAGGCCGCCGAGGAAGGCAGGCATTTTACCCTGAGAAAGGAAACGCGTCGCACTTTCAGAGAAGCCGTGAGTGGCCGGGCAGCTCAGCTGGGCCTGGAAGATGGTCAGCGCGCCGCTAACGGAATGACCGCAAACGTCCATGGTGCCGCCTGCTTCCGTAAAGCGGATCAGGGCAACCAGGATGTGCTGTAAACCAAACGGTAGCAGCAGACGTTCACCCGTACCGAAAATCATCGGGCCGAAATCACCCGCGCCGTTGATAATGCGGCCAATCCCGGTGATCCCCATGGCAAAAATCGGCCAAATCAGAGGGATGATCAGACCAAACAGACCCATCACAACCAGCGTAATGATTGGCACAAAGCGGGTCCCGCCGAAGAAGGCCAGCGCATCGGGCAGGCGGATGTTGTGGAAGCGCTCGTGCAGCATCCAGATAATCACCCCCGCGATCACGGCTCCAAGAATCCCGGTATCGATGGACTGAATACCAATCACGCTCTGAATGTTATTGGCTTTCAGTACCGCCGCGTCGGTCGTCGGCAGGATCCCTTTGGCGGTCAGCCAGAAGTTAACCGCAAGGTTCATGACCGCATAGCCAACGAAGCCCGCAAACGCCGCCACGCCTTTGTTTTCGCGCGCCAGACCCAGAGGAATGGCGATACAGAACATTACCGGCAGGAAGCTAAAGGCAAACGATCCGACCTTGCTCATCCAGATGAATCATGATTGAAGTGATATTAATATGTTAAATCAGATAGTTAAGGTTATGCTGTTTTTCTATGGGGCATCGGTGGGGCATTTTGAGTAAATGATGCGTTCAAAATGCCCACCTGGTCATGGTTATTCTCGGTCATCCATTTACCGTAAACCGTGAATAGCATTTGCGCTGACGAATGGCCCATCTGGTGCGCAACGAAATTTGGGTTCGCTCCGGCGACCAGTGCCCAGCACGCATATGTGTTCCTGGTTTCATAAGACCGTCTTTGTCGGACACCTGCACGACGCAGGGCAGTGCGCCAGGCTGAATTAATGGATCCGGGGACGTAGCACATCGTCTTCTTACCGTTCATTGAAGTAATGGACGGCGAGAATATAAAGGTGCATTCATCGGTTCTCTTTTTTTTGTATTCCCGTAGGCTGACGCTTACCTTGTGGGATGCCATCATTCTGGTCAGTGGCATTTGCGCCTTGAGTGCATCAATTGCTGGCTGGGTCAGCTGTATTGTTCGAATCCCGGCGTTGGTTTTTGGCAGGGTGAAGTTTCCCTTCAGGGAATAGTTCCGTGACACTGTAACAGTCCAGTTGACAGTATCCACATCCTCCCAGGATAACGCGCTTAGTTCGCCATGCCTGACGCCTGTATTTACCGCAAAGATAACCATATTCTGAAACTGTAGCGTTGGGCAGGCCGCAACCACTCTCTGATACTCATCAGAAGTAAGAGGATCTGGAATGGGTCTTTCTTTTGCGAGAGGGGTAATACCTGCCATCAGATCGGTTTTCAGGTAGCCACTTTTGAAAGCAAAGCTCAGCATCCCGCCAAGGCATGCCATATAGCTATTGACTGTAGGAACGCTTCTTCCCTTTTTGGGTGGATGATTTAGGCCATGTCTGGTCTTCTGCCAGCCGTTCAGTAGCTCCTTCCTGGCACTAAGGATATCTTCAGTGTTCAGGCTGCCGATATACCTGTGCTCACCAATTGTTTCGATAGTGGTTGTGAGGTGGCAATCGTAACGCCTCAACGTCCCGAGGCTAAGCTCCATCTCTTTAAGCCCAAGCCATTTCGATTTCAGTTCAAGTAGTGAGATTTGCTTTCTGACAGTGCTGAATTTCTCTGCGTTCGATGAATCAGGGAATTGCGAGGCATAATTGAATGCGCCTGTCTTTATCGCAAAGCAGACTGAAGCCCGAAGTTCGCCTGCCATTTTCCTGTTTTTTGGCGTGTCAGGAACGCCGAGATTTTCCCTGACACGCTTCCCCTGATATATGAACCATATGCGTAACGATTCGCCATGAACCTCTACGCCTGTTGGGTATGCTGCCATAATCATTCCTCGTTTGATGTGCCAAAGGACATTTAAGCAGATATTCTCCGGCGTTTCGCTGGGCTTTGGTGCTCGATCCAGTGGTTTATCTCATCGCGGTTATACATGATTGGGCTGTTTTGCTTAGGTGCCATATCAGGGGCAACATGGCGATAATGCTTTCCCTCCATCCAGGTAGACCGGCGGGCATGCTGAATCATGTGCTTTGACATGCCGGTTGTCGCAGTTAAAAGTTCCTCTGTGACCCATTTATTCGGTACCAACTGAATAATGTCGCTCATGGTTTTCTCCAGGCAAAAATAAACCCTCGCAATGGAGGGCTGAAAGGGGGATTACGTTGCAGTGCTTTCGCACCCAATAGCCAGCTAATAACTGGCTATCAGTTGCGTCAGGCGAATCTGATTGTTCGGCGCTGCTTGTCGTCGCCTCGCAGTTTTTTAATCAGGTTGTATGCATCCGGAGCGCGCCATCTTTCACCAACGCACTCACGGTTCATCACCTCGACCAGATCATCCCACTGCTCAATAAGCCCTTTGAAGGTTGGAACTCGTTTGGCGATAGCAGGGAAGTGATCCCGAATCTCCGGGATGGCTTCCAGTAACTTCATGCAACGCAACATATCGGATGGGTCATGCGGCGCGCCGAAATGGCTTCCGTAAAATGGCTTATCCAAGCCCAAAGCAATGGATGCCATCGTCGCACTGCTAACGCCGACATCGCCTGTCGCCTGCCACTGCAAAACCTTCATTGCTAAATTTGACATAATTTCTCCTCATGCAGCGCGCCGGGCACGCAGCGATTTGATATGCTCGCTCGTCTCCAGTTCGGCGCGTATCTGTGCCGCCTCACGGTGATCGAGGTGCTCAAAGTCATTGTTGAATCGGTCGATTGAAGCTGTGTTGATCCGGCCCTGTCGCCAGTAGCGGACTATCTGTGATGTGCAGCTGTGGATGATGACGGGCCAACCGTGCTGGTCAGCGTAAATCTGACCCCGTTGAATTAGCTTGAACATTGGCTGACTCCTGCAAAAGGAGGTAGACGATTGCCACGGCGCGAAGTGGGTTACGGTGAGTGGCGCTGATGCCCGATTCGTGGGATGCCTGCCAGACGGTCTTCCCTGATGGTGCCAGTCCGATTCGATGCTTCTTCATTGCCGGGTAAAGCTCCTCGGCACGACGCAGCGGGAAATAACCCGTTGTCTGCACCGTGTTGAGCCAGTTCCATGACAACTGAGCGGCGGCCTGGTCATACGGGTGAATGGTGGCGCTATATTTTGGCTTAAGGAAATAGGCCAGCCTGACGCTAATCTCCCCATCACTCAGCTTGCTGTAATCCATCATCCCCTCCCATGTTTCATGCGTACTTCTTCATCCTGCTGGCAACTCGCGCAGCGCTGGCAGCTGGGCACCTTCACCCGGCGCAACTCAGGGATATCCTCGCCGCAATCGCTACAGTGCGTTGCCGATACCGCATCACGGTTAATCCGGTGAGCCTGTATTGCTTGTTCGCGCATCATAGTTTCGAGAGCGCTGGCCTGATCGATAAGCTCGGCAGTCATTGAACCTCCCACGTCTTAAGGCTTTCACCGCAGAATGGGCAAAAGTTCATTGCCATGCCACGGCCTACATAATGGCCTGAATGAAGCTGAGCAATATCCATTCCGCGAAGACCGGTCGCCATGCTGACCCGCTCAGGAAGAAATGCGCCTTTTGACTTCTTGGTCGGGTTGCCATACTCCAGCGCCTTGCCCAGCAATTCGCATGGCGTGATGTGTTTTCCAATTACCGCGCATTTTTGAGTCATGGTCAGTACTCCCTGAACTGTTCATTGATGCGGCTGACGGCAAACGCCAGCAATAAAAAGGGAGCGATAAGCTCCCGGATGATTTGTGCTGTCATGCTGGTTCCTTAGACCTCGAAAGCCAGTTGCGGCGTGAAACGGTCGCGTTCTGCGTCGTAATTCAGCGAACTGGCGGAGTTGTAAGATTCAATGCGCTCAACAAGAACCGCAGCGCGAGTCTCTTTGCTGGCCGGCGCGTATGCTGATTTATCCCACGCCTTATCGATGCCGATGTTGCGAGCTACGTTTGTGCTGTCAGCTGACGACAGCGGGATATGGCGGAAGATATCGGCGTTCAGCATGCGAAGGCCGTGAAGTTTGGCGATCGGATAGCCGTTGGCGTCGACAACGTGCTGAATCAGGTCGCGTAACTTTGCCCGACATGAGCGCGGGCGCTTCGCGTCGTATTCACCCATGCTGCCGATGCATACGCGCGGAAATTCCCGACACAGGCGGAAGAAACGTTCATCTGGCTCGTTCATGTGCCACACCGGCGCGCCGACTACTTTGCCGTGCGGCCACTCTGCGATTAACGCATCGTTCTCTTCACTGGTCCCGCCGATCACGTCAGGGATAACAGCAAAAGCAAAGCGAGGGTGATTCATCCAGCGACCTACAAACGCGTAGTAGTCATTCCAGTTAACAACGCGCTTTTTCGTCCAGAAACTGAATGCGCCGTTATCCAGCGCGAAAGACTGGGTGACTTCGCTGGCCAGGGCTAATTGGCCGGGGTTGGCGAAGGAAATGAAAGCGTGCCTGCCTTTCCATGCCTTCAGGGCGCATGTGTCCGGCGTAATAGGGCCGCCGTGAAAATGAATCATGCCGCCTCCTGCCTTTCCCGATATTCCTCAGCGAGCCGCTGCTCCTTTAATGGATTGCGGACCACTTCACCCCATGGCATTAGCCAGCCGTTACCAATGAAGGGAAGGCACAGAGTGCCAACCCTTATGTCGTCGTGAGCGTGAGTCATAGGATGGACTCCATTTCGTCGATGTAGAGGCCCTGAGCAATCAGGCGGCGACGGCGGGCGGCACGAGCTATGCACTCCTGTCGCCTACCTTCCTGCGATTGCTCGATGGCGCGCCGGGTGAACAGCCGCGATTTACCCTGCGGAGTAATGACCTTTGGTTTCGTTACCAGGTCGAAAGTCCGGTCGCAGATGCCGTCCTCGTTGATCCATTTTTCCGACTCAACGATCTGAGCTATCTGTCCGGAGCCGCGGGTAATGCCGTTGGCGACCCGGTTAAACTCGATGAGCGTTACGCCGAACTTCTCAGCAATTTCGCTGCCGGTGACCGGGCGGCCGCGCGTCTGAATCATCCAGATAACGCGCTCACGGAGGCCGGAGAATTGCCCGGTTCGCCCTGGCCTGCGGTAAAATGGTGTGCGTTTCATGGCTCCACCTACTTGATGATGAGTGAAGGTTTGCCGAGTTTTATTTGCGCGCCAGGT
>NZ_JBMKHN010000019.1:0-64035 GCF_049238425.1 Enterobacter cloacae complex sp. IR5401 | reverse complement strand
GGTGGTTACAGAAGTATTCGGTGGAGCGGTAGTTCAGTCGGTTAGAATACCTGCCTGTCACGCAGGGGGTCGCGGGTTCGAGTCCCGTCCGTTCCGCCACTTATTAAGACATTAAGCCTGCCTTTTCGGCAGGCTTAATGGCAAAAACTTTAGGGGCGTAGCTCAGTTGGTAGAGCACCGGTCTCCAAAACCGGGTGTCGCGAGTTCGAGTCTCTCCGCCCCTGCCATATAGAATCCTTTGCTTCGGCAAAGGATTTTTTTTTGCCTGCAAAACAGCTCAACACCTTCCTGAAGAATAAGCAGCCTGCGTTTCCGCAGGCTTTTGCGTTAATCCAGTATGCTGGTTTTTAACAGATCTTTTATCTGCGACTGCTTATCGCTATTTTGCAGCCAAATGGCATACAGCGGCCTGGAGAGAGTTGTCGAATCGGTGACAACATGGAGTGCGGGTTTATTATCCGCCCAGCGAACAGGTAACCATGTACAGCCTTTCAATGCGGGAAGATGCTGGCATGCGATCTCCGCAGAGCTTGTCGTGAGTTGCGGGATATCATCGCTGGCAATTAAACCCGTCTCGTGCTGCTGAAAATCAGGCCCCCATTCCAGGCGTAAATAATTCAGGTCGGCCTTCATCATTGCAGGCTCGGATGCATAGAGCGCCAGGCTAAACTGTCCAACAATCTGGCTGCTAAATTCGTCCATCTTGGGCGCTTCTGTGGTGATCAGGAGATCAAGCTGCCGCTCGTGGAGTTGCTTAACCAGCGACTGGCGTTGCGCAATCCTCGCCTCAAATTGCAGATGGTTGTGTGAGCGATATAGCCGCATAAGCCACTGGCTGAGCATGCATTCCCATAGTGAAGCGCTGGCACCGATCGAGAATTCATTATGCCGGGAGGTGTGCGCAACCTCCTTCCGCGCTGCCTGCCAGGTATTCATCAGGGTTTCTGCATAAGGCAATAGCTTTTCACCGGCCGGGGTTAAACGAATATTGTTGCGATGGCGGGTAAAAAGGTTCACACCCAGTTGATTTTCCAGCTGTCGAATACGAAAACTGACTGCTGACTGCGTCAGGTAGAGGGCTTCAGCTGCTCGCCCAAAGTGTCGCGTTCTGCTCACTTCGAGGAAAGTTTTTAGCAATTCCGTATCCACATCTTTCTCCGCAAAATTATTTGTCGTTATGATTTAAATGTTTTGTTTTACACTCTGTCAAGCGTAACTAATACTCCGCGCCATAAATAGCTCGGCCAAAGAATTAGGAGCGTGTAGGATGGCGGAAAGCTTTACGACGACTAATCGTTTTTTCGACAATAAACATTATCCGCGCGGGTTCTCTCGTCACGGCGATTTCACTATCAAAGAAGCTCAACTTCTTGAGCGCCATGGTTATGCCTTTAACGAGCTGGATCTGGGTAAACGTGAACCGGCAACCGAAGATGAAAAACAGTTTGTCTCTGTTTGCCGTGGTGAGCGTGAGCCGCAATCTGATGCAGAACGTGTATGGATCAAGTATATGGCTCGCATTAAGCGTCCTAAGCGTTTCCATACGCTGTCTGGCGGCAAGCCGCAGATGGAAGGTGCAGAAGACTACACCGAGTCTGACGATTAAGAAGAGAAGGGGCTACGGCCCCTTTTTTTTACGCCAGCATTTTTTGCAGATGCAACAGCAGCCGATCGATCGCACGGTAACTTAATGCCTCCTGCAAATGCCGCCTCTCTATTCCGGGGCAGCCCTCCACGTCGGCGACCGTGCGCGCAACTTTCAATAAACGCTGCCACGCGCGAATGGATAGCCCAAACCGCGTCAGTGTCTCTTCCAGCCAGCCTGCATCTTCAGCGTTGAGAGAACAAAACTGTCGGATCCCGCTGTTATCCAGCCGGGCATTCAGCCTGTTCTGACGAACATACTGCCGCGCCTGCGCCGCAATAACCCGTTCACGCACAGTTGCTGAGCTTTCGCCCTTAATACCGGTTTGCCTCAGCAGACCGGGCGGTGGCAGGGGGATCTCGAGAGATAAATCAAAACGGTCGAGGAAGGGGCCGGACAGCTTACTCAGATAGCGCAGTGTCTGCTCCGGCGTACAGCGGTTATGATTGCCCTGATAATGACCCGTAGGGCTAGGGTTCATCGCGGCGACCAGCTGAAACTGCGCAGGGTAGCTTATTTTGGCCCGTGTACGAGACAAATGGATTTCGCCGGATTCAATCGGCTCCCGCAATGCATCCAGCACGCGGCGTTCAAACTCTGGCAATTCATCCAGAAACAGAATGCCGTTGTGCGCCAGTGAGATTTCACCCGGCCCGGGGATCGAACCCCCGCCCACCATCGCGGTAAGAGACGCACTGTGGTGTGGAGAGCGGAAAGGACGGCGGCGCCACTGTTTATGCAGCGACGTAGAACTGACCAGGCTAAATATCGCGGCGCTTTCCAGCGCTTCGTGATTATTGAGGGGTGGCAACAGGCCGTTCAATCTGCTCGCCAGCATCGTTTTCCCCGTGCCTGGCGGACCTATCAGTAACAGGTTATGCCCACCCGCGGCCGTTATCTCTAACGCCCGTTTACCCTGTTCCTGACCCATAATATCGCTGAGATCCTCGGGCGAATCTGGCGCTACCTCGTCATTCTCCTGCGGCTCGGCAAGCTCGTGTCGGCCTTCCAGCCAGGCGCAAACCTCCTGCAAATGTCCCGCGACAAGACACCCCTTTTCGGCGATAAGGCTTACTTCAGAGGCATTTTCATTGGCCACAATGATTTGTCTTCCCGCGCGTATGGCTTCAAGCGCACCCGAGATTGCTCCGGGAACGCCTCTTAACGCGCCTGTAAGCGCTAATTCACCCACGAACTCGCACGAGCTTAGCCCTGGCGTATTGAGCTGTTCAGAAGCCGCGAGAAGCGCTATAGCAATAGGTAAATCATATCGCCCTCCCTCCTTTGGCAAATCGGCGGGCGCAAGGTTGATGGTGATCTTCTTCGCCGGAAAAGCATAACCGCTATTAATAATTGCGCTGCGCACGCGATCCCTCGCCTCTTTAACGGTCGTTTCTGGTAAGCCGACCAGCGTCAGTCCGGGCAGTCCATTACTTAAATGAACCTCTACAGAAATAAGCGGTGCCTTCACGCCGATGGCCGCGCGTGTATAAACAACTGACAGTGACATAAGCCCTCCTTGGCGGTGACTATGCCAGCATCATTTTTTCCTGTTTAGCGCTAATTCACTGAATTACGGCGCTCGTTCCAGCCTTTTAGCGCCTAAATGTAATCATTACATGTCGGTGGAATCGGCCTCGCAGAAAAGGAATCATGCGCGCCTTGCCTGATGAAACAGGACAAAAAAAATGAAAAATCTTCATTTCTATTTTTTCCCTATATAAAACAACGATTTTGAAAGAAATAGTTCGCCTGCTACAGAAATAGGTCATAAAAAAATCTTGTGTCAGATGAAATATCTGTGGTAACTCTTTAGGTATTCCTTCGAACAAGATGCAAAAAGAACTGAAAATGACAGCCCTTCTACGAGTGATTAGCCTGGTCGTGATTAGCGTGGTGGTGATTATTATCCCACCGTGCGGGGCTGCACTTGGACGAGGAAAGGCTTAGAAATCAAGCCTTAACGAACTAAGACCCCCGCACCGAAAGGTCCGGGGGTTTTTTTATGACTAAAAAACGTAAATGAGGAGCAGAGAATGACAAGTAGCACAAAATTCTGTTTCTCCCGATTTATGACGGGGAACTAACTATGAATGGGGCACAGTGGGTAGTACATGCGTTGCGCGCGCAGGGAGTCGAGACAGTATTCGGTTATCCGGGTGGCGCAATTATGCCGATTTACGATGCACTGTATGACGGCGGCGTGGAGCACCTGTTGTGCCGACACGAGCAGGGCGCAGCGATGGCCGCCATCGGTTATGCCCGTGCCACCGGTAAAACCGGTGTCTGTATGGCGACCTCAGGTCCGGGCGCAACGAACCTGATCACCGGTCTTGCTGATGCACTGCTGGATTCTGTTCCCGTTGTTGCCATCACCGGACAGGTTGCCTCTCCGTTCATCGGCACCGATGCCTTCCAGGAAGTGGATGTGCTCGGTTTATCGCTGGCCTGCACCAAACACAGCTTCCTCGTTCAGTCTCTCGAAGAGCTGCCGCGGGTGATGGCCGAAGCGTTCGAGGTTGCCAGCTCTGGCCGTCCTGGCCCGGTTCTGGTTGATATCCCGAAAGATATCCAGGTTGCACTCGGCGATCTGGAACCGCATTTCTCTACCGTGAAAAGCGATGATGCATTCCCGCATGCAGAGGTGGAAGAGGCGCGTCAGATGATAGCGCAGGCCAAACAACCGATGCTGTACGTTGGTGGTGGCGTAGGTATGGCGCAGGCGGTTCCTGCACTGCGCGAATTTATCGCGGCAACGCAAATGCCTGCCACCTGCACGCTGAAAGGGTTGGGTGCGGTAGATGCTGATTACCCCTACTATCTGGGCATGCTGGGGATGCATGGTACCAAAGCGGCAAACCTGGCGGTGCAGGAGTGTGACCTGCTCATCGCCGTCGGCGCCCGTTTTGACGACCGCGTCACCGGCAAGCTGAACACCTTCGCGCCAAACGCCAAAGTGATCCATATGGACATCGACCCGGCGGAGATGAACAAACTGCGTCAGGCGCATGTCGCGTTGCAGGGCGATCTTAACGCGCTGTTACCGGCCCTGGAGCAGCCGCTGGATATTAACCCATGGCGTCAGCACACCGCCGATATGCGCGCTGAACACGCCTGGCGTTACGACCACCCCGGCGAGGCCATCTACGCGCCGCTGCTGTTGAAGCAGTTGTCCGACCGTAAGCCCGCCGACAGCGTGGTGACGACCGATGTCGGCCAGCATCAGATGTGGTCTGCCCAGCACATGACCTACACCCGTCCGGAAAACTTCATCACGTCCAGCGGGTTAGGGACGATGGGCTTCGGTCTGCCAGCCGCCGTTGGTGCACAGGTTGCCCGCCCGAACGATACCGTTATCTGTATCTCCGGTGACGGCTCCTTCATGATGAACGTTCAGGAGCTCGGCACCGTGAAGCGCAAGCAGTTACCGTTGAAGATCGTGTTGCTCGATAACCAGCGTTTAGGGATGGTTCGCCAGTGGCAACAGCTGTTCTTCCAGGAACGTTACAGTGAAACCACCCTGACCGATAACCCCGATTTCCTCACCCTGGCCAGCGCCTTCGGCATTCCTGGCCAGCACATCACCCGTAAAGACCAGGTTGAAGCGGCACTCGACACCATGCTGTCAAGCGAAGGGCCATACCTGCTTCATGTCTCAATCGATGAGCTTGAGAACGTCTGGCCGTTGGTACCGCCCGGTGCCAGTAACTCACAAATGCTGGAGAAATTATCATGATGCAACATCAGGTCGCCGTGCAGGCTCGCTTCAACCCGGAAACGTTAGAACGCGTTTTGCGTGTGGTGCGTCATCGTGGTTTTCAGATTTGCTCTATGAATATGGAAACGGCCACCGACGCGCAAAACATCAGTATCGAATTAACCGTTGCCAGCCCGCGGCCGGTCGACTTACTGTTTAGTCAGTTATCAAAACTGGTAGACGTTGCCCATGTTGCCATCTGCCAGAGCACAACCACATCACAACAAATCCGCGCTTAAGCGTGACAGGACGAAAAAATGACGACAAAAAAAGCTGATTACATTTGGTTCAATGGTGAGATGGTTCGCTGGGAAGACGCGAAAGTTCACGTGATGTCCCACGCGCTGCACTACGGCACCTCCGTGTTTGAAGGGATCCGTTGCTACGACTCTCACAAAGGACCAGTGGTGTTCCGCCACCGTGAACACATGCAGCGTCTGCATGACTCAGCCAAAATTTATCGTTTCCCGGTCTCCCAAAGCGTTGATGAGTTGATGGAAGCCTGCCGCGAGGTGATTCGCCAGAACAAACTGACCAGCGCCTATATTCGTCCGCTGGTCTTCGTGGGTGATGTCGGCATGGGCGTCAACCCGCCCGCTGGCTATAACACCGATGTGATTATTGCTGCGTTCCCGTGGGGCGCCTACCTGGGCGCGGAAGCACTGGATCAGGGGATCGACGCAATGGTTTCTTCCTGGAACCGCGTGGCGCCAAACACTATCCCGACTGCGGCTAAAGCGGGCGGTAACTACCTGTCCTCACTGCTGGTCGGCAGCGAAGCGCGCCGTCACGGTTACCAGGAAGGTATCGCGCTGGATGTGAATGGCTACATCTCCGAAGGTGCGGGCGAAAACCTGTTTGAAGTAAAAGACGGCATTCTGTTCACCCCGCCGTTTACCTCGTCCGCGCTGCCAGGCATCACCCGTGACGCCATCATCAAGCTGGCAAAAGATCTGGGTATCGAAGTGCGCGAGCAGGTGCTGTCCCGCGAATCCCTGTACCTGGCTGACGAAGTGTTTATGTCCGGTACCGCGGCTGAAATTACGCCGGTGCGTAGCGTCGATGGCATTCAGGTGGGCGAAGGCCGCTGTGGCCCGGTGACCAAACGCATTCAGCAAGCGTTCTTTGGCCTCTTCACCGGCGAGACAGAAGATAAATACGGCTGGTTGGATCAGGTTAATCACTAAATATAAATTTGGGACGGCACGCACCGTCCCATTAAATAGTCAGACGGGAGTAAATAAAGCATGCCTAAGTATCGTTCAGCCACCACCACCCACGGCCGTAATATGGCGGGTGCCCGCGCGCTGTGGCGCGCCACCGGAATGACCGACGCCGATTTCGGCAAGCCAATTATCGCCGTGGTGAACTCCTTCACCCAGTTTGTACCGGGCCACGTGCACCTGCGCGATCTCGGTAAGCTGGTTGCCGAGCAAATCGAAGCCTCCGGCGGCGTGGCGAAAGAGTTCAACACCATTGCGGTGGATGACGGTATCGCAATGGGCCACGGGGGGATGCTCTATTCACTGCCGTCGCGCGAGCTGATCGCCGACTCGGTGGAGTACATGGTTAATGCCCACTGCGCCGATGCGATGGTCTGTATCTCCAACTGCGACAAAATCACCCCGGGGATGCTGATGGCTTCCCTGCGCCTGAACATTCCGGTGATCTTCGTCTCTGGTGGCCCAATGGAAGCGGGGAAAACCAAGCTCTCCGACAAAATCATCAAGCTCGACCTGGTCGATGCGATGATCCAGGGCGCGGACCCGAAAGTCTCTGACGAGCAGAGCGACCAGGTGGAACGCTCCGCGTGCCCGACCTGCGGCTCCTGTTCCGGGATGTTCACCGCCAACTCCATGAACTGCCTGACCGAAGCGCTGGGCCTTTCTCAGCCGGGCAACGGCTCGCTGCTGGCGACCCACGCCGACCGTAAACAGCTGTTCCTTAACGCGGGCAAGCGCATCGTTGAGCTGACCAAACGCTACTACGAGCAGGACGATGCCAGCGCGCTGCCGCGCAACATCGCCAGTAAAGCGGCGTTCGAAAACGCCATGACGCTGGATATCG
The DNA here is from genome assembly GCF_049238425.1 of Enterobacter cloacae complex sp. IR5401. Taxonomy (NCBI): domain Bacteria; kingdom Pseudomonadati; phylum Pseudomonadota; class Gammaproteobacteria; order Enterobacterales; family Enterobacteriaceae; genus Enterobacter; species Enterobacter cloacae complex sp. IR5401. The sequence continues at coordinate 56,566 of NZ_JBMKHN010000019.1, read as the reverse complement.
CCATGGGCGGCTCCACCAACACCGTTCTGCACCTGCTGGCCGCCGCGCAGGAAGCTGAAATCGACTTCACCATGAGCGACATCGACAAGCTCTCCCGCAAAGTGCCGCAGCTGTGTAAAGTCGCGCCGAGTACCCAGAAGTACCACATGGAAGATGTCCACCGTGCGGGTGGCGTGATTGGTATTCTCGGCGAGCTGGATCGCGCCGGGCTGCTGAACCGCGACGTGAAAAACGTGCTCGGCCTGACGCTGCCGGAGTCGCTGGAGCAGTACGACGTGATGCTGACCAAAGACGACGCGGTGAAAAACATGTATCGCGCCGGTCCGGCGGGCATCCGTACCACCCAGGCGTTCTCGCAGGATTGCCGCTGGGACACGCTGGATGACGATCGCGCCGAAGGCTGCATTCGCTCGCTGGAACATGCCTACAGCAAAGACGGCGGTTTGGCCGTGCTGTACGGTAACTTCGCAGAAAATGGCTGCATTGTGAAAACCGCAGGCGTGGACGACAGCATCCTGAAATTTACCGGCCCGGCAAAAGTGTATGAAAGCCAGGACGAAGCGGTAGACGCTATCCTCGGCGGCAAAGTGGTGGAAGGCGACGTGGTGGTCATTCGCTACGAAGGGCCGAAAGGCGGTCCGGGCATGCAGGAGATGCTCTACCCGACCACCTTCCTGAAATCGATGGGCCTCGGCAAAGCCTGCGCGCTGATCACCGATGGTCGTTTCTCTGGCGGCACGTCAGGCCTCTCCATTGGCCACGTCTCGCCAGAAGCGGCAAGCGGCGGCAATATCGCGATCATCGAAGATGGCGACCTGATCGAAATCGACATTCCGAACCGCGGCATTCAGCTGAAGCTGAGTGACCAGGAGATTGCGGCCCGTCGTGAAGCGCAGGAAGCCCGCGGCGACAAAGCCTGGAAGCCGAAAGATCGCCAGCGCGAAGTCTCCTTCGCCCTGCGCGCCTACGCGAGCCTTGCAACCAGTGCAGATAAAGGCGCGGTGCGCGATAAATCTAAACTGGGGGGCTAACGATGGCCGAGTCACAACCCTTATCCGCCGCCCCTGAGGGGGCGGAATACCTGAGAGCGGTGCTACGCGCGCCGGTCTATGAAGCCGTGCAGGTCACGCCCCTGCAAAAAATGGAAAAACTCTCCTCGCGCCTCGACAACGTCATTCTGGTGAAGCGTGAAGACAGGCAGCCGGTGCACAGCTTCAAGCTGCGCGGAGCCTACGCGATGATGGCCGGGCTGACGGACGAGCAGAAAGCGCGCGGGGTGATTACCGCGTCGGCGGGCAACCACGCGCAGGGCGTGGCGTTTTCCTCGGCGCGTCTGGGGCTGAAGGCGCTGATCGTGATGCCGGTTGCTACCGCAGACATCAAGGTCGACGCGGTGCGCGGTTTCGGCGGAGAAGTCTTGCTCCACGGGGCTAACTTTGACGAAGCCAAAGCCAAAGCGATTGAGCTGGCGCAGCAGCAGGGGTTCACCTGGGTGCCGCCGTTCGACCACCCGATGGTGATTGCCGGGCAGGGTACGCTGGCGCTGGAGCTGTTGCAGCAGGACGCCCATCTCGACCGCGTTTTCGTCCCGGTGGGCGGCGGCGGCTTAGCCGCTGGTGTGGCGGTGCTGATCAAACAGCTCATGCCGCAGATCAAAGTCATTGCCGTGGAAGCGGAAGACTCCGCCTGCCTAAAAGCGGCGCTGGATGCCGGGCATCCTGTGGATCTGCCGCGCGTCGGGCTGTTTGCCGAGGGCGTGGCGGTGAAGCGCATTGGCGACGAAACGTTCCGCCTGTGCCAGGAGTATCTCGACGATATCGTCACCGTCGACAGCGACGCTATCTGCGCGGCGATGAAAGATCTGTTCGAAGACGTGCGTGCGGTGGCGGAACCGTCCGGCGCGCTGGCGCTGGCGGGGATGAAGAAATACATCGCCCAGCACAACATTCGCGGCGAACGTCTGGCGCACGTGCTCTCTGGTGCGAACGTGAACTTCCACGGCCTGCGCTACGTTTCCGAGCGCTGCGAGCTGGGCGAACAGCGTGAAGCGCTGCTGGCGGTGACGATTCCGGAAGAGAAGGGCAGCTTCCTCAAGTTCTGCCAGCTGCTGGGCGGTCGTTCGGTAACGGAGTTCAACTACCGTTTTGCCGATGCGAAAGATGCCTGCATTTTTGTCGGCGTGCGTCTGAGCCGTGGCGTGGAGGAGCGTAAAGAGATCCTCAGCCTGCTGCATGAAGGCGGCTACAGCGTGGTCGATCTCTCCGACGACGAAATGGCTAAGCTGCACGTGCGTTACATGGTCGGCGGCCGTCCTTCCAAGCCGCTGAGAGAACGTCTGTTCAGCTTCGAGTTCCCGGAATCGCCGGGCGCGCTGCTCAAGTTCCTGCACACGCTGGGCACGCACTGGAACATCTCTCTGTTCCACTACCGCAGCCACGGCACCGACTATGGCCGCGTGCTGGCGGCGTTCGAGCTGGGCGAGCACGAGCCGGATTTCGAAACGCGGCTGAACGAACTGGGCTATGAATGTCATGACGAAACCCATAACCCGGCTTTCAGGTTCTTTCTGGCTGGCTAGTGGTTCGGCAATATCGTCCAGAACGCATCAATAAGCGGCTCATGCAGCCGCTTTTTTTGTGCGCACACGCCCAGCTCAAACGGCGTCTTCTCGTCGCTGCGCTCCAGAATCATCACGCGGTTGCGCACCGGTTCCGGGCTGTTTTCCAGCACCACTTCCGGCAGCAGCGCCACGCCGCAGCCAAGCGCCACCATCGACACCATCGCCTCATGGCCGCTGACGGTGGCGTAAATCGACGGGTTGCTGATTTTCTGACGGCGGAACCACAGCTCGATGCGGCGGCGCACCGGCCCCTGATCGGCCATGATAAACGGCACCGTCGACCAGTCCGGTTTTTCTACCGAGACCTGGTTACGCACCGGGCAGGGCAGCGCCGGGGCAATCAGCACCACCGCCAGATTCTCCAGCATCGAGAACGCTACCGCGCCCGGCAGGGTTTCCGGCTTCCCGGCAATCGCCAGATCCGCTTCGCCCGTGACCACTTTTTCCATCGCGTCGGCGGCATCGCCGGTGGTGAGCTTAATTTCAACCGACGGATGTTCCGCGCGGAAGCGGTCAAGAATGGGGGGAAGATGGCTGTAGGCAGCGGTCACGGAACAGAAAATATGCAGCTCGCCGGAAAGCGACGGCCCCTGCTGGTCGATGGTGTGCCGCAGCTGCTGGTACTGCAACAAGGTTTGCTGGGCAAAGATGCGCAGCTCTTCACCGGCTTCTGTGAGGGTGACGGTGCGGTTATCGCGCACGAACAACGGCTGGCCGAGGTCTTCCTCAAGGCGCTGGATCTGGCGCGACAGCGTGGAGGGGCTGACGTGCATCGCCCGGGCGCTGCGGCCAAAGTGACGGCTTTCCGCCAGGTGCAGGAACATTTTCAGATCGCGTAAATCCACCGATTCCACTCCCTCTTTTTACATTGCATAAATTGCAATGTGACGTTGTGAATATATCAATTTCCGCAATAAATTTTCTGTTGTAATGTGGGTACATTGTCGCTGAAAGGCGAACCGAACAATAAATTACTCGTCGTCTTTCACGTTGTAGGTGTGTTGTCTGCGTCAACTCACCCCAGTCACTTACCAGAGTAAGCTCCTGGGGGTTCGCAGACTTGACGCCTTCCTAAAACGTGAAATCCATAGAGTAATAAACAACACAACATCACGAGGTATCACCCATGGCTAACTACTTTAATACACTGAACTTGCGCCAGCAGCTGGCGCAGCTGGGCAAATGCCGCTTCATGGCGCGCGATGAATTTGCTGATGGCGCGAGCTACCTTCAGGGTAAAAAAGTGGTCATTGTCGGCTGTGGCGCACAGGGTCTGAACCAGGGCCTGAACATGCGTGACTCCGGGCTGGATATCTCCTACGCCCTGCGCAAAGAAGCGATTGCCGAGAAGCGCGCTTCATGGCGTAAAGCGACCGAAAACGGCTTCAAAGTGGGCACCTACGAAGAGCTGATCCCGCAGGCGGATCTGGTGGTGAACCTGACGCCGGACAAGCAGCACTCTGACGTTGTGCGTTCCGTACAGCCGCTGATGAAAGACGGCGCCGCGCTGGGTTACTCCCACGGCTTCAACATCGTTGAAGTGGGCGAGCAGATCCGTAAAGACATCACCGTGGTGATGGTGGCACCGAAGTGCCCGGGCACCGAAGTGCGTGAAGAGTACAAGCGTGGCTTCGGCGTACCGACGCTGATCGCCGTTCACCCGGAAAACGATCCGAAAGGCGAAGGCATGGCGATTGCCAAAGCCTGGGCAGCGGCCACCGGCGGCCATCGTGCGGGCGTACTGGAATCTTCCTTCGTTGCGGAAGTGAAATCTGACCTGATGGGCGAGCAGACTATCCTGTGCGGCATGCTCCAGGCTGGCTCTCTGCTGTGCTTCGACAAGCTGGTGGAAGAAGGCACCGACCCGGCATACGCGGAAAAACTGATTCAGTTCGGCTGGGAAACCATCACCGAAGCGCTGAAGCAGGGCGGCATTACGCTGATGATGGACCGTCTGTCCAACCCGGCAAAACTGCGCGCGTTCGCACTCTCTGAACAGCTGAAAACCATCATGGCGCCACTGTTCCAGAAACATATGGACGACATCATCTCCGGCGAGTTCTCCTCCGGCATGATGGCAGACTGGGCGAACGACGATAAGAAACTGCTGACCTGGCGTGAAGAGACCGGTAAAACCGCGTTCGAAACCGCACCACAGTACGACGGCAAGATCACCGAGCAGGAGTACTTCGATAAAGGCGTCCTGATGATTGCGATGGTGAAAGCAGGCGTTGAGCTGGCGTTCGAAACCATGGTGGATTCCGGCATCATTGAAGAGTCTGCGTACTACGAATCGCTGCACGAGCTGCCGCTGATCGCAAACACCATCGCCCGTAAGCGTCTGTATGAGATGAACGTGGTGATCTCCGATACCGCCGAGTACGGTAACTACCTGTTCTCTTACGCCTGCGTACCGCTGCTGAAAGAGTTCATGACCACCCTGCAAGCGGGCGATCTGGGCCAGGCGATTGCGGAAGGTGCGGTTGATAACGCGCAGCTGCGTGACGTTAACGAAGCGATTCGCAGCCACGAAATCGAGAAAGTGGGCCAGAAACTGCGTGGCTACATGACCGATATGAAACGTATCGCGGTAGCAGGCTAAACACGATGAATCGGGTGGCGCAAGCCACCCGAACTGTTTTAGCTACGCAGTATCGCGCCGGGATAACCCAGCTGGCGCCACGCCTCATACACCACCACCGACACCGCATTCGACAGGTTCATGCTGCGGCTGTCCGGCATCATCGGAATACGAATTTTCTGCTCGGCTGGCAGGGCATCCAGAATGGTGGCCGGCAGGCCGCGGGTTTCCGGACCAAACATCAGATAATCCCCGTCCTGATAGCTTACGGCGCTGTGTGCTGGCGTGCCTTTGGTGGTCAGGGCGAACATGCGCTGCGGCTTCTCTGCGTCCAGAAACGCGGCGTAATCGTGATGACGAACGACGGCAGTAAACTCATGGTAGTCCAGCCCCGCGCGGCGCAGACGTTTGTCGTCCCACGTAAAGCCCATCGGTTCAATGATGTGCAGACGAAAACCGGTGTTGGCGCACAGGCGGATAATATTGCCGGTGTTCGGCGGAATTTCTGGTTCGAATAAGACGATGTTAAGCATGCTGCCCCCTTAATTGCGGGGGCAGAATAGCAGAAAAGAGAGGGACTAGGCGACGCCCGGCTCCTGCGCGCGGCTATACAGCATTTTGTAGACGGTTGCCGCCGCGGCCACGAGAGCAGGCACGCTGAGGATCATTAAAATACTGTCTGCCTGCCACTGCATGGAAAGAAGCTGGGCGCTGGTCATGGTGCCCGCCACGCCGCCGAAGCGGCCGATCCCCTGCATCCAGGCGATACCCGTCGCGCGGCACTCGGTAGGGTAAAAGGTGGCGGCCAGGGTCTGCATGCCCGACTGCGCGCCGTTCATCGCGATCCCCATCAGGAAAATTAACCCGCCAAACAGGGCGATATGGTTATGCTCAATGCCGAGTAAAAGAATCAGGCCCATCGTCAGCACGAAACCACACGCGACCACCTTGTGCGCTTCCCAGCGATCCATCATCCAGCCCGCGAGCAAAATGCCAGCGGTGCCGCCGAAGGTGAACAGCGAGGTGAGCCAGGCGGATTCCGCCAGCGCATACCCCATCCCCTGCATCAGCGTCGGCATCCAGCTCAGCAGGACGTAATAAATCACCAGTCCCATAAAGTAGGTGACCCACAGCATCAGGGTGCCGGGCAGCCAGGGCATGGAAAACAGCTGCGACACGCTGCCTTTTTTCGACGCGACTTTCTCCTCTGTCAGGAAAAAGCCCGTGACGCTATCCAGCGTGCTGCGGGCGAACCGGCTGGCGATGCGGCGAACCTGGGCGACGTCTTTCCCGCGCTGCACCAGAAACTTCACCGACTCCGGCAACAGCAGCGCCAGCAGCACCGTTAAAATCAGCGGCGCAATCGCGCCGGTCAGCAGCACGCTTCGCCAGCCATGGTGAGGGATAAGCCAGGACGAGATCGCCCCGCCGCCCGCCGCACCCAGCGGAAAGCCGCAGTACATGGTGTTAATTGCCATGGCGCGGCAGCGCTGGGGGGCAAACTCTGAGATCAGCGTGATGGCGTTAGGCATCGCGGCGCCCAGCCCGAGACCGGTCAGAAATCGCCATAGCGTCAGGGTATTCAGACTTTGCGCCCAGGCCGTGCCCAGGCTCGCCAGGCCGAAGAAGAGACACGAAAAGACCAGCACGCGCTTGCGTCCCATCCGGTCCGATACCGGACCTGCAATCAGGGCTCCCAGCGACAGCCCCAGCAGCGCCGCACTCAGCACCGGCCCCAGATCCTGTTTATGTATTCCCCACTCCGTCGACAGCGTAGGCGCAATGTAACCCATCGCTGCGGTATCAAACCCATCGATCGCCAGCACCAGAAAGCCCAGCACAATAAGAAGCCAGTGAAACCCTGAAAAAGGACTTTCATCGATCACCTGCTGAATATCCACCCGACCTGAATACGTCATACGTTCCCCTCCGATGTGATGTTGTTTTTGTGTTCTTGTATTTGCTTGTCTATACAATTGCGGAGGGGCGGGGTGTGTCAAATTTTCTTATCAAGAATGTTACGCAGGTGTTATTTTCGACAAAAAAAGCGCCCGAGGGGAAAGTCGGGCGCGGAAGAAGGGGAGGCTAACCGGGGAAGATCAGGCCGCGTTTCCTTGGGAAAGAGGGGCCAGCGCCGCAGGCAGCTTACTGAGCTCCTGCACCAGAGAGTCTTTGCTGATTTCGCTAATCGACTTCGCCCCGGTCAGGGTCATCGCTACTTTCATCTCTTTCTCGATCAGGTTCAGCAGATTCGCCACGCCCGCCTGGCCGCTGGTGGCCAGCGCGTACAGGTAAGCACGGCCCAGCAGCACGCTGTCGGCGCCGAGCGCAATCATGCGCACCACGTCCAGCCCGTTACGGATGCCGCTATCGGCCAGGATCGCAATATCGCCTTTCACCGCATCGGCAATGGCCGGCAGGGCGCGGGCGGAGGAGAGCACCCCATCAAGCTGGCGGCCACCATGGTTAGAGACCACGATCCCATCGGCGCCAAAACGCACCGCGTCGCGGGCATCTTCCGGGTCGAGGATCCCTTTGATCACCATCGGGCCGTCCCAGAATTCGCGGATCCACTCCAGGTCTTTCCAGGAGATCGACGGATCGAAATTGTTCGCCAGCCAGCCAATGTAGTCCTCCAGCCCGGTCGGTTTACCCAGGTAGGCCGAAATATTGCCCAGATCGTGCGGACGGCCGTTCAACCCGACATCCCACGCCCACTGCGGGTGCGTCACCGCCTGCCAGTAACGGCGCAGGGCCGCGTTAGGGCCGCTCATGCCGGAGTGGGCGTCGCGGTAGCGCGCGCCGGGGGTCGGCATGTCGACGGTAAAGACCAGGGTTGAGCAGCCCGCCGCTTTGGCGCGCTCCAGCGCGTTGCGCATAAAACCGCGATCGCGCAGGACGTACAGCTGGAACCACATCGGGCGCTTGATGGTCGGGGCGACTTCTTCAATCGGGCAGACGGACACGGTGGAAAGGGTAAACGGAATGCCTTTGGCATCTGCGGCGGCGGCGGCCTGCACTTCACCGCGACGGGCATACATGCCACATAAACCGACAGGTGCGAGCGCTACCGGCATGGAGAGCGTCTCGTTAAACAGCTTCGTCTCAAGGCTCAGGTCAGACATATTTTTCAGCACGCGCTGGCGCAGGGCCACTTCCGACAGATCCTCCACGTTACGGCGCAGGGTATATTCGGCATAGGCCCCGCCGTCGATATAGTGGAACAGGAACAGGGGCAAAATGCGCTGCGCCGCGGCGCGATAGTCACTGGCTGCTGAAATAATCATGCTTTGTTCTCCCTGGAAATATCACTCTCGCCAGGCAGACGGGTAATACGCGCCTGTCGGGCCTGATCTTCATCGAATCGTTTAATGGTGGTATGCACGAAGCCGAGATGCGCCATCATCGCCTTACGCGCGGCCTCGGCATCTCCGGCCAGAATGGCGTTGAGCACCGCCTCGTGCTGTTCGGTCAGCTGGGCAAACACCGGCGGCACCAGATACATGCGCTGGCGGCTCTGCTTCACGGAGGATTGCAGCAGGTCGAAGAACCCGCGCATGGTTTGCAGCAGCACCACGTTGTGCGAGGCCTCGGCAATCGCCAGATGGAACCGCACGTCCGCCTGGGAGGCGATGTCCGGGTCGCTGCTTTGCGTGGCTTCAAAACAGGCTTTGAGCTTCTCTTTGTCGGCGTCGGTTGCCCGCATCGCCGCGTGCCACGCGGTGCTGGTTTCGATGGCGTGACGCGCTTCGAGGATGTCGAAGCTGTAGTCCGGGTCGTTTTCCATCAGCGTCTTCAGCGGCTGCACGATGTTTTGTTCGGACCAGTCGTCATGCTGCCAGCGCACGAAGGTGCCGCCGCCGCGACGGCTCAGCAGCACCCCTTCGCTGACCAGCGTCGCCAGCGCCTCGCGCAGTGAGTTGCGCGACACGCCAAGCTGAGCGGCAAGCTGACGCTCGGCGGGCAATCTCATGCCCGCTTCCAGCTGTTGTTCTTCTATCAGCGCCCGTACGCGAGTGGCAATCTCGTCGGACAGGCGTCTGGGCATCACTATCATGGAATCATCCAGGTTAAGACATAGGCCTGCAATGTGGTGATCACGCCCACCATGCAGGTAAATATCAGGCTGTGTTTAACGGTAAAGCGGAACAGATCCGACTCTTTGCCTACCAGCCCCACCGCAGCACAGGCAATGGCGATGGACTGCGGTGAGATCATCTTCCCGGTCACGCCGCCGGTGGTGTTCGCGGCGACCAGCAGCACGTCCGAGACGCCAATCTGCTGCGCGGCCGTGGCCTGTAGGGCAGCAAACAGGGCGTTAGATGACGTATCTGAACCGGTCAGGAACACCCCCAGCCAGCCGAGGAACGGCGAGAAGAAGGTAAACGCGTGGCCGGTATGCGCCAGCGCTAACGCCAGCGTCGACGACAGGCCGGAGTAATTCGAAATAAACGCGAACGCCAGCACCATGCCGATGGAGTAAATCGGCAGCATCAGCTCTTTAATCGTCGCCGCAAAGGTCTGTACCGCGGCGGCAGGCTTCATGCGCAGCCACACAACGGAAAGGATAGCGGCAAACAGGATGGCCGTACCGGTGGCTGAGAACCAGTCGAACTTAAACACTGCCGCATACGGCGTGGCGTCGTGCACCACCGGCGGCATACGGGCGACCATTTTGTCGAGGAACGGCACGGAGATATTAATCACCATGTCGTACAGCGCGCCGCCCGGGGCGAACAGGGCTTTAAACGGCGGAATGCTCCACAGCGTCACGGTGGCGGTCAGGAACAGGAACGGTGACCACGCGCGCACAATCTGTCCGGCGGTATAGCCGGTGCGCGCCAGCGTCTGATCCACGTGCGATGCGCCCATGTCAGCAAAGCGGAAGATACGTACCGGCTGCCAGCGTTTCAGGAACAGCGTCAGACAGACCAGCGACACCAGGGAAGAGATGATGTCCGGCAGTTCCGGGCCGAGGAAGTTGGAGCTGAGATACTGGGCAATGGCGAACGAACCGCCCGCTACCATCACCGCAGGCCAGGTCTCCTTCACGCCGCGCCAGCCGTCCATAATCGCCATGATCCAGAACAGCACGATAATGGTCAGGAACGGCAGCTGGCGGCCCACCATCTGGCCGATCTCGAAGCTGTCCAGCCCGGTCACCTGGCCCGCCACCAGAATCGGAATGCCCATCGCGCCAAACGCCACCGGGGCGGTGTTCACAATCAGGCACAGGCCAGCGGCATACAGCGGATTAAAGCCCAGCCCGACCAGCAGAGCGGCGGTGATCGCCACCGGCGCGCCAAATCCTGCCGCCCCTTCAAGGAACGCCCCGAAGGAGAAACCGACAATCAGCATCTGTAAACGCTGGTCCGGTGTAATAGAGAGAATCGACGAGCGAATAATGTCGAACTGCCCGGTTTTCACCGAGATTTTGTAGACAAAGACAGCGGCGATGATGATCCACGCAATCGGCCACAGGCCGTAGAAGAAACCATACACCACAGAGGCCAGCGCGCGATCGACCGGCATTTTATAGAAGAACAGCGCCACCAGCAGGGCGATGGCAACGGTGTACGTTGCGGCAAGGTAGCCCTTCAGCTTGAGCTTTATCAGCGCAAAGAAGAAGAACAGGATCGGTAGCGATGCGATCAGGCTCGACAGCCAGATATTCCCGGCCGGATCGTAGTTTTGTTGCCAGAGGCTCATGCAGGTCTCCTGAGGACCACACAGGTGTTCGTCGGGTGAGTCTCTGCTCATCTCAGCGTCACACTTAGTGTAAAAGTGGTCCTTCCAATATTGTGATGTAGGGTTAATGGCAATAAATGGTTAACCAAGTGTTGCTATTCAGCAATGCTTTTGTGAAGTGGAGCATCGAAACTGTGAACGATGGATAGCTTTACGCATGATTGGTAGGACCAAAACCGCAAGTTCAACTCACCGCGTGCGTTGGGAGCGGTAGTCAGGTGGAGGGCATTACATTCGCCTTTTGAGCAGATACGGCGCGTAAAAGAGGTTGAATAAAATGGGTATGTGATAATATTGCGTGAATCAAATGAGGTTTGTTTGTTTTATTTATGTTTTTGAAAATCTGTATATGTGTGATCAGAGTGATATATTTCCTATAAATAAAAAATTTTTTTGGTTAAAAATGCGAAATCGAAGCTGTAGCAAAAAATTTTAATTAAGGTAAATTTCACATATAGATTTTAACAGTGTATTACAAACGATCAATTGCTGATCGATAAGGAAATATCCTGTTTAACCGTGATTTTTCAGGATAAAGTGAAAGAATTTTTTGCTGAAGTGACATTTTTTGGCTAATAATATTCTGAAATAAATTGATCAAACAATGATCAGTTAACTCTCTTGTAATTTAGTTGCGGTATTAAAAGCAGATTAATAATTATTAGGGCAATGGAAAGGGGTTAAATTTGTTAGCTGAGTGTTAATTTCAGAATGTTTACAAGCGCGGCGTATTACTTTTCAATACGTAGACGTTAAAAGGCATTTGATTTACTATTTATTCAGAAGCAACGTAACAGAAGATTTTAAATTTATTACTAACCACAACGTATTCAGTGTTATTTTCGGCCAGAAGTCATTCATCAGTTGAAGGATATCTGTGTATGGCCTTCTGAAAATATACGGATTATCACCATGGGATGGACCCTGCTTTATTCTATAAGGTCGCGTCACCCATTCTGCTAAAACCCTTTCGGTGGCGTTTTTAAATCCTTATAGCGGTTATTGTACCTGGTACAACAAGTCTATATCTGTTTAATTTACAGAGGGGAAAGTGTTCCAAATGAAAATCAAAAATGTGGCGCTGGCGATTGCCGCGGCGGGGCTGCTGTTATCTTCTCAATCGGTACTGGCAAGCAGTGATTCTGGCGTTAATGCTTCTCTGGATACCGGTGCGGGTTCGCAAAGTACGGGCGGGGTGATCAATTTTACCGGGAAGATTACCCTTATTTCCTGTGATATTACTCCGGCCTCTAAAAACAAAACGGTAGACCTTGGGGCGTGGGCAAAAAGCTACTTTGACGATCACAACGAAACGACGCCGCGCGAGTTCAAAATCAACGTGGAAAACTGCCCGGAGACGGTTGAATCGGTTGCGGTACTGTTTGACGGAACCAAAGATACGGTGAATGACACACTGCTTCAGGTTACGCCAGGTGAAGGTATGGCGACGGGTGTCGGCGTGAAGCTTTATAACAGCGATCGCAGCACCGCGATTAAACCGGGTACGGTATCTGAAACAACCGCACCGGATGATGAAGGCAATGCTGAATTAACTTTCTATGCCGCACTTGACAAAGATGGCACAGAAATCAACGCCGGCGATGTTAACGCCGTTTCTAACTTCCTGATGGTTTATAACTGATTTCACTGTCAGCCACCTCCAGAGATAATAATGATGAAACGTTTATCGTATATTATGCTCACTGCATTAATGGTTAGTTCTGCGTCAGTTTCCGCTGGCGTTGTAATGGGGGGAACACGGATCGTATACCCACAACACAGCAAGGAGGTGGCATTTTCTGTTTCTAATATGGAAAGTGCGGTTCCCTATCTTATTCAGTCGTGGGTTGAAGGGGATGGGCAGGGTAAAAATAACGCTGCGCCATTTATTGTCACGCCACCTCTGTTCAGACTTGATCCGGAGCAGACCAATACGCTGCGTATTCAATATACCGGCGCTCCGCTGCCCACAGATCGTGAATCTGTATTCTGGCTCGATATTAAAGCGATTGCGCCAAAGCCAAAAGAGAGCAGCAACGAATTACAAGTTAACGTTAAATCGAAATTTAAAATTTTCTACCGCCCGGACAATCTAAAAGGGGACGCTGCAACTGCCTGGCAGAAAATAACGTTTTCGCGGACGGGAAAAGGGCTTAAGGCCGCTAACCCGACGCCATACTACGTCTCTTTTTATCGGCTGACCGTTGGCGGGCATAAAATTGAGCAGCCGGGCATGATCGGTCCAGGGGAAACCCGTGAATGGCCTGTGTCCGCCTCCGGGGGCGTAAGCTGGTCGGCTATTAATGATTTTGGTGCCATCACCGCCACCCACACCCAGCCTCTTTAAGATCATGCCTTTTCGCCTGTTTCGTTACGCGCCGCTTTCAGTGTTGCTGCTTAGCTTCAGCCGTGCGGGGATGGCCGAGGATTACTTTGATCCCGCCGCGCTGGAGCTTTCCTCTACTGAACAGAAAACGGCGGATCTGCACTATTTCTCTGAAAAGGGCGGGCAGATGCCAGGCACCTGGCTCGTGACGCTGGAGATTAACGGACGCGAGGAGCGGCATCAGGAGATCACCTTCGTCAATGAGAAAGGCAGCCTGCAACCCGTTTTTAGCGTATCGCTGCTGGAAGCGCTTGGCGTAAATGTAGGGGCCATTCCTGCATTCTCCCGGTTGCAGGAGGGAGAAACGTTCACGCACCTCGAGGATTTTATTCCGGCAGCGCGAACCTCCTATGATTTCAACCAACAGCGCCTTTTTCTCAACCTGCCGCAGGCGGCGATGAAACACCGCAGCCGTGGCTACGTGCCGCAGTCGCAGTGGGACGATGGTATCCCGGCGGCATTTAGTGATTACAGTCTGTCGGGCGGTCAGGCCCGTCATCAGAGCGGGGTCACGACATCCAGCTATCTGAGCCTGCGTAACGGCATCAATCTGGGGGCGTGGCGGTTGCGCAACACTTCGGCCTGGAGCCACAGCGACGCGGGCGGCAACCATTTTCAGTCGCAAAGTAGCTGGCTGAGCCGGGATATTCGCCGTCTTAACAGCCAGCTACGGATCGGCGATGCCTGGACCGCAGGCGACGTCTTCGATAGCGTGGCGTTTCGCGGGGTTCAGCTCTCGTCCAGCGAGAGCATGTTACCCGACAGCCAGCGCGGCTTCGCACCAACCATCCGCGGCGTTGTACACAGCTTCGCTAAAGTCTCCGTTTCGCAAAATGGCTATGTGATCTATGAAACCTGGGTGGCCGCCGGGCCATTTATCATTAACGATCTGTTCCCCGGCGCACAAAGCGGCGATCTACAGGTTACGGTCACGGAAAGTGACGGCTCAACGCGCGTCTTTACCCAACCCTATTCTGCGGTGCCGTTTATGCGACGCCAGGGCAGCCTGAAATACAGTCTCAACGCCGGACGATTTCACTCCGGCTCCGGCGATGCGCGTTCGCCTGAGTTTGTTGAAGGCGCTTTTTTCTACGGTCTGCTCTCCAGGATGACGGTGTATGGCGGCTTTCGTACGGCGAGCAACTACCAGGCCGGTGCAATTGGCATAGGCAGAGGGTTTGGCGCATTTGGCTCGCTGGGCATTGACGATACGCTGGCAAAAAGCCATTTACCCGACGGCAAAAACGCGATAGGGCAGGCGTGGCGCATTCAGTATCAGAAAGATTTCAGCGCTACCGGCACCGCCTTCAACCTGGCGAGTTATCGCTATGCCTCGCGCAATTACTATGAATTTAGTGAACTGAATCAGTCTGACAGCCAACAGCTGCAACTCAATAATCGCCGTAGCCGCTCGCAGGTCACCTTTTCACAGACGCTGGGTCAGTTCGGCAGCCTCAGCGTCTCGGCATGGATGCAGGATTACTGGCATACGTCCGGGCAGGATAAAACCATCCACATTGGCTGGTACACCAGCTGGCGGGGCATTTCCTGGGGCGCGGGATATGACTACACCGACTCAGCGCGTGAGCAGCATCCCGATCGCACCGTGTCGTTTAACGTCAATGTTCCGCTTGGCCACGGGTTACCGGACAGCTCGGTCAGTTACTTCATCAACCACAACAATCGTGGAATGACCACGCAGCAGATGTCTCTCAACGGCAGCGCGCTGGCGAATCGCAACCTTAATTACAGCGTTCAGCAGAGTAAGGCCAGCGAAGGACAAGCCGACAGTACCAGCCTGGCGCTGCAATACAACGGTGGCTACGGCAACGTCAGCCTCGGTTATGACCACAGCCGAAGCGGTAGCAACGCGAGCCTCGGACTCGCCGGAGGCGTTATCGCCACGCAGTATGGCGTCACACTTAGCGAGCCGCTGGGCGATACCGTCGCCCTGCTGCGCGTGCCCGGTGCGGCGAACGTTGAGCCGGAGGGTTACAACGGGATCCATACCGACAGCCGCGGCTATGCGGTCATGCCAACGCTCTCGGCGTATCGCAAAAATACCGTCAGCCTTGATACGGCGACGCTGGGTGAGAACGTCGACGTTGAGCAGAGCGGTCTGACGCTCATTCCCACCAGCGGCGCGGTGGTGCTGGCCAATTACAAAACCCACATTGGTTATCGCGTTCTGTTTTCCCTGCGCTACCACGGTGAACCGTTGCCGTTTGGCGCGCAGGCTGAAGTGGTGGAGCAGAACCGCCATTCTGCAAACCGAAGCATGGTCGCTGACGGCGGTCAGGCCTACCTGAGCGGAGTACCCGAGCGCGGTACCCTGCGCGTCACCTGGTATGAAAACGGGGAGCAGCAGCAATGCCAGACACCTTTCAGACTGGGGAAAGCTCATATGGCCCCCGGCATCGCTACGCTGTCTCTTGAGTGCCACTAGAGGAATATCATGCGTCACTTTATTCAATGGGTTTTCTATCTGAGCCTTCTTTCGCTTTTTGGCATGCTGAGTTTTCATGCCCATGCCCAGACTTCAACCTGCCGCACCACGCGCGATCAGTGGGTCGTTCAGGTGCCTTATGCCATTGGGTATGCGCCCGGCACGGCTGACTGGACGCCGATATCTGCGCCGATACAGTCTACCGGGGCGGATTTCTACAGCTGTGATGGCGGGAATGACGCCTGGCGTAGTATCGGCTTTGTCGAGCTGGATAACCCCGTCGGCACCGTGGTGGGGGAAGACGGCGCGTCACGTCACGTCTATAAAACTCAGATCGACGGCATCGGCTACGCGCTGGGGTTCCGGGAACAGCAGTACTGCGGCGCCGATGCGGTACGCTATATTGACGGCACAAGTCAGGTGAATGGCAAAGAGTCCCGGCGTATCTGTGATGCCTCACAGAATCCTGCCTTTGCCAGCGCCCCAACGTATAAATTGCAGTTCTGGGTGGTGTTTTACAAAATCCCGACGACCAGCCCCATGCCTGACGATAACGCCAACTCCCAGGAGCAAAATGTCGGATCGCTGATATTGCAGGCGGGAGAAAATCAAGCCAGCGCCACCAACGTGGCGACACCAGTACAGATTCATCTCGCCAGCTTCACCGTCAGGCGTACCAGCTGTTCAGTGGGCTCTCGCAGCATTCTTGTTCCCATGGGGAGCGTGAGCCAGCGTGAATTTCACGGCATCGGCTCCCGCGCCGGGGGCGGACGCTTCAGCATTCCGGTGACTTGCGAAAATAACACGGCGGTTAAGATGGGTTTCTTTGGCGATACCACGCCGGGCAACGATCGGGCGCTGGCGTTGACGAAGCAGGAGGATAGCGCCAGCGGTGTCGGGATCGAACTGCTTTACGGTGACAATACCGGTTCGGTTCAGGGGCAGGTGGTACCGTGGAACACCCCGCAGGTGTCAGCGCTTGGGCAAGTAGGGGATAACCAGACGCAAACCTTCTGGTTTGATGCGCATTACATTCAGACGGAAGCGAACGTGACGGCGGGAAAAGCGGATGCGATGGCCACGTTTAACCTGATTTACAACTGAGTTTCCCCTGCCGCAGCGGCAGGGGAGGACGATCAGAACGCGGTCTTACAAAAACCCGTCATCTCTTTCAGGCCCATTTCGCGGCCAAGCTCGGTCATCGGGTGCACCACCACCAGGCCACGGACGCTTTTCTTCAGCTTGCCCATATCGGCCTGCTCTTTTTTGGTGATCGCGCGGCGATGCGGCATGTTCATCAGCTTCTGCGCTTCTTTACTCAGCTTCTGGCCTTTCACTTCGCGCAGGCGTTCAATTTCCGCCTCCAGCTTCACGGACTCTTTTTCCAGCTCGGCATATTTCTCGGCGGAATCAACAAGGGTGAGGCCAGCCATCTGATGGCGGATCATATCCAGACGGTCGCTCAGGCGTTTAATTTCGTTCTTTTCGACTTCTTTCATGACAAATAACTCTGAAAACGGGGAATTTACAGGGAAGGATACACCAATGTGTGCGGGCTTACTTCTGAAACGCTTTTTTTAAGCTGATTTTAGAAATCAGCTCAGTCAGGGAAAGCACCATGGTGGAGCGGACAACCTGTTGATAACGCAGCTTTTGCATCGCGTACAGCTCTGGGTCGCTGTTATCAAACTGAGGTGCGGGAGGGAGCGCGGATACGCAGTGCAGTTCGCCGAAGGGCCCCAGTATCTCATCATCGGTAAAGGTGTACTCATTGCCGTCATGATTGAGCTCTTCGCGCAGCGCCATTAACAGCTCGGCGTCTTCATACTCCTGACGGTTCAGCACGCCGAGACCGTAAATCAGCTTCAGCCGTACCGATAAATCGCCCAGCGGTCCGTCTCCGTCCAGTAACGGTTCTACAGCGTACTTTACCGCGTAGTCGTCTTTGCGAAACACCTGAAGCACCAGAATGTTTACCGCCTCGGTTAACAGCTCGACGGCGGTAATCAGGAAACTTCGTACGGTTTTGCCAGCATTCAGACGCTCAAGCACACGATTTTCAAAGGCCTGGGTTTGTTCCATTATTGCCTGCATATCTGACAATCTGTTATTCGGGCGCAGGCTCACCTGCGCCGGACTCTGCATCATTTGGTTGCGTTGTATGCGCTGACCGCCTCCGCAACTACGTCACTGTTGGCATCCAGACCGGAGATCTGCGCCAGCGCAGCTTGCGCGCCTTTGTCATCAATCAGCTGAGCCAGCTCAATTGCCTGCGGGTCCTGCTCGCTGCGGTAGTGCATTGCGGCAGCGATTCCCTTCACCAGGTTAGCGTGCGGCAGGCCGTATTCCAGCGTGCCCAGCAGCGGTTTAATCAGGCGATCGCCCGCGCTCAGTTTACGCAGCGGCTGACGACCCACGCGCTCAACGTCATCTTTCAGATACGGGTTTTCAAAACGACCGAGGATTTTCTGGATGTATGCTGCGTGTTTATCAGCATCAAAACCGTAGCGTTTGATCAGCACCGCGCCGCTCTCTTCCATTGCCCCTTTGACCACCGCACGGATGTTCTCATCGAGGATCGCGTCACGAATGGTCTGATGACCGGCCAATTTTCCGAGGTACGCGGTTATAGCATGCCCGGTGTTCAGCGTGAAGAGTTTACGTTCGACAAATGCCATCAGGTTATCGGTTAATTCCATTCCCGGAATGGTCGGCAGCGCGCCCTTAAACTGGGTTTTATCAACGATCCACTCGCTGAAGGTTTCCACCGTCACTTCCAGCGGGTTGTTGGTGGCGGATGCTGACGGCGGAACGATGCGGTCAACGGCGGAATCAACAAAACCTACGTGCGCTTCAACCCAGGCTTTATCTTCATCAGCCACAGCGGCCAGAACGTGGCCTTTCAGCTGCGTGGTGCCGCGCACCATGTTTTCACAGGCGATGATGTTCAGCGGCGTTTCAACGCCCTGTGCTTTACGCTTCGCCAGGCCTTTCGCGACCGCCGGGGCGATACGCTCAAGCACCACCGGACCCACGGCGGTGGTGACCAGATCAACGCTGGCAATAAGATCGATAACATCGTCGCCAATGCTGCTTACCGCGTTGACGCCAGAGACCGTTTCAACCTGTTCGTTTTCACCCACCACGTGAACCTGATAGCTATGACGGGCATTCAGGGCATCCAGAACCACCTGATTCACATCGGCGAATGTCAGGGTAATACCCGCGTCTGCCAGCAGTTTACCGATAAAGCCACGACCAATATTACCTGCGCCAAAATGTAATGCTTTCATAGTGTTAACCTTCATCAATGTTTTTACCCGAGAGGGCTGGGGTGAGGAACGTTTTCCCCTCACCCTAGCCCTCTCCCCGGGGGGAGAGGGAGGAGTACCGTTATTTGTTAAGCAGGGCCAGAACTTCTTCAACGCTGGTGGTGTTGGCCAGACGCTCAATAACCGTTTCGTCATCCAGCGCGTTGGTCAGGCTGGTAATCACCTGGATATGCTCGTTGTTGCGAGCGGCGATACCAATCACCAGACGGGCGATGTCGTCCTCTTCTTCACCGAAGCGCACGCCATCAGGATACTGACAGAACACCACGCCGGTTTTCAGCACGCGGTCTTTGGCTTCCACCGTACCGTGTGGAACCGCGATGGATTCACCCAGGTAGGTTGGGGTCAGCTTTTCACGCTCCAGCATCGCCTCAACGTATTCCGGCTGAACGTAGCCACCTTTCACCAGCTGCTCACCGGCGAAGCGAATGGCCTCTTCTTTATTGGTCGCCGTGCGGCCAAGGAAGATGTTTTCTGCGCCCAGTTTGAACAGATGCGCGTTGCTCTCGTCGAAGCTGTCTTGCAGGCTGGTACGTACTTTCACTTCGTTATCTTCATGGCGCTGCGCCGCCACCAGACGTTCGGTCAGGCTCGTGTACAGGCCGCTGTCGAGGAAGTTGGTCAGGGAAATGTGCTGCGCCTGCGGTACCTGACGCATAGCGCGTTCGGTCAGATCGCGGTGCGTGATCACCAGGTCAACGTCCGGCGGCAGGCTGTTAATCGCGCTGTTGGTGACGGAGATGTTGGTCAGACCCGCATCCTGCACTTTCTTACGCAGCACGCCCGCACCCATTGCGCTGGAGCCCATACCGGCATCGCAGGCAACGATGATTTTACGAACGTGGCTCAGGTCGTTAGAGACATCGCCTGCCGCCAGCGGCGTTGCGCCTTTGGATTCGGCTTTCATGTCATGCATACGACGGGTTGCCGCTTCGATATCGTCGTCTTCTTTCACCTTGCTGGTTTTCAGCAGGATAGCGGAGGCCACGAAGGAGACCGCCATGGCCGCACAGATCGCCGCGATGTTCGCGAAGTAGGCGCCTTTCGGGGTCATCGCCAGCACCGCCAGGATAGAGCCCGGAGAAGCAGGAGACACCAGACCACCGCCCAGTACACTCAGGGTGAACACGCCGGTCATACCGCCAAGGATAACGGCCAGGATCAGACGTGGGTTCATCAGTACATACGGGAAGTAAATTTCGTGAATACCGCCCAGGAAGTGAATGATCGCCGCGCCGCCAGCAGACTGTTTCGCGCTGCCGCGACCAAAGAACATGTATGCCAGCAGAACGCCCATACCCGGACCCGGGTTCGCTTCAATCAGGAAGAAGATGGACTTGCCGAGATCGTGAGACTGCTGAATACCCAGCGGCGAGAAGATACCGTGGTTGATGGCGTTGTTCAGGAACAGGATTTTCGCCGGTTCAACGAAGATTGACGCCAGCGGCAGCATGTCATGCGCCACCATGAAGTTAACGCCCGCCGCCAGCAGCTTGGAGAGCACTTCAACCGCAGGGCCAATGCCGAGGAACGCCAGAATCGCGAGGATCATCCCGATGATGCCCGCGGAGAAGTTGTTCACCAGCATTTCGAAGCCGGATTTGATCTTGCCATCAACCCAGACGTCAAATTTCTTAATCGCCCAGCCGCCCAGAGGACCGGCAATCATCGCACCGAGGAACATCGGCATATCCGCACCGACGATCACCCCCATGGTTGTGATGGCACCCACGACGCCACCACGGTCACCGCCCACCAGACGACCACCGGTATAACCGATGAGCAGCGGCAGCAGGTACGTAATCATTGGGCCAACAAGTTTCGCCAGCGTTTCGTTAGGCAACCACCCTGTCGGAATAAATAATGCGGTGATAATACCCCACGCGATAAACGCGCCGATATTAGGCATCACCATGTTGCTGAGGAAACGACCAAAGCTTTGCACTTTGATCTTGAAATCGGATGACATAAAACACCCCTTCTTATGTTTACGCTTAGGCTTGTGGCCCGAGGTTTATCGTTAATGTGCGGCGGCAGAGGTAGCCGGGCCCTGTTCTGATGCTGTGAAATCTGGCACTGAATCGTTCAACTGTCCAGACAGCGAAATTTTGTGTGATCTGAATCACATGAATGTAGGGGGTGAGGACATTAATGAAGTGATCGCGATCACATAATGAGTGTGTAAAAAAAATACATCGTTCAGAATTACGCCAAAATGGGCGAGTTTTTGTGATTAATATCACAATGTTAAGTTGGCTGTTTGTTTTCAGATTGTGATTTGATTCACAAAATATTTTTAT
This sequence comes from Enterobacter cloacae complex sp. IR5401, assembly GCF_049238425.1. Taxonomy (NCBI): domain Bacteria; kingdom Pseudomonadati; phylum Pseudomonadota; class Gammaproteobacteria; order Enterobacterales; family Enterobacteriaceae; genus Enterobacter; species Enterobacter cloacae complex sp. IR5401. The sequence goes on along the minus strand of NZ_JBMKHN010000019.1, from coordinate 35,153 downwards.
GCAGATTTCTCCCGTATCCCCTCACGACAGGAATGCGATACGCACACCTGCCTTTTACCACGGCTTGATCCATACTGACCTCTTTGTGGGCATTAAGGATAAGCAATGAAACTCATCGGCAGTTATACAAGTCCTTTCGTGCGTAAGATTTCGATTCTCCTGCTGGAGAAAGGGATTGAATTTGAATTCGTAAATGAACAACCCTACAACGCAGAGAACGGCGTTGCGCAGTACAACCCGCTGGGGAAAGTCCCGGCGCTGGTAACGGACGAGGGCGACTACTGGTTTGATTCCCCGATCATTGCGGAGTACATCGAGCTGCTTGGCGTTGCGCCAGCCATGCTGCCGGCGGATCCAAAAGCAGCGCTGGCGATGAAGCAAATTGAAGCCCTGGCGGATGGCATTATGGATGCGGCATTAACGTCCGTACGCGAGCAGGCAAGGCCCGCCGCCCAGCAGTCAGAAAATGAGCTGCTGCGCCAGCGCGAAAAAATCAGCCGCAGCCTGGATATGTGCGAACAGCTGATCCGCGACGGGAAAATTCAGAGCGATAGCCTGAATCTGGCGACGATCGCCATCGCCTGCGCCATCGGCTACCTCAATTTCCGCCGCGTCTCGCCGGGCTGGTGCGTGGATCGTCCGCTGCTGGTCAAACTGGCGGAGACGCTCTTCCAGCGCGAAAGTTTCGCCCGGACTGAACCACCAAAGGCTTGATGCGGGTTATAACACTTCCTGGCGGGAGGCGGTACAATCCCCCCACATGTTAATTCCCTCTCCCGTCGGGAGGGGGGAAGATATTTACTCGCCAGGCGCATTCATGACTACTCATCATTCCCTCTACAGCCAGATCCCCGCTACCGATCGTCTGCTTCGTGACCCGCGCATCACTGCGGTGCTGGAGCAGTTTGGCCATACTGCAACGGTCGACATGCTACGCCAGCTTCAGGACGATGCGCGTCGCCATATTCAGGCTGAGAACGCGCTACCCGGCTGGTGCGAGGCATGGGCGCAGGAAGTTGAAAGGAGGTTGAGCAAGCACGCGCAAAGCGCGTTGCGCCCGGTTATTAACCTGACAGGCACGGTTCTGCACACCAATCTGGGCCGGGCACAGCAGGCAGAAGAGGCAATAGAGGCCGTCACCCGGGCCATGCGCTCGCCGGTGACGCTGGAGTACGATCTGGACGGCGCCGGGCGCGGACATCGCGATCGCGCGCTGGCGGATCTTCTCTGCCAGATCACCGGCGCGGAAGATGCCTGCATTGTGAATAACAACGCGGCGGCGGTGCTGTTAATGCTGGCGGCCACCGCGAGCGGAAAAGAGGTTGTCGTCTCTCGCGGCGAGCTGGTGGAGATCGGCGGGGCGTTTCGTATTCCGGACGTCATGCGCCAGGCGGGCTGCACGCTGCATGAAGTGGGCACAACCAACCGTACCCATGCAAAAGATTATCGCACGGCGGTGAATGAAAACACCGCCCTGCTGATGAAAGTGCATACCAGCAATTACCACATTGAGGGTTTCACCAAAACGGTGGAAGAGGCTGAACTGGCCGCCATCGGGCGCGAGCTAAACGTGCCGGTGATTGCCGATCTTGGCAGTGGGTCGCTGGTGGATATGCGCCAGTATGGTCTGCCAAAAGAGCCAATGGTGCAGGAAATGGTTGCCGCGGGCGTAAGCCTGGTTAGTTTCTCTGGCGATAAACTGCTGGGCGGGCCGCAGGCGGGTATTATCGTCGGCAAGCGCGAGCTGATTGCGCAGCTACAGCAGCATCCGCTGAAGCGCGCCCTGCGTGCCGATAAAATGACGCTGGCCGCGCTGGAAGCCACGCTGCGGCTCTATCTCCACCCGGAGAAACTGGCTGACCGCCTGCCCACGTTGCGTTTGCTGAGCCGTGATGCGGCCTCTGTTCGCGCGCAGGCGGAAGCGCTACTGCCGCAGGTTGCTCCTCATTACCCTGAGTTTGAAGTTCGTATCGAGCCTTGCCTGTCGCAAATTGGCAGCGGCTCGCTGCCGGTGGACAGGTTACCGAGCGAAGCGCTGACGTTCACCCCGCGCGACGGACGCGGAAGCCAGCTTGAGGCGCTGTCGGCGCGCTGGCGCGCATTACCGACGCCGGTGATTGGCCGGATCGGTGACGGGCGCATGTGGCTGGATTTACGCTGTCTGGAAGATGAAGTGCGGTTTCTGGAGATGATGTTGAAATGATTATTGCCACCGCCGGTCACGTTGACCACGGCAAAACCACGTTATTGCAGGCCATTACGGGCGTGAATGCCGATCGCCTGCCGGAAGAGAAAAAGCGCGGCATGACCATTGACCTGGGTTACGCCTACTGGCCGCAGCCCGACGGTCGCGTGCTGGGCTTTATCGACGTGCCCGGCCACGAGAAGTTTCTTTCCAATATGCTCGCGGGCGTGGGCGGGATCGATCACGCTCTGCTGGTGGTCGCGTGCGATGACGGGGTGATGGCGCAAACGCGCGAGCATCTGGCGATCCTCCAGCTGACGGGAAACCCGCAGTTGACCGTCGCCCTCACCAAAGCGGACCGTGTGGATGAGGCGCGTATCGACGAGGTGCGTCAAGAGGTGCTGGCGGCGCTGAGTGAATACGGTTTTAAGGATGTCGCACTGTTTGTCACCGTAGCGACAGAAGGCCGCGGTATCGATGCTCTTCGCAACCATTTGCAGCAGATCCCGTCTCGTGAACAGGCCAGCCATCACCGCTTCCGTCTGGCGATCGACAGGGCGTTTACCGTGAAAGGGGCTGGGCTGGTGGTGACCGGTACCGCGCTGAGCGGGGAAGTGAACGTGGGCGATACCCTGTGGCTCACGGGCGTGAACAAACCGATGCGCGTGCGCGGGCTTCATGCGCAAAACCAGCCGGTGGAACAGGCCCACGCCGGGCAGCGTATCGCGCTGAATATTGCCGGTGATGCCGAAAAAGACCAGCTTAACCGCGGCGACTGGTTGCTGGCCGACGCGCCGCCGGAGCCCTCTGAACGGATTATCGTTTCTCTCCAGACCCATACGCCGCTGACCCAGTGGCAGCCGCTGCATATCCACCACGCGGCCAGCCACATCACCGGACGCGTGTCGCTGCTGGAAAACGATCTCGCCGAACTGGTGTTCGACTCCCCGCTCTGGCTGGCGGATAACGACCGCCTGGTTCTGCGCGATATTTCGGCGCGGGAAACGCTGGCGGGCGCGCGCGTGGTCATGCTGGATCCGCCCCGTCGCGGCAAACGTAAGCCCGAGTATTTACAGTGGCTGGCCGCGCTGGCCCAGACCCGCGATGATAAGTCTGCGTTAGATATCCACCTTGAGCGTGGCGCGGTGGATCTGGCGGCGTTCGCCTGGGCGCGCCAGCTCAGCGGCGAAGGATTGCGTCTTCTGACGCAGGAGCCAGGTTTTATTCAGGCCGGAAACAGCCTGCTGAACGCGCCGGTGGCGGCGCGCTGGCAGCGCAAAGTGCTGAGCACGCTGGCGACCTACCATGAACAGCATCAGGATGAGCCCGGTCCGGGTCGTGAACGTCTGCGGCGCATGGCGTTGCCCATGGAAGACGACGCGCTGGTGCTGTTGCTGATTGAAAACATGCGTGAAAGCGGCGTGATTGCAAGTCATCACGGCTGGCTACACCTGCCGGAACACAAGGCCGGTTTTACCGCTGAGCAGGACGCGGTCTGGCAAAAAGTGGCGGCGCTGTTTGGCGATGAACCGTGGTGGGTGCGCGATCTGGCGCGTGAAACCAATACCGATGAGCAGCTGATGCGTCAGGTACTGCGCCATGCGGCACAGCAGGGGATGATTGTGGCGATCGTGAAAGATCGTTATTACCGCAACGATCGGATCGTAGCGTTTGCGAACCTGATCCGGGAGCTGGATCAGGCGCGCGGATCAACCTGCGCCGCAGACTTCCGCGATCGGCTGAATGTGGGACGCAAACTGGCGATTCAGATCCTGGAGTATTTCAACCGCATCGGGTTTACGCGTCGTCGTGGCAATGACCATGTGCTACGCGACGCGCAGTTATTTCCGTAAGCGTTAAGCGCTGCGCGCCTGTTTCTGCTTAGCCAGCCAGACCGCGCCCAGCCTCCCCGCCTGGTTACCCAGCTCGCAGGGAAGGATGGGCACCCGGAGCGCCTCCCACTCCTCGAATCGCTGTAGGTATTTATCCAGCAGGAGATAGATTTTCTCCTGCTCGCTAATGCCGCCGCCAATCAGCACCGCCTGCGGATCAAACATGGAGATCACGCTGTAGATGCCCCGCGAGAGGAAATGCGCCCACTCTTCTATGGCCTCACGCAGATGCACGTCGCTGTCCATGCGTTTAAACAGCTCCTCACCGTCAGGCATCTCATCTTCCGACACGGCCAGCGCACGGCGGCAGGCTTTCATCAGGCCGCTGGCGGACGCTACTTCGTGCATCGGCTCGCCGTTGTTGCCAACGGGCAGCACGCCAAACTCACCCGCCCGGTAGTGCGACCCACGGTAGAGATCGCCCTCCATGACGATACCGCCGCCGATGCCGGTGCCGATGGTGATGCAGACAAAATGCTCATAGTCCTTGCCGGCGCCCTGCCAGCGTTCGCCCAGCGCCGCGCAGTTGGCGTCATTTTCGGTTGTTACGGGGAGATCGGTCAGCTGTGCGAAAAGCTCGCACAGGTTTTCACCGTCAAGGTAATCCAGCGCCCCGGCCTTGGCCGCTTCGCCGGTATGGTGATTGATGTGGCCCGGAAAACTCACGCCGATGCCGACGATCTCATGCTCCTGGCGGTACTTATCCACCACCGCTTTCCACTTCTGTTTGAAGGTGCTTTCATCGTCAGGCGTATCATATTCATCGGATGTCAGTTCTTCGCCGTTTTCGTTAATCACGCCGTGTTTGATGTGGGTTCCGCCCACGTCAAAGCCGATAAATAGCTGCATTGCATCGTTCCTCATGAGCCCCTGAGCTATTAAGTATGGCTCTGGCGGCAGAAACGAAACGTAAAGTACGGTAATCCGTGATACGGCTCGTAAACCCGTTACCGACAGGCGAGAAAACCACCAGCCGGAACTACCCTTGTTGTACACCTACTGCAAGGAGACGGTCATGACAAACAATCCTCCCTCATCGCGTATCCAGCCAGGCGAGTATGGTTTTCCCCTTAAGCTGAAGCCCCGCTATGACAACTTTATCGGCGGCGACTGGGTGGCGCCCGTCGACGGTGAATACTATTCCAACCTGACGCCCGTTACCGGCCAGCCGCTGTGTGAAATTGCCAGTTCGGGCAAGCGGGATATAGATTTAGCGCTGGATGCGGCGCATAAGGCGAAAGATAAGTGGGGACAAACGTCCGTTCAGGACAGAGCGGCCATTTTGTTCAAAATCGCCGATCGGATGGAGCAGAATCTGGAGCTGCTGGCGACCGCAGAAACGTGGGACAACGGCAAGCCGATCCGGGAAACCATGGCGGCGGACGTGCCGCTGGCGATTGACCATTTCCGCTATTTTGCGTCCTGCATTCGTGCCCAGGAGGGGGGAATAAGTGAAGTTGACAAAGATACCGTGGCGTATCACTTCCACGAGCCGCTCGGCGTGGTGGGGCAAATTATTCCGTGGAACTTCCCGCTGCTGATGGCGAGCTGGAAAATGGCGCCCGCGCTGGCGGCGGGTAACTGCGTTGTGCTGAAACCCGCTCGCTTAACGCCGCTTTCGGTACTGCTGCTGATGGAGGTGATTGGCGACCTGTTGCCGCCGGGGGTCATTAACGTGGTCAACGGGGCCGGGGGAGAGATCGGCGAATATCTGGCTACCTCAAAACGTATCGCCAAAGTGGCGTTCACCGGCTCAACGGAAGTGGGCCAGCAGATCATGCAGTACGCGACCCAGAACATCATTCCGGTCACGCTCGAGCTGGGCGGCAAATCGCCGAACATCTTCTTTGCCGACGTGATGGACGAAGAGGACGCCTTCTTCGACAAAGCGCTGGAAGGGTTTGCGCTGTTCGCGTTTAACCAGGGCGAAGTCTGCACCTGTCCGAGCCGCGCGCTGGTGCAGGAATCCATTTATGAGCGCTTTATGGAGCGGGCGATCCGGCGCGTGGAGTCGATTCGCAGCGGTAATCCGCTGGATAACGTTACCCAGATGGGGGCGCAGGTATCGCATGGCCAGCTGGAAACCATCCTCAACTATATTGATATCGGTAAAAAAGAGGGGGCCGATGTGTTGACCGGCGGTCGTCGTAAGGTGCTGGGCGGCGATTTGCAGGAGGGCTACTACCTTGAGCCGACTATCCTGTTCGGTAAGAACAACATGCGCGTTTTCCAGGAGGAAATTTTTGGACCGGTGCTGGCCGTCACCACGTTTAAAACCATGGACGAGGCGCTGGAGCTCGCCAACGACACGCAGTATGGCCTGGGGGCGGGCGTCTGGAGCCGTAACGGTAATCTGGCCTATAAAATGGGCCGGGGCATTCAGGCCGGACGCGTATGGACAAACTGCTATCACGCCTATCCGGCTCATGCGGCGTTTGGCGGCTACAAGCAGTCGGGCATCGGGCGTGAAACCCATAAGATGATGCTGGAGCACTACCAGCAAACGAAATGTCTGTTGGTCAGCTACTCCGATAAACCGCTGGGGTTGTTTTAATCTCCGGGCTCAGGCCGTCCCGGGTGGGGTGGCCTGAGCCGGGTTAAAGCCGGGTGGCGGCTTCGCCTTACCCGGCCTACGATAGTGGCCGCATTTTTATTTGCAACATGACAATCTTCCCTCTTCTTTTCTCGATGCCTCTTCCTGTTTCGCTAAAGTCTGGCTGCGCTGCCGTTTTTAATGCGGTAGTCTCATTCAACCCAGTAGCGATGGTGTGTATCATGTGTATAATCAGGGAAGGATTGGGATGTGAAAAGTGCGGATATCATTACTGTTCTGGTTAGCCATGGCTGGAAATGTGTAAGAACGAAGGGAAGCCATCATCAGTTTCGCCATCCAGTGCAAAAAGGGTTGGTTACCGTCCCACATCCTAAAAAGGACATTAAACCAGGCACTCTCGCACAAATCTGGCGACAGGCGGGAATTAAACACTGATATCAGGAGTAGTTATGTTTTATCCGGCTTACATTCATTCTGATTCCGACGGTAGCGCCAGTGGTTTCTTTCCTGACGTTCCGGGGTGTTTTTTTGCGGGGGATTCACTGGATGATGCTTTTCAGGATGCACGTGATGCATTAACTGCCCATTTTGAAGCGTTGTTTGAAATGGATGAAATGTTGCCACTTCCGGGTATGGTTGAAGCGCATCTGGCAAGTCATCCGGAGGATTTCATTGGCGGACAATGGTTGCTGGTGGATATCAATATGAAACAGTTTGAAGGCAGAGTAGAGCGCATCAATATTACGATACCTCGCCGTTTGCTGGTGAAGATTGATTCCTTTGTCAGCGAGCATCCACAATTTACTAACCGAAGTGCTTTTCTTGCAGAGGCAGCACGGCGTGTACTGCCCCGGTGATGATTAGTTGTAAAGAGCAGCAGTTGCTTTCAGGATATCAGCAAAGGAATAAATATCATCAACTGTAGCAATTGGGTGCCGTGTTTCGTTTTTTTCCAGATCAAAAAGCCCGATGTATTTTTGTGTTCGATTAAAATGCAGTCGGCAAAGAGGCTTGCGGTTATTGTCGTCTACAAGAATGCCGCAATAGCTCTTTGTGTCTCTATGGGTAATGCGAGGCGCCTCAAGAACGGCTCGGGTGATTGCTTTAACAATGTGAAAACCTTCCAATTCTTCCAGAGTCGTTATGATTTCACTTTCATCCTTTTGTTCATCATCCTCACTTTGCTGTGTTTCTGTTTGAGTTTCGACAGTAGCCGGAGTGATACCTGTGATGGCAGACTTAAGCCTCTCATTAACTTGATCGTTTATGTACTGGCTTGCTGCCTTTCTGGTGAGATTTTGAAAAGACTCTCTGACTTTTTGGGTCAGCATACCGTCATAAACTCGCGAAGCAAAAAACTTAACGAAATCGTCTTCTGGATTGTTAAGTTGTGTATGCAATATTCTCTTGATTTGGCTAACGTACTTTAACTCTCCAGCAGCGTTTATGATGGATTCAAGATCAAAAGAAGATTTGGTGAGTTTTTTTAATTCAGGTATAACGTTTTCATCAATATCAAGCAGGTCGACCTCTAAAAAAGGTTTTTCATCCATTTTATTAGGTGCGTCGAGATCGGTATAAATCTGTATATTTGTCCGTTCGTTAAGATTGATATCCTTGCGTTTGTAACATGAAAGTATCTAAAAAGTTGTGATGCATGATTTATATTTAAAGGCTCACCAATTTTTTTACATTCGATGAGAATTTGCACGTCATTGTTTTTCATTATCGCATAGTCAATTTTTTCACCTTTTTTTGTGCCAATATCACATACAAATTCAGGTGTAACCTCTGACGGGTCAAACACATCGTACCCTAAGACATTATGAATAAAAGGCATAACAAATGCCGTTTTGGTTGCTTCTTCAGTATTAATTACTTCAATTTGCTGTCTAATTTTAGTAGATAATGCATTCAGTTTTTCTGTAAATTCCATGGGATATCCTTATTTCAATACTGTGTGTCCTGATGAAATAGCATCAAAATGCATGCCATTCAATGAACTCCATGGGGAGTTAACAGCAAAAAAAACGATTCCGGGGTTTGGATCACAGAGTGATTAAATTGAATAAAAGAAAATAAGCCCGTTAACGCCGAGCTTATTAAGTATATTATATATATAAAGCTATTTTATTTTTTCAAATTATGCCTACATTCACCTATAACCGCATTTCCTCTCCACGCCGGTTTGCCCAGCTAAACCACGGAGTGAGGGTAGCATTAGAGCCCTGCGCCTGATAACCGATCCCCTCCGCCTGTTGGCGCACCTTCGGGTAAGCTAAAAGTATCCGCGCCCGCTCTTTGACCCACAGCATCCTTAACGATTCGCACGCAAGGTATGATGCGCTAACGATAATTCAACGGAACTGACTTTTAACCTGCGCGAGGCGTTATCCATGAACCAATTTATCCTGGCGGATCCTGAAAAATGTATCGGGTGTCGTACCTGTGAGGTAGCGTGCATGATGTCGCATCAAAGCAGCGCCACGCCAGTAGCGTTTACGTCACGGATCCGCGTGGTTAAGGGGGGAACCTTCACTACGGCGGTGGGCTGCCACCAGTGTGAAGATGCGCCCTGCGCGAATGTCTGCCCGACGGGGGCCATTCACCACGCTGCGGGAGCCTGGCTCGTTAAGCAATCGCGCTGTATCGGCTGCAAAAGCTGTATGGTGGCGTGCCCGTTCGGGGCAATGCAGGTTCGGGTCGTGGAAGATCGCGTTCAGGCGCTGAAATGTGATTTGTGCGCGCATCGCGAGAGCGGTCCCGCCTGCGTCGAAGCCTGTCCCACCCACGCGCTGCGCTGCATAGACCCCGCCAGATTACGCGCGGAACGGCTGCGTAATCTGGCCTGAGGTTTTATTAACCGGCCTCGCGCCAGGCGTTCTCAATCTCTTCGGCGAGAATTTTCACACCCGCTTCGATTTTTTCCGGGTCCGGGACGTAGTTCATACGCATGCACTGGTGCGTGTGCGGCCACGGCTTATCCAGCCCCGGGAAGAAGTAATCCCCTGGCACCATCAGTACGCCACGTTTTTTCAGACGCTGATAAAGCAGCTCTGTCGTAATGGGCAGATCCTTAAACCACAGCCACAGGAAAATTGCCCCTTCCGGTTTATGGATCAGGCAGCGTTCTTCCGGTAAGTAGCGGCGAAGGATGGCTATAGTTTCCTGAACGCGCTGAGAGTAAAACGGCTTAATCACCTCATTCGACAGGCGCAGCAGGTCGTTACGCCTGATCATCTCGCACATCATCGCCGGGCCGATGCCGCCAGGCGAAAGGCTGATAATGCCGTTCATGTTGGTAATGGCGGTGATGATTTTCTCGTTAGCAATGATAATGCCGCAACGGCTGCCCGGCAGGCCCAGCTTGGAGAGGCTCATGCAGAGGATGATATTCGGGTTCCATAGCGGACGCGCTTCGCTGAAGATGATCCCCGGGAACGGTACGCCATAGGCGTTATCGATCACCAGCGGGATGCCGTGCTGATTCGCCAGCGCATCCAGCTTCATCAGCTCGTCGTCGGTGATCACGTTGCCCGTCGGGTTGGTGGGACGTGATACGCAGATCATGCCCGTCTCTTCACCGATATGCAGATGTTCAAAATCGACGTGATATTTGAACTGGCCCTCTGGCAGCAACTCGATATTCGGACGTGCGGAAACAAACAGGTCTTCTTCGAGGCCGGCATCGGCATAGCCAATATATTCCGGTGCCAGCGGGAACAGCACTTTTTTCGTGGTGCCATCGGCGCGGCGTCCGGCGAACAGATTGAATAAGTAGAAAAACGCGCTCTGACTGCCGTTTGTCAGTGCAATATTCTGTGGTTCGATATCCCAACCCAGCGCTTCCCGCAGCATTGCCGCCAGAAGCGTCAGTAGTTCTGTTTTACCCTGAGGGCCGTCGTAATTACATAGCGCATCGGTTGCTTTACCGTTTTCCAGCATCTCTGCCAGCAGCGTCTGGAAGTAGGTGTTCATCTCCGGAATTTGAGCCGGGTTTCCGCCGCCAAGCATGATAGCGCCTGGGGTGCGCAGCCCGTCGTTGAGGTCCTCCATCAGGCGGGTAATGCCTGAATGGCGGGTAAATTTGTCGCCGAAAAGTGAAAACGTCATAGCAGGTGATCTGTCGGGCTTAATATGAAAGGCAGTAACCATAACGCCAGCACCGTGTTGGTGCAAATCGGCGGATGTGGTCGGATTTGTTGTTTTATGTGGTAGATTTGTATTTGTGTGGTGAATTGTTCTGGTGAATGCCCCTCACCCCAGCCCTCTCCCCTTTTGGGAGAGGGTTAGGGTGAGGGGGTCTATTGATTACCCGCCCACACCACCATCACCTTATCGCCCTTGTGCTCGCGCACAAAGCCGTAGCCTTCTTTCATTGACAGCGTTGTTTGCTTGCCTTCACCCACCGCCGGATGACGGGCGCGGAACTGCCCCAGAAGCTGCCAGTGGGCGACAGTTAACGCCTGTTTACCCGTGACGTCCTGCCAGTTCATATCCGAACGGGTTCCCTGTAGCGGATCGGAGCCCGTCGGGCCGAAAGGACGCTCTGATTCATCGCCGTAATAGATCTGCACGCTTCCCGGTGCCAGCAACAGTAACTCAGCGGCGCGCTGGCCTCCTTCACGGAACAGACGCGTATCATGGGAGGAGAGATAGCTCAGCACATTAAAACTTTGCAGCTTTTCTGCCATTTGCTGCCAGGTCAAATCCATATCGGCCAGACAGTCCGCCGCTTTCGCCGCCTGCTCCTGATAGTCAAAGTTGATCATCGCATCGAAGCCGTGGCGGTAATAATCGCTCTGCATTACGCCGTGGCCCCAGGATTCACCGGTCATCCAGAACGGCGCATCGTCGAGTTTTTTGTCCGGGTTGGCGGCTTTCCACGCGGCCAGCGCCTGGCTGGCCTGGTTTTTCAGTTGCTGCCAGGCTTCAGGCTCAACGTGCTTAGCGGTATCGACCCGGAAACCGTCGATGCCGTAGTAACGTACCCACTGGCTAAGCCAGTGGGTCAGGTAATCTCGCGGCGTGAAATTCGTCATCATTTTCGCGTTGGTGTCGGGCTTGTGTTGATAAAAGTTCGGCAAACCTGACGGGATCTTAGATTCCGTTTTCAGATCCGGCAGGAAGGCCAGCGACATGGTCAGATCGTCAAAGCCCGGGTTGTCGTAATCACCGATATCGGTACGGATCCATTTTTTACCCCACCATTTTTCCCATGCGGCTTTGTCACTGAAGTTGATGTAATCGTTGAAGCTGTGCCAGCTTTGCCCCGCTCCTGGCTTCCAGTCAGTCCAGCGCTCGCCGAGGGTTTTTTTCAGCTCATCGCCCTGCAAATAGAGCGCGCCAAACTGATACTCCTGCATATCTGCAAGCGTCGCATAACCCGCGTGGTTCATGACAATGTCAAACAGGACGCGGATACCGCGCCTGTGCGCGTCGTCGACAAGCTGGCGTAAATCATCTTCGTTGCCCATGTTGGCGTCGAGCTTCGTCCAGTCCTGAGTGTAATAGCCGTGATAGGCGTAGTGGGGGAAATCCCCTTTGGTGCCGCCGCCAACCCAGCCGTGGATCTGCTCCAGCGGCGAGCTTATCCAGAGCGCATTCACGCCCAGCTGCTGAAGGTAATCCAGTTTGCTGGTAAGCCCTTTCAGATCGCCGCCGTGGAAAGTACCAATCTCCTGCATACCGTCTTTATGACGGCCATAGCTGTTGTCGTTGGTGGGGTCGCCATTCACGAAGCGATCGGTCAGCACGAAATAGACGGTGGCGTTTTGCCAGCTGAACGGCGCGGGTTTGTCCGTCTCGGCGCGCTCAAGCAGCAGCAGGCCATTGCTGTTGGCGGCTGGCTGAAGAGTCACTTTGCCATTTTGAACGGTCGCGGTCTGTTTAGTGTAAAAATCACGCACCACCGTGCCTTCCGGGAAGGTGTTAACGACGTCGATCGTCAGCGGTTTGCCGTCCCACTTCGGGCACTGGCGGGTGACGTTTGCGACAGGCTGTGGCGCCGCACTTTGCACCGTCAACATCAGCGTCGGCGTTCCCGAGCGCGTATCAATACGCATCTGATAAACGCCGTCACGGAATAACCGCCACTGCGGTGGGGTGCCTTCGCACGGTTTGAGCGACAGCATCTCGTTGAGCTTAATGGCACCTGTCGGCTGCCAGCACGCGTTGTCAAGACTCAACGTCAGCGGGCGGGTACCCTTCGCAAGCGTTGCCTGGCTGGTAAAGACGCCGGTACCTTCAGCGCTAAACGCGTTAAATCCCGGCGATGACCAGTCGGCATGCGCGAATGCGGGTAACATCAGAACAGCTAATGCAGTGCGTTTCATTCCATTTTCCTGTCGCGGCATTTTTGACCAGTGTGCCATTCGGCTCAGGGGAAAAACTCCTCCTCTACGGCTTTCTGCAAGGAGGACGCGAAGGGATGAGTGATCCCGCGCAAAATTAGGCAGTTATCTGCGATATCGCGCACATTTTTCCAGCGTTGATGCTTTAATGAGCATGTTCCGGATGACATAGTTTCGGAATTGGACTATTTATAGACGTGCTCTTGAAGACTATTTTTGGTACGATTTGAGATTCCGCTCTCAAATTTTTGAAGAAAATAAGGTGTTGGAATGTTTATATCCGACCAGGAGACCTAATGATATCGACTCCCATTCGACGATATGGGGCCGCGATACTCATGTTACTCACCATGGCATTTTCAGGTGAGGTGCTTGCAAAGACGCACACGGATACAACGAGTAAGAAAGCCCACGTAATAAAGACGACAAGCAGTAAGGTTAGCAGTAAACAAGAGTATTCTCGCAATAGTGCAAAGAGTAGTTCACTTCCTGATTTGCGAAAATACCCTTCCGGGACACCAAGGAAAAAAGCGTTTCTCCGGACGGTAATGCCTTACATTAAAAGCCAAAATGCCGCGATTACTGCGGATCGTAACTGGCTGATCTCCAAACAGTACGACAGCCGCTGGTCGCCGTCTGAGCGCACTCGCCTGAAAGATATCGCCAAACGCTATAAAGTGAAGTGGAGCGGGAACACGCGTCGCGTGCCTTGGAACTCACTGTTAGAACGTGTGGACATCATTCCAGGCAGTATGGTCGCGACAATGGCCGCCGCCGAAAGCGGTTGGGGCACCTCGAAGCTGGCGCGCAACAACAACAATCTGTTTGGCATGAAATGCGTAAAAGGTCGTTGTACTAACGCGCCCGGCAAGGTGAAGGGCTATTCACAGTTTGAATCGGTGAAAGATTCCGTGAATGCCTACGTGGTGAACCTGAACACCCACCCGGCCTATTCCTCGTTCCGTAAGTCACGCGCTCAGCTGCGTAAGGCGGATCAGGAAGTGACGGCCACGGCGATGATCCATAAGCTGAAAGGTTATTCCACTCAGGGACAGCGTTATAACAATTACCTGTTCTCCATGTACCAGGATAACCAGCGTCTGATTGCCGCACATATGTAATGAAAAACGCCTTCCACTGGAAGGCGTTCTTTTTTCTAGAGCAGGACTTCACTGTACCGTTCCCGGTACTCCTTCGGCGTGGTGTCATACTCTTTCCTGAACACCGAATAGAAATACTGAAGCGACGGATAGCCACACATCTGTGAAATCTCGTTGATCGACAGCGAGGTGGAGATCAGCAGACTGCGCGCTTTCTCCAGCTTTTCCGCATGGATCACGGCGTGGATCGTCTCACCCACTTCCTCTTTAAACCGCTTCTCCAGATTCGAACGTGATATGCCGACCGAATCGAGCACCTGATCGACCTTAATCCCTTTGCAGGCATGATTGCGAATGTAGTGCATCGCCTGAATCACGGCCGGATCGTTTAATGAGCGGTAGTCAGTTGAGCGACGTTCGACCACGCGAACGGGAGGAACCAGCAGACGCTGGAGCGACAGGGATTCGTTGTCTAACAGTCTGTGCAGCAGCTTTGCGGCCTGATAGCCCATCTGACGGGTACCCTGAGCCACGGATGAGAGCGCCACGCGCGACAGATAGCGCGTAAGCTCTTCGTTATCAATACCAATCACGCACAGCTTTTCAGGCACCGGAATATGCAAATGTTCGCACACCTGTAATACGTGGCGGGCGCGGGCGTCCGTCACGGCGATAATCCCTGTCTGGGGCGGCAGCGTTTGCAGCCAGTCAGCCAGACGATTTTGTGCGTGCTGCCAGTTTTCTGGCGCGGTTTCCAGCCCCTGATAAACGACGCCGCGATACTTCTCCTGGGCAACCAGCTGGCAGAAGGCATACTCACGCTCCATCGCCCAGCGCTTTCCGCTCGTGGCGGGCAATCCGTAAAACGCAAAACGATGGACGCCTTTCTCCTTTAAATGGAGGAAGGCGGTCTCGACCAGAGCATGGTTATCCGTGGCGATGTAGTGAACGGGAGGATAATGTTCCGGTGTATGATAAGAGCCGCCAACGCCCACGATAGGCACGTCAACGCCACTCAGCAACTGTTCAATCACGGGGTCGTCAAAGTCAGCGATGACCCCGTCGCCCAGCCAGTCTTTGATGTTCTCCAGACGGGTACGAAAATCTTCTTCGATGAAAATATCCCATTCGGATTGCGACGCCTGCAAATATTCGCCAACCCCTTCAACCACCTGCCGGTCATAGGCTTTGTTGGCATTGAATAACAACGTAATGCGGTGACGCTTTTCAAACATGGCTTATTTCCCAAATTAGTCACGATACTGTTATCAGGCGCGCCGCTTGGTGGCAGAGTCCATCCAGACTGCCAGCAAAAGAATGGCACCCTTGACGATATACTGCCAAAACGTCGGCACGTCCATCATACTCATCCCGTTATCCAGCGAAGCCATAATAAATGCGCCCATCACCGCCCCCGCCACGCTGCCAATGCCCCCGGCGAGGCTGGTCCCGCCAATCACGCAGGCGGCGATGGCGTCCAGCTCGGCAATATTACCGGCAGAGGGGGAGCCCGCCCCCAAACGTGAGCTGAGGATCAGCCCCGCTATGGCCACCATCAGGCCGTTGATGGCAAAGACGGCGAGTTTGGTGCGTTCTACGTTAATGCCGGACAAACGCGCGGCTTCGAGATTGCCACCGATGGCATAAATACGGCGACCGAATGCGGTACGCGTGGCCATAAACATCCCACCTAACAGCAACAGCGCCAGCAGCAAAACGGGCGTTGGGACGCCGCGATAATCGTTTAACAGCCAGATGGCGCCCAGTACAATCACCGCAGTAAGCGCCTGACGGCCGACAACCGAGGTTGAAGCAGGCGAGGCCAGCCCCAGCGCCTGGCGACGCATGCGTCCTCGCCATTGCCACGCGACAAACGCCATCAGCCCAACCACGCCGATCGTAAAACCGACGCCATCAGAGAGGTAGCTTTGGCCAATCTGGGACATCGAGGCGCTGGTCGGGGAGACGGTAGTGCCGTTGGTGATCCCAATCAGAATGCCGCGGAAGGCCAGCATCCCCGCTAAGGTGACGATAAACGACGGGACCTTACGGTAGGCCACCCACCAGCCATTCCACGCCCCCAGCAGCAGACCCAGTACCAGCGTGACCGCAATCGTCAGCGGCAGCGGCCAGCCGAGCCAGACGTCAAAAATTGCCGCCACGCCGCCGAGCAGACCCATCATCGACCCTACTGACAGGTCAATTTCCGCTGAGATAATCACAAAGACCATCCCCACCGCCAGGATCCCGGTGATGGCGGTCTGACGCAGCAGGTTAGAAACGTTACGTGCGCTCAAATAGGAGCCATCGGTCATCCAGGTAAAGAACAACATGATCACGATAATGGCGGCAATCATTACAAAAACTTGCAGATTCAGCGATTTAAGTCCTGCGAACGCACCGGGCGTCGGAACAGCGACTTTGATATCAGACGGGTTGCTTTTCGACATGGCGTTCGCTCCTTAAGGCAGCTTCCATCACCTGCTCTTGCGTCAGGTTCTGGTTGTTCAGGTTGGCTTTGAGTTTCCCTTCATGCATGACCAGCACGCGGTCGCTCAGCCCCAGCACTTCAGGCAATTCGGACGAGATAACAATGACGGCAATCCCTTGCTGCACAAGCTGGTTGATCAGCTTGTAGATTTCATACTTCGCGCCGATATCGATCCCGCGCGTGGGTTCGTCCAGAATTAAAATGCGCGGATTAAGCAACAGGCAGCGCGCCAGAATCGCTTTCTGCTGGTTGCCGCCGCTCAGGCGACCTATCGCCAGTTCCGGCGAGGAGGTTTTCACCTTGAGCCTGGCAAGTGACTGAAGAATACACTGCTGTTCTGCGGCATCATCCAGGCTGCTCAGCGCGCCGGAAAACTGGCTGAGCGCCGCCAGCGTGATATTTTTTCCCACCGCCATGACCGGCACGATGCCGTCTTTTTTGCGGTCTTCGGGCACCATAGCAATGCCTTTGGCAATGGCCTGCTGGCAGTTGTCGATTTTTACCGGCTGACCGTCGATATAAATTTTGCCTTCCCAGCGCCCCGGCCAGACGCCAAACAGACACTGCACGGCCTCGGTTCTTCCGGCACCCACTAAACCCGCAATACCGAGAATTTCGCCGCGGTGCAGCGAGAAGGAGAGGTTATCCACGCGCTTGATGTGGCGGTTAACGGGATGCCACGCCGTCAGGTTTTCCACGCGCAGGAGTTCTTCGCCTATGGTGTGTGGTTCGTTGGGATACAGTGCGGTGAGTTCGCGACCCACCATCATGGTGATGATGTCATCTTCGCTCATGCCTTCTGCTTCACGCGTGCCAATGTGCTGCCCGTCGCGGATGACGCAGATGGTGTCGGAAATAGCTTTCACCTCATTGAGCTTGTGCGAAATATAGATGCAGGCGATACCGTGGTTTTGCAGGTCGCGGATGATATTGAGCAGAACGGCGGTTTCCTGTTCGGTGAGTGAGGCGGTTGGCTCGTCGAGGATCAGCAGGCGTACCTGCTTGTTCAGCGCCTTGGCGATCTCCACCAGCTGCTGCTGGCCCAAACCTAAGTCGCCCACGCGCGTATCCGGTGAGATAGCCAGGCTCACCTGGGCCAGCAGTTTTTCGCAGCGCAGCGTCATGGTGTCGTAATCCAGTACGCCGTGGCGTGAGAGTTCGGCGCCGAGAAAAATATTTTCCAGCACGGTAAGGTGCTTCACCAGCGCCAGCTCCTGGTGAATAATAGCGATGCCTTTACGTTCGGTATCGCGAATGTGCGTGGCCTGGAGCACCTCGCCGGCAAAGACGATTTCGCCCTCGTAGCTGCCGTGCGGATAGATCCCGCACAACACTTTCATCAGCGTGGATTTTCCCGAGCCATTTTCGCCGCACAGCGACATCACTTCGCCGGGATTCAGCCGCAGGCTTACGTTATCGACTGCTTTCACCGCCCCGAAGGCTTTGGTGATGCTTTTCATTTCAAGTAAATAAGACATAACTGCTCCGCATGGCCCGACAGATGTACAGGGCAGGTCGATGCGCCCCTGCCGGGCAGGGGCTGCGCTGGATTACAGTTCACTCTTCTTATGGAAACCGTCTTTCACCACGGTGGCGTCAATATTCTCTTTGTTGACTTCGATAGGGGTAAGCAGGCGAGCAGGTACGTCTTTCAGGCCGTTATTTAACGTCGCGTCTGCTTTAGGTTGCTGGCCATTGCCCAGCTCAACGGCAATTTCGGCGGCCGTATTGGCAAGCTCGGTAATGGGCTTATACACCGTCATGGTCTGGGTACCCGCGATGATGCGTTTTACACCCGCAAGGTCGGCGTCCTGTCCGGAAATAGCGACTTTCCCGGCCAGACCCTGCGCGCTCAGCGCCTGAATGGCGCCACCCGCAGTGGCATCGTTAGAGGCCACCACCGCATCGATTTTGTTGTTATTTGCAGTCAACGCGTTTTCCATAATTTTCAGCGCGTTTTCCGGTAACCAGCCGTCAGCCCACTGGTCGCCGACGACTTTAATTTTGCCCTCGTCGATATACGGCTTCAGCACTTTCATTTGTCCCTGGCGGAACAGTTTGGCGTTGTTATCCACGGGCGAGCCGCCCATCAGGAAATAATTCCCCTGAGGCACTTTTGCGACCAGGCTTTTAGCCTGTAATTCGCCCACCTTTTCATTGTCGAACGAAATATAATAATCAATGTCGGCATTATTAATCATGCGGTCATAAGCCAGGACTTTTATGCCTTCCTGTTTCGCTTCTTTCACCACGTTGCTTAATACCTGGCCGTTATACGGGATAATGACCAGCACATCGACGCCACGGTTGATCATATTCTCGATTTGCGACATTTGCGTCTCTTCGTTGCCGTTAGCGGACTGAACGAACACCTCCGCGCCGAGAGATTCCGCTTTTTTAACAAAGATATCGCGATCTTTTTGCCAGCGCTCCAGGCGTAAGTCATCAATCGCCATGCCGATTTTGACCTCTTTGGCGTGGCCGGCAAAGCTTGCAAGCAGGAGAGTAGTGCAGAGCGTTAGGGTCAGGTTCTTTATCTTCATAATTATTAGGCCTTTTTGTAGGGGTATGTGTAGCTGAGATAAAAGAAACATTCACTGCTGAGACGCAGCAAATTTTTAACGTGGAAAGGCCTGCTGGCAATTACAGATTTTTATCTTCTCATTACGATATTTGGTTTATTTCTGAATTTATGACCGCGATCGGATTTTAAAAAGCGTAACCTATTAATTACATTTGATTCTGGAATGCGCGCCGAAAAATAGTTTGTCTGCACATTATTTTGCGAGCCAGCGCACAATTGCGCATTCTCTCAATAGCAGTGTGAAATAACGTAATTGAGCAACCTCCAATGTCTATTCACTATTACTCCAGAAGCAAGACCACGCCGCATACCCTGATTATGGAGCTCAATATGCAAGCTTATTTCGACCAACTCGATCGCGTTCGTTTCGAAGGCACGAAAACGACCAATCCTTTAGCATTTCGTCACTACAACCCGGATGAGCTGGTGCTGGGTAAGCGCATGGAAGATCACTTGCGCTTTGCCGCCTGCTACTGGCACACCTTCTGCTGGAACGGTGCCGATATGTTCGGCGTGGGCTCTTTTGACCGTCCATGGCAACAGCCGGGCGAGGCCATTGAGCTGGCGAAGCGTAAAGCCGACGTCGCGTTCGAGTTCTTCCATAAGCTGAACGTGCCGTACTACTGTTTCCACGATGTGGATGTGTCGCCGGAAGGGGCATCGCTGAAAGAGTATCTGAACAACTTCGCGCAGATGGTCGACGTACTGGCTGAAAAACAGCAGCAAAGTGGCGTCAAGCTGCTCTGGGGTACGGCTAACTGCTTTACCAACCCTCGCTATGGCGCGGGCGCGGCAACCAACCCGGATCCGGAAGTCTTCAGCTGGGCGGCAACCCAGGTCGTGACTGCGATGAACGCCACGCATCAGCTGGGCGGTGAGAACTATGTACTCTGGGGCGGTCGTGAAGGATATGAAACGCTGCTGAATACCGACCTGCGTCAGGAGCGTGAGCAGATTGGTCGCTTTATGCAGATGGTGGTGGACCACAAACACAAAATCGGTTTCCGCGGCACGCTGCTGATTGAGCCAAAACCACAGGAGCCAACCAAGCATCAGTATGATTATGATGTCGCCACCGTGTATGGCTTCCTGAAGCAGTTTGGTCTGGAAAAAGAGATCAAAGTGAATATTGAGGCTAACCACGCTACCCTGGCGGGCCACTCGTTCCATCACGAAATTGCCTCTGCGATTGCGCTGGGCATCTTCGGCTCTGTCGATGCTAACCGTGGCGATCCACAGCTGGGCTGGGATACCGACCAGTTCCCGAACAGCGTGGAAGAGAATGCGCTGGTGATGTACGAGATCATCAAAGCGGGCGGTTTCACCACCGGCGGCCTGAACTTCGACGCCAAAGTGCGTCGCCAGAGCACCGACAAATACGATCTGTTCTACGGGCATATTGGCGCGATGGACACCATGGCGCTGGCGCTGAAAGTGGCAGCCCGTATGATTGAAGACGGTGAGCTGGATAAGCGCGTGGCGAAGCGCTACAGCGGCTGGAACAGTGAGCTGGGCCAGCAAATTTTGAAAGGTCAGTTATCGCTTGCGGAGATCGCGAAGTACGCTGAACAGCATCAGCTTGCGCCGCAGCATCAGAGCGGCCATCAGGAGCTGCTGGAAAACCTGGTCAATCACTACCTGTTCGATAAATAACAGCATTCATGCCCGGTAAGCGCTGCGCCACCGGGCATTTCTGTCAAAGGAGTCACCACATGTATATCGGGATCGATCTTGGCACGTCGGGGGTGAAAGCCATCCTGTTAAGCGAGCAGGGCGATGTGTTAGCCACGCAGACTGAAAAGTTGCAGGTTTCACGCCCGCATCCGCTTTGGTCGGAACAAGATCCGGAGCAGTGGTGGCAGGCGACGGACCGCGCGATGACAGCCTTAGGCGAGCAGCACAGCCTGCGCGACGTTAAAGCGCTGGGCATCGCCGGACAAATGCATGGCGCAACGTTGCTGGATAGCCAGCATCGCGTTCTGCGCCCGGCTATTCTCTGGAACGATGGCCGCTGTGCGGAAGAGTGCGCGATCCTTGAGGAACGTGTGCCTGCGTCCCGCGAGATTACGGGCAACCTGATGATGCCCGGTTTTACCGCGCCAAAACTCCTGTGGGTGCAGCGCCATGAGCCTGATATTTTTCGCCAGGTGGCGAAGGTTCTGTTGCCGAAAGACTACCTGCGTTTTCGCATGACGGGGGATTTTGCCAGCGACATGTCTGACGCCGCGGGCACGATGTGGCTCGACGTGGCGAAACGGGACTGGAGCGAGGCGATGCTGGATGCCTGCCAGCTGACGCGCGATCATATGCCTGCGCTGTTTGAAGGCAGCGAAATCACGGGCGCTTTGCAGCCTTCTGTTGCTGAACGCTGGAATATGCCAGCCGTACCTGTCGTCGCTGGCGGCGGCGATAATGCGGCGGGGGCGGTCGGCGTGGGGATGGTCGAGGCAGGACAGGCCATGCTCTCGCTCGGCACTTCCGGTGTCTATTTTGCCGTCAGTGACGGGTATCGTAGCAATCCTGGAAGCGCCGTACACAGCTTCTGCCACGCGTTGCCGGGTAAATGGCATTTAATGTCGGTGATGCTGAGCGCGGCTTCCTGCCTCGACTGGGCGGCAAAACTAACCGGAATGGCGGACGTCCCGGCGCTTATCGCAGCGGCACAGCAGGCGGATGATAATGCCGGTGCGGTCTGGTTTTTACCGTACCTTTCCGGCGAGCGGACGCCTCATAACAACCCGGAAGCGAAAGGGGTGTTCTTCGGTCTTACCCATCAGCACGGCCCGGCAGAGCTGGCGCGCGCGGTGCTTGAAGGCGTTGGCTATGCTCTGGCGGACGGAATGGATGTCGTGCATGACTGTGGACTTACGCCATCCAGCATTACGTTAATTGGCGGCGGTGCGCGAAGCAGCTACTGGCGGCAAATGCTTTCCGATATCAGCGGGTTGCAGCTGGACTATCGTACGGGAGGCGATGTCGGCCCGGCGCTCGGTGCGGCACGGCTGGCGCAAATTGCGCTGAACCGGGATAAACCACTGCCCCAGCTTTTGCCCCAGCTGTCGCTTGAACAGCAGCATCGTCCTGATGCGAAAAATCATGCTCGCTATGCTGAAAGACGAGACGTGTTCCGCAAAATTTATCGGCAGCTTTTGCCGCTAATGTCATAAACAGGAGCCGGGTGGCGCTAACGCTTACCCGGCCTGCCAGCCTTCAACCGGGTTAGCTCACAAACCGGCGCGTATCGATTCTTTGCAGCAACATTGACAGCAGCAGGCTGACAACCAGCGTAACGGTAAATATCCAGACAATATCCAGCACCGGCCAGCTTTTAAGCTCAACGCCTCGGGTGCGCAGGGCGTGGATCACCAGCGCGTGAAAACCGTAAATGCCCAGCGAGTGGCGAGAGATAAACCCCAGCACCGGAAGCGGGCGGGCATTCAGGGTGTTTTTAACCAGCGTCAGCAGAGAGAGCGCGCAGATAAAGACCATCGGGCCGCAGTACAGATACCAGGTATCGGCAAAGTTGCCGCGCCATTGCAGCTCATGCAGCGTCCCGCGAGAGATAATAAACACACCGACGAGAAACGCGGCCGCGCATAGCCAGTTTATTCCTCGCTTTTGCGTCTCCATCATGCCAATGGCGCGCCCCAGCATGCCGTACAGCACGTAATAAAACGTATCCCCGGTGATATAGAGGTTAACGGGCAGCCATTCAAAGCCATCAATTTTCTGTGAGACGGTATTCGGGTTGGCCACGATCCCGATGACCACCATCAGCGCCAGCAGCATTTTACCGTTGACGTTTTTTACCTGAATTAACGGTGAAACAAGATAAATAACGATTATCGCGAAGAAAAACCATAGATGATAGAACACCGGTTTTTGCAACAAGTTGAGCAGGGAACGTTCAGCGTTAATTGAAGTGAACAGGACGATATAGAGCAGCGAAATCGCGCTGTAAAACAGCAGACAGGAGACAATACGGATGAAATGTCTCGGCTGTGCGCTACGCTCGCCAAAAAAGAGAAAACCGGAAATCATAAAGAACAGCGGGACGCTCACGCGGGAGGCCGAGTTCAGAACATTGGCGACATCCCAGTTAACAGGGCTGATACTGTGCGCGTTCGTGACATACCAGGTCGTTGTGTGGATCATCACCACCATCAGACAGGCTATTCCCCGCAGGTTATCAATCCAGTTAATTTTTGACTGCATCAGTTCCTCTGTATTCCTGATAAAGAAAGTGTGACTGCGATTGCGTAAAACTTTTCCCTTGGAAAATTCTGAGTTTAGCCAGGCTAACTTGTAGGGAGCTGGCGAGATTCGCAGAATGACGGACTTTAATCTATAAACGTGTTGCTACTAAAAATAACAGCCACTGACCAGGGCGGTAATAAAAATGATGATGAAGCGTGGGGTGTCACTCTTTCTGCTGCTCTTATTAACAGGATGCAGTGCTTCTGAGGAGATACCTGTCCAAAAAGCGCAGCAGGGGAAAATGAGCCCGGAGCGTTCCCTGAATATGGAACAGCTGTGCAGGGATCAGGCGGCTCACCGCTATAATTCTGAAGCACAGAAAATTCATATAAACGGCTTCGAGCGCTTTCAGGGCAGCTATGAACTGAAAGGCTATACGGCGCGTAAAGAGGGCTTTGTCTGCTCTTTTGATGCAGACGGCCAGTTTTTACATCTCTCAATGCGTTAAATTGCTCGTATAAGCAGCAACCAGAGCCTTCGCAGGTTCTGGCTGTAGGGCTTATTCCCCAATTTTCCCTAAACAACCCCGTTTCGTACTGTATATCTTGCAGCCAGCGGGTATACTGATCCCTTCCATTTAAAACCACACGTATCCAGCACGAAATACTATGCAAAAGTTTGATACCAAGACCTTCCAGGGCCTGATCCTGACCTTACAGGATTACTGGGCTCGTCAGGGCTGCACCATTGTTCAACCTTTGGACATGGAAGTTGGCGCAGGCACCTCACACCCTATGACCAGCCTGCGCGCGTTAGGGCCAGAGCCAATGGCGACCGCCTATGTGCAGCCATCCCGTCGTCCGACCGATGGCCGTTATGGCGAAAACCCGAACCGTTTGCAGCACTACTATCAGTTCCAGGTGGTGATTAAACCATCACCCGACAACATTCAGGAACTGTACCTCGGGTCACTGAAAGAGCTGGGTATGGATCCAACCATTCACGACATTCGTTTCGTGGAAGATAACTGGGAAAACCCAACGCTGGGTGCCTGGGGTCTGGGTTGGGAAGTGTGGCTGAACGGCATGGAAGTGACCCAGTTCACTTACTTCCAGCAGGTTGGTGGTCTGGAATGTAAACCGATTACCGGCGAAATCACCTATGGTCTGGAACGTCTGGCCATGTACATTCAGGGCGTAGACAGCGTTTACGACCTGGTCTGGAGCGACGGCCCGCTGGGTAAAACCACCTACGGCGACGTGTTCCATCAGAACGAAGTGGAGCAATCCACCTATAACTTCGAATACGCGGACGTGGACTTCCTGTTCACCTGCTTCGAGCAGTACGAGAAAGAAGCCCAGCAGCTGCTGGCGCTGGAGACTCCGCTGCCGCTGCCTGCCTACGAGCGTATTCTGAAGGCTGCCCACAGCTTCAACCTGCTGGATGCCCGCAAAGCGATCTCCGTGACTGAACGTCAGCGCTACATTCTGCGTATTCGTACCCTGACCAAAGCCGTTGCAGAAGCTTACTACGCGTCCCGTGAAGCCCTTGGCTTCCCGATGTGCAACCGAAACAAATAAGAGGCGGCCATGTCTGAGAAAACTTTCCTGGTGGAAATCGGCACTGAAGAGCTGCCACCAAAAGCCCTGCGCAGCCTGGCTGAATCTTTTGCTGCGAACGTCACTGCTGAGCTGGATAACGCTGGCCTGGCGCACGGTAAAATTGAGTGGTTTGCTGCGCCGCGTCGTCTGGCGCTGAAAGTGGCAAACCTGGCGGCGTCCCAGCCGGATCGCGAAGTTGAAAAACGTGGCCCGGCCATTGCTCAGGCGTTCGACGCGGAAGGCAAGCCGAGCAAAGCGGCAGAAGGCTGGGCGCGCGGCTGCGGCATCACCGTTGATCAGGCCGAGCGTCTGACCACCGACAAAGGTGAATGGCTGCTGTATCGTGCCCATGTGAAAGGCGAAAGCGCCGAAGCGCTGCTGCCTGACATGATCGCGACCTCGCTGGCAAAATTGCCAATCCCTAAGCTGATGCGCTGGGGCGCGTCCGACGTTCACTTTGTGCGTCCGGTTCACACCGTGACCCTGCTGCTGGGCGATACCGTTATCCCGGCGACCATTCTGGGCGTGGCGTCCGATCGCGTGATCCGCGGCCATCGCTTTATGGGCGAGCCGGAGTTCACCATCGACAATGCCGACCAGTATCCGCAGATCCTGCTGGAACGCGGTAAAGTGATTGCCGACTACGAACAGCGTAAAGCCAAAATTAAAGCGGACGCAGAAGAAGCGGCGCGCAAGATTGGCGGAAACGCTGACCTGAGCGACAGCCTGCTGGAAGAGGTGACCTCGCTGGTCGAATGGCCGGTTGTACTGACCGCGAAATTCGAAGAGAAATTCCTGGCCGTTCCGGCAGAAGCGCTGGTTTACACCATGAAGGGTGACCAGAAGTACTTCCCGGTTTACGCCAACGACGGCAAGCTGCTGCCAAACTTCATCTTCGTGGCGAACATCGAATCGAAAGATCCGAGCCAGATTATCTCCGGTAACGAGAAAGTGGTGCGTCCGCGTCTGGCGGATGCCGAGTTCTTCTTCAACACCGACCGTAAAAAACGTCTGGAAGATAACCTGCCGCGTCTGCAAACTGTACTGTTCCAGCAGCAACTGGGTACGCTGCGCGACAAAACCGACCGTATCGCGGAGCTGTCCGGCTGGATTGCCCGTGAAATTGGCGCCGACGTTAACCACGCTACCCGTGCGGGCCTGCTCTCCAAGTGCGACCTGATGACCAACATGGTGTTCGAATTTACCGACACCCAGGGCGTGATGGGTATGCACTACGCGCGTCACGATGGCGAAGCGGAAGACGTGGCGGTAGCCCTGAACGAGCAGTATCAGCCGCGCTTTGCCGGTGACGATCTGCCGTCCAATCCGGTTGCCTGCGCCGTGGCGATTGCCGATAAGATGGACACCCTGGCGGGTATCTTCGGTATCGGCCAGCATCCAAAAGGCGACAAAGACCCGTTTGCGCTGCGTCGTGCTGCGCTGGGCGTGCTGCGCATCATCGTTGAGAAGAACCTGAACCTCGATCTGCAAACGCTAACCGAAGAAGCGGTACGTCTGTACGGCGATAAGCTGACCAACGCGAAGGTTGTGGATGATGTTATCGACTTTATGCTCGGTCGTTTCCGCGCGTGGTATCAGGACGAAGGTTACTCCGTTGATACCATTCAGGCGGTGCTGGCGCGTCGTCCGACCCGTCCGGCAGATTTCGATGCGCGTATGAAAGCGGTATCCCACTTCCGTACGCTGGAAGCGGCGTCTGCGCTGGCCGCGGCTAACAAGCGCGTATCCAACATCCTCGCGAAATCCGACGAGACGCTGAACGATCGCGTAAACGCTGCAACCCTGAAAGAGCCGGAAGAGATTTCTCTGGCGATGCAGGTTGTGGTGCTGCGCGACAAGCTGGAGCCGTATTTCGCGGAAGGTCGCTACCAGGAAGCGCTGGTGGAGCTGGCGGAGCTGCGTGACGTCATCGACGCCTTCTTCGAGAAGGTGATGGTGAACGTGGAAGATAAAGAGCTGCGGATTAACCGTCTCTCGATGCTTGAGAAACTGCGTGAGCTGTTCCTGCGCGTGGCGGATATTTCGCTGCTGCAATAACGTAAAAAACCCGCCCCTGACAGGCGGGAAGAACGGCAACTAAACTGTCTCTCTTCGCCAATGGCGCCATAACTGCGTTGGCTGCGCTCGTTCACCCGAATCACTTACTAATGTAAGCTCATCGGGATTCGCTCGCTTGCCGCCTTGTTCTGACGTCATTGGCTTTGAGATACTTTTCCTTATTTACACTCTCTCAATTAATTTACACCCTCTCAAACACTGTCGCGATCCCCTGACCCAACCCGATACACATCGTTGCCAGACCAAACTGGGCATCTTTGCGTTCCATCAGGTTAATCAGCGTGGTACTGATACGCGCCCCGGAACAGCCCAGCGGGTGTCCGAGGGCGATCGCGCCGCCGTTGAGGTTAATCTTCTCGTCGATCTGATCCATCAGCCCCAGATCCTTAATGCACGGCAGGATCTGCGCGGCGAACGCTTCGTTCATCTCAAAGAGGTCGATATCACTTGCGCTCAGCCCCGCTTTTTTCAGCGCCAGTTTTGACGCCGGAACCGGACCGTAGCCCATGATGGATGGATCGCAGCCCACGACCGCCATCGAACGCACGCGGGCGCGTGGCGTCAGGCCTAATTCGCGGGCGCGGCTTTCGCTCATCACCAGCATCGCGGCGGCACCGTCGGACAGGGCAGACGAGGTGCCCGCCGTTACCGTGCCGGTGACCGGATCAAACGCCGGACGCAGGGTAGAAAGCGCTTCAACGGTGGTTTCCGGGCGGATGACTTCGTCATAGCTGAACTGCTTCAGTACGCCGTCTGCGTCGTGACCGCCGGTCGGGATGATCTCACTCTTAAAGGCACCAGACTGCGTGGCGGCCCAGGCGCGGGCATGCGAGCGAGCGGCAAAGGCATCCTGCATCTCACGGCTGATGCCGTGCAGACGGGAGAGCATCTCGGCGGTCAGGCCCATCATACCGGCGGCTTTCGCCACGTTGCGGCTCATACCTGGATGGAAATCGACCCCGTGGCTCATTGGCACGTGGCCCATGTGCTCCACGCCGCCCACCAGACAGGCCTGCGCATCGCCGGTCATGATCATCCGCGCCGCGTCGTGCAGCGCCTGCATCGACGAACCGCAAAGACGGTTGACGGTGACGGCCGGAACCGAGTGCGGGATCTCCGCCAGCAGGGACGCGTTACGGGCAATGTTGAAGCCCTGCTCCAGCGTCTGCTGGACGCAGCCCCAGTAGATATCGTCCAGCGCAGCAGGGTCCAGCGCCGGGTTACGCGCCAGCAGGCTACGCATCAGGTGCGCGGAGAGGTCTTCCGCGCGCACGTTACGGAACGCACCGCCTTTTGAACGGCCCATCGGGGTGCGAATCGCATCAACAATGACAACCTTTTCCATTGTGACTCCTTAAGCCGTCTTCAGCGCGCCAACCGGACGGGCTGGCTCAACTGCTGGGTAGTAGGGTTCGTTATGACGCGCTTTGTTACGCAGACCTTCCGGCACCTCATAAAGCGGGCCGAGGTGCTGGTACTGCTGAGCCATATCGAGATAGCGAGCGCTGCCGAGCGTATCCAGCCAGCGGAACGCGCCGCCGTGGAACGGAGGGAAGCCGAGGCCGTACACCAGCGCCATATCCGCTTCTGCCGGGCTGGCGATAATGCCTTCTTCGAGGCAGCGCACCACTTCGTTGATCATCGGGATCATCATCCGGGCGATGATCTCGTCGTCAGTGAAGTCGCGTTTCGGCTGACTGACGTCGGCCAGCAGGCCATCCACCGCCGCATCTTCTTCTTTTTTCGGTTTGCCTTTGCTGTCTTCTTTATAGCGCCAGAAGCCCAGACCGTTTTTCTGACCAAAGCGATTGGCGTCGAACAGGGCGTCAATGGCGTCGCGATAGTCTTTCTGCATGCGCTGCGGGAAGCCCGCCGCCATCACCGCCTGCGCGTGATGGGCAGTATCGATGCCGACAACGTCCAGCAGATACGCCGGGCCCATCGGCCAGCCGAACTGTTTTTCCATCACTTTATCGATTTTGCGGAAGTCTGCGCCGTCGCGCAGCAGCTGGCTGAAGCCGGCGAAGTAAGGGAACAACACGCGGTTAACGAAGAAGCCCGGGCAGTCGTTAACGACGATCGGCGTTTTGCCCATCTTGCTCGCCCACGCCACCACTTTGGCGATGGTTTCGTCGGAGGTTTTCTCCCCACGGATCACTTCGACCAGCGGCATGCGGTGCACCGGGTTAAAGAAGTGCATCCCGCAGAAGTTTTCCGGACGCTTCAGCACGCTCGCCAGTTCGCTGATAGGAATGGTGGAGGTGTTAGAGGCCAGCACGGTTTCCGGACGCACCTTGTCTTCGGTTTCGGCCAGCACCGCTTTTTTCACTTTCGGGTTCTCGACGACCGCTTCAACCACCACGTCCACACGGTCGAACCCGCTGTATTCCAGCACTGGCTGGATGGTGGAGATCACGCCTGCAAGCTTCAGACCATCAATTTTGCCGCGCTCAAGCTGTTTATTCAGCAGCTTGGCCGCTTCGGTCATGCCCAGCGTCAGGGATTTCTCGTTGATGTCCTTCATCACCACCGGCACGCCTTTCCAGGCAGACTGGTAGGCGATGCCGCCCCCCATAATGCCCGCGCCGAGTACCGCCGCGTGTTTTGGCGTTTCAACGTTTTTGGTGAGTTGTTTGGCTTTGCCCTTCACAAACTGATCGTTAAGGAAGATACCAACCAGCGCGCGGGCTTCGTTGGTGTGCGCCAGCGGGACAAAGCTCTGGTTTTCCAGCTTCAGGGCGTCATCACGGCCCAGACGGGCTGCCGCTTCAATGGTTTTCACCGCCGTGATCGGCGCCGGGTAGTGTTTACCCGCCGTCTGCATCACCATGCCTTTGGCGATGGTGAAGCTCATGGTGGCTTCAATTTTGCTGAGCTTCAACGGCTCCAGCTTCGGCTGACGTTTGGCTTTCCAGTCGAGGTCGCCGTTAATGGCCTGACGCAGAATGGCGAGTGCGCCTTCAACAAGCTTCTCAGGTTTTACAACGCCGTCGACCAGGCCAATTTTCTGCGCCTGTTCTGCGCCGACGTCTTTACCCGCGGCAATGATCTCCAGCGCGCTGTCGGCGCCCAGCATGCGCGGCATACGGACGGAGCCGCCAAAGCCCGGCATGATGCCCAGCTTGGTTTCCGGCAGGCCGATACGCAGGTCCGGGGTCGCCAGACGGTAATCAGTGGCTAACACGCATTCGCAGCCGCCGCCCAGCGCGTAACCGTTGACGGCAGAAAGGGTCGGGACAGGCAGATCTTCCAGACGATTAAAGACGCTGTTCGCGAAGTGCAGCCACTGGCTCAGCTGTTCTTCGGGCACCAGGAACAGCGACAGGAATTCGGTGATATCCGCGCCAACGATAAAGGCCGCTTTGTTGGAGCGCAGCAGCAGCCCTTTTAAATCTGATTGCTTTTCAAGTACATCCAGCGCCTGGCCAAGACTGGCCACCGTCGCGGTATCAAGCTTATTCACTGAGCCGGGGGCATCGAACACCAGTTCGGCAATGCCATCTTCCAGCCAGTCTACGTACAGGGTGTCGCCTTTGTAGAGCATGTCGGTCTCCTGAATCCAGCAATTGGATCTGGTCATACCAGATGAAACGGAGTGTGGAATTTATGTTAATAAAATGCAAATTAGTCATTAAGAAATTGCTGCACTGATCACGGTCGGTGGAAATCACGCAGCCGGAGTGAGGTGTGCTAAGATGCGATGACTTGAGGTCAAAAAAACGAAAGGAAGAATGATGGACTCACTGGCTTCGCTTTATAAAAATCATATCGTTACCCTACAGGAACGTACCCGCGATGTACTGGCCCGCTTCAAGCTGGATGCCCTGCTGATCCACTCCGGCGAGCTGATGAATACTTTTCTTGATGACCATGCTTATCCCTTCAAGGTTAACCCGCAGTTTAAAGCCTGGGTGCCTGTCACGCAGGTTCCAAATTGCTGGCTGCTGGTGGATGGCGTGAACAAGCCGAAACTGTGGTTCTACCTGCCGGTCGATTACTGGCACAACGTGGAGCCGCTGCCGACCTCATTCTGGACCGAAGAAATTGACGTGATTGCGCTGCCAAAAGCAGACGGCATAGGCAGCCAGCTGCCAGCGGCGCGCGGCAACATCGGCTACATTGGTCCGGTTCCTGAGCGCGCGCTGGGTCTGGATATTCCGGCAGATAAACTCAACCCGAAAGGCGTGCTGGATTATCTGCACTACTATCGCGCCTACAAGACCGACTACGAACTTTACTGCATGCGTGAAGCGCAAAAAACGGCGGTGAATGGCCACCGTGCGGCGCACGAAGCGTTCCAGTCCGGTATGAGCGAGTTCGATATCAATCAGGCTTACCTGACGGCGACCGGCCACCGCGATACCGACGTGCCGTACAGCAACATCGTGGCGCTGAATGAACATGCCTCGGTTCTGCACTACACCAAACTGGATCATCAGGTTCCGGCTGAGATGCGTAGCTTCCTGCTGGACGCGGGGGCTGAGTACAATGGTTATGCGGCAGACCTGACCCGTACCTGGGCGGCGAATGCGGATACCGATTTTGCGCAATTGATTAAAGACGTGAACGACGAACAGCTGGCGCTGATTGGCACCATGAAGGCCGGAACCAGCTACGTGGATTATCACATCCAGTTCCATCAGCGCATCGCTAAACTGCTGCGTAAGCATCAGATTATCAAAGACATGAGCGAAGAGGCGATGGTTGAGAACGATTTGACCGGGCCATTTATGCCGCATGGTATCGGCCACCCGCTGGGTTTGCAGGTTCATGACGTCGCGGGCTTTATGCAGGATGATACCGGCACGCACCTGGCGGCACCGTCTAAATATCCTTATCTGCGCTGCACCCGCGTTCTGGCGCCGCGTATGGTATTGACCATCGAGCCGGGCATCTACTTTATTGAATCCCTGCTGGCGCCGTGGCGCGAAGGGCAATTCAGCAAACACTTCAACTGGGAGAAAATTGAAGCGCTGAAGCCTTATGGCGGCATTCGTATCGAGGATAACGTGGTTATTCACGAGAACAGCATTGAGAACATGACGCGAGATTTGAAGCTGGCCTGATGGAAAGCTGGCTGATACCGGCCGAGCCGGTCACCTTTGTTGAGGAAATCAAAAAAAGCCGCTTTATCACGCTGTTGGCGCATACCGACGGCGTGGAGGCGGCGAAGGCGTTCGTCGAGTCCGTCCGCGCGCAGCACCCGGATGCCCGCCATCACTGTGTGGCGTGGGTCGCAGGGCCGCCAGACGACTCACAGCAGCTCGGGTTTTCTGACGACGGTGAACCGGCGGGTACGGCCGGAAAACCGATGCTCTCCCAGTTGATGGGCAGCGGCGTGGGTGAAATCACCGCCGTCGTGGTCCGCTACTACGGGGGCATTTTGTTAGGCACCGGAGGGCTGGTCAAAGCCTACGGAGGTGGTGTCCAGCAGGCGCTTAATCTTCTGATAACAACCCGCAAAACGCCACTTACGGAATATACTTTGTTATGCGATTACGCCCAGCTATCGGGTATCGAAGCACTGCTTAAACAGTTTAACGGTGTCATCGCACACAGTGATTATCAGGCAATGGTGCAATTACGCGTGGCGCTTCCTCAGGCGGAACTGGCTGCTTTTTCAGCAAAACTCGCTGATTTTAGTCGCGGTTCATTGCAATTACTGCCGATTGAAGAATAATCCCCACCTCACAATTTTGAATACCTAAGGAAGCGGCAGAGATGCATTTTCGTGCCATTACCCGAATCGTTGGATTGCTGGTCATACTTTTCTCCGGGACAATGATCATTCCCGGACTGGTGGCGCTCATCTACCGGGACGGTGCGGGGCGTGCATTTACGCAAACCTTTTTTGTCGCGCTGACGATTGGCTCCCTGCTGTGGTGGCCAAACCGCCGTGAGAAAGGTGAACTGAAATCCCGGGAGGGGTTTCTGATTGTGGTCCTGTTCTGGACGGTACTGGGAAGCGTGGGTGCGCTGCCGTTTATCTTCTCCGAACAACCGAATCTCACCGTCACGGATGCGTTTTTTGAATCGTTCTCCGGATTAACGACCACCGGGGCCACCACGCTTGTGGGGCTGGATTCGCTCCCGCATGCGATTCTCTTTTACCGGCAGATGCTCCAGTGGTTCGGCGGTATGGGGATCATTGTCCTGGCGGTGGCTATCCTGCCGATTCTGGGCGTCGGGGGGATGCAGCTTTACCGGGCGGAGATGCCCGGCCCGCTGAAAGATAACAAAATGCGCCCGCGTATTGCGGAGACGGCGAAAACCCTGTGGCTTATCTATGTCCTGCTGACGGTGGCCTGCGCGCTGGCGCTGTGGTTTGCCGGGATGCCTGCGTTTGATGCCATCGGGCACAGCTTTGCGACTATTGCTATCGGCGGGTTCTCCACCCACGATGCCAGCGTCGGCTACTTCGACAGCCCGACAATCAATACCATCATTGCCATCTTTTTGCTGATCTCAGGCTGTAACTACGGTCTACACTTCTCGTTGCTTAGCGGACGGAGCCTGAAGGTGTACTGGCGCGACCCGGAATTCCGGATGTTTATTGGCGTCCAGCTGACTCTGGTGATCATCTGTACCCTGGTACTGTGGTTCCACGATGTCTATAACTCGGCGGTCACGACCCTGAACCAGGCCTTCTTCCAGGTGGTATCGATGGCAACAACCGCCGGTTTCACCACGGACAGTATTGCGCGTTGGCCGCTGTTCCTGCCGGTGCTGCTGTTGTGCTCTGCGTTTATCGGCGGCTGTGCCGGGTCAACGGGCGGCGGTCTGAAGGTGATCCGTATTCTGCTGCTGTTCAAGCAGGGGAACCGTGAGCTGAAACGTCTGGTCCACCCGAATGCGGTTTACAGTATTAAGCTGGGGAACCGCGCGCTGCCGGAACGCATCCTCGAAGCGGTGTGGGGATTCTTCTCCGCTTATGCACTGGTCTTTATTGTCAGTATGCTGGCGATAATCGCCACGGGCGTGGATGATTTTTCTGCCTTCGCCTCTGTGGTGGCAACGTTAAACAACCTGGGGCCGGGGCTGGGCGTCGTGGCGGATAACTTCGCCAGTATGAACCCGGTGGCGAAGTGGATCTTAATCGCCAATATGCTGTTTGGGCGTCTTGAGGTCTTTACGCTGCTGGTGCTGTTTACCCCAACATTCTGGCGTGAGTAAGGAGACATTGGTGAAAACGTTAATTCTTTTCTCAACGCGTGACGGACAAACGCGTGAGATTGCTTCATATCTGGCTTCTGAACTCAAAGAGCTGGGCATTTATTCTGATGTGGTGAACCTGAATCGCACTGAACAGATTGCCTGGCAGGATTACGACCGCGTGGTCATTGGCGCTTCAATTCGTTACGGCCATTTCCATCCGGCGCTGGATCGCTTTGTGAAAAAGCATACGGCGGAACTCGCTCAGCTGCCTGGCGCGTTTTACTCGGTCAACCTGGTTGCCCGTAAAGCAGAGAAGCGTACGCCGCAGACTAACAGCTATACGCGTAAGTTTTTGCTGAGTTCGCCATGGCAGCCCGATATCTGTTCTGTCTTTGCTGGCGCGCTGCGTTACCCGCGTTACCGCTGGTACGACCGCTTTATGATCCGCCTGATCATGAAAATGACGGGCGGGGAAACGGATACGCGTAAAGAAGTGGTTTATACCGACTGGGCTCAGGTCGCCAGTTTTGCCCGTGAAATTGCGCATTTAACGGACGATGCGCGGGTTTAATAAGCGTTGAGTTTGAAAAATGAGCGAACGAAAAGTTTTTTGTATTTAGTGCTTGTCACTTCAGAAGAACTCCCTATAATGCGCCTCCACTGACACGGAACAACGGCACGCAAGCCGCCGGGTCAGCAGAGAAAAGCAAAACAAACGCTTGACTCTGAAGCGGGAAAGCGTAATATGCACACCCCGCGCCGCAGCGAAAACGAAGCGGCACTGCTCTTTAACAATTTATCAGACAATCTGTGTGGGCACTCAAAGTGACATGGATTCTTAACGTCCTCGGACACTAAATGAATACCAAGTCTCAACGAGTGAACACGTAATTCATTACGAAGTTTAATTCATTGAGCATCAAACTTTTAAATTGAAGAGTTTGATCATGGCTCAGATTGAA
>NZ_JBMKHN010000018.1:0-75378 GCF_049238425.1 Enterobacter cloacae complex sp. IR5401 | reverse complement strand
CTGATGATCTGTTCGTCGGAAAAACGCTTCTTCATGGGGATGTCCTCATGTGGCTTATGAAGACATTACTAACATCGGGGTGTACTAATCAACGGGGAGCAGGTCAAATATTCACATTACGAATCAATCTGAAAAAGGATATTTTCATGTATATGGGTAAAAAATTGCTGTTAGCGGCAGCTATGGCTGCCATTGTATCGGGTTCTGCGTTTGCTGATGATCAAGGCTCAGGCAAAATCAAATTCAAAGGCGTGGTTATTGACGCACCATGCAGCATCGCTCCAGACAGCGTTGATAAAGAAGTCGACCTGGGTGAAGTGACTACGGCCGTTATCAACGCCAACAAAAAATCCACGCCGGTTCCGGTCGATATCAATCTGGAAAACTGCCAGCTTGACGATCCGGCAGACGAAACCGACACGCCAATTACTAAAGTGGAAGTGACCTTTACCAGCGCAGCGACAGATGCGACGGATACCAGCCTGATGAGCAACACCTTTGCAAACGGTGCGCAGAACGTGGGCGTCCGTCTGCTGGATAACGCGGAAGGCAACATCACGCTTGGTCAGCCAAACGTGCTTGATCTGCTGGCGGGTTCAACCACCCAGACGCTGCATTTCAAAGCGGTTATGGAAGTCCCAACAGGTAAAACTGCGACGGCAGGCCAGGTTGAAGCCACGGCTAACTACGTCCTGATGTACAAATAATTCCGTTACGTCACGGTATCAGCCGACTGGCAATCCATGCCGGTCGGCACTCTTTATTTATTCGAGTAACAGGATGATGACATACAAAGTACAATGGATAATCATCATTGCGTCCCTGTTAATGACGATAGTTGCCTCTGCCACTGAATTTAATATAAACGCCATCGATAAAGATCAGCGCGGCAGCGTCGATTTATCACGTTTTAAAGATCAAATATCGGTTACGCCGGGAAGCTATTTCGTTACGGTTTCAGTTAATGATATTCCGCTGGCAAATGGCTGGCAGCTTCGCTGGCGAGAAATAAATAACGCAGTTCAGGTCTGTATTCCCCCCGAGCTGGCCGATACATTCGCATTGCAGGATGACGTTCGTCACGCTTTGCCGGAAAAAGAGGGATGCGTTGATTTCGCCACCAGACCAGACATCAAATTTATTTTTGAGCAAGGCAGCCAGACCCTGAAAGTAACGATCCCCCAGGCGTGGCTGCAATACCGTGCGGTTGACTGGATGCCGCCATCCACCTGGGACAACGGCGTGCCAGGCATACTGCTGGATTACAATCTTTTTGCCAGCCATTATCAGCCCAATAGCAGCGGCAGCAATGACAACGCCAATACCTATGGTACCGCCGGTGCGAACATGGGCGCGTGGCGCCTGCGAAGCGATTACCAGTACACGCGAAGCGATACTGAAGCAGGCTCAGAGCAGGATGGCCGTTTTTCACGCGTGTATATGTTCCGCCCTCTGCCCTCGATCGGTGCGAAACTGACGCTGGGTGAAACGGATTTCCAGTCCTCCATTTTTGACGCCTTCACCTACACCGGCGCATCGCTAATCAGCGATGAACGTATGCTGCCATGGTCGCTTCGCGGCTATGCCCCACAGATTACCGGAATAGCACAAACCAACGCCACCGTGGCCGTAAGCCTTGCCGATCGCGTGATTTACCAGAGTAAAGTGCCACCAGGACCCTTTGTTATTCAGGATCTTAACCAGTCGGTTCAGGGCACGCTGGACGTCAAAGTCACGGAAGAAGACGGACGCGTCAACACCTTCCAGGTCTCGGCTGAATCCGTGCCGTTTTTAACGCGCAAGGGCCAGGTGCGCTATAAGCTCGCGGCGGGTAAAGCGCGCCAGGGCGCCTCCCATGATGTTGAAGATAACGCCTTCATGAGCGGCGAATTTTCCTGGGGCATGCTGTCGCACACCTCTCTGTATGGCGGCACGCTGGCCGATGGCGACCGTTATCGTTCCGTCGCTGCCGGGATCGGCCAGAATATGGCCTGGCTGGGGGCGCTCTCTTTTGACGTCACGCAGGCTACCAGCCAGCTGCCACACCAGCGCAGCCAGACGGGTTACAGCTATCGCATTAACTACAGCAAGCGTTTCGATACCACCGGCAGTCAGCTTACGCTCGCCAGCTACCGCTACTCAGACCCACAGTTTTTGAGCTACGCCCGCTACCTGGATTATGACGATGGTGACCGCCAGTCGGAAAAACAAACCCTGAGCGTGACGGCAAGCCAGTACATTTCAGCGTTATCCCTGAACCTGTACGTCAATATGCTGCGTCAGACATGGTGGAATGATTCACCCTCCACGACCGGCAGCATCACGGCGGGCTACAACTTTGATATAGGTCGCTGGAAGAACCTTGGCGTAACCCTGTCCTGGAGTAAAACGCATTACGAGGAGGAAGACGAGAATGACGATACTCAGTTTTATCTCTCGCTCAGCGTACCGCTCGATCCCGATCATCGACTTAACTATGACCTGCGTAACAGCGACACGCTGAGCCATAACGTGTCGTGGTATGACACGTCGGATCGCAATAATACCTGGGGCGTTTCCGCAGGTACGGAGAGCGGGAAGCCAGATTCCGGCGCGCAGGTCAGCGGGAATTATCAGCATTATTCTGCGTACGGCGATCTCAATCTCTCCGGCAGCTATAAAGCTAACGAATATAACTCCCTCAGCGCGAGCTGGAGCGGTTCCTTCACCTCAACGGCGAAAGGCGCCGCGCTGCACCGGCGCAGTTACGGTAATGAACCCCGCGTAATGGTCAGCACCGACGGGGTAGGCCATATCCCGCTGAACATGTCGCGCGATGAAACTAACCGTTT
This sequence comes from Enterobacter cloacae complex sp. IR5401, assembly GCF_049238425.1. Lineage (NCBI taxonomy): Bacteria > Pseudomonadati > Pseudomonadota > Gammaproteobacteria > Enterobacterales > Enterobacteriaceae > Enterobacter > Enterobacter cloacae complex sp. IR5401. The sequence goes on along the minus strand of NZ_JBMKHN010000018.1, from coordinate 72,547 downwards.
TGGCATCGGCGTTTTACCGTCATTCTCCAGCTATTCCCCCTCCAGCGTGCAGGTCAATATGAACAACCTTCCGGATGGCGTGGACGTGGACAACCGCGTCGTGACCTCAACCTGGACTGAGGGGGCCATTGGTTATCGTCAGATTGCCACGCGCGCAGGTCAGGACGTAACAGGCGTTTTGCGGATGTCGTCAGGAACACCACCACTTGGGGCGATTGTTCGCCTGGATGAAAGCAATTTACAGGTTGGGATGGTGGCCGATGAAGGCCGCGTCTGGCTCGGCGCCGTTGAGCCAGAACAGCAGTTTCGCGTGACATGGGGCGACAACCAACAGTGTCGCTTCTCGTTACCTTCTCACTTAGAAAACAGTATGCAGTTGATACTGCCGTGCCAGTAAGAAATCATCATGAAATTAACGCCGATTAAAAGCCTGTGCCTGATGCTGATCAGCACAACATTTCCCGCCCACGCGGCCATTAACCTGGACCGCACGCGCATTGTTTTTCCAGAAAGCGACAAGGCCAGCAGCCTGAAAGTGGACAACCAGAGCAAGGCGCTGCCTTATCTGGCGCTCTCCTGGATTGAAGATGAAAAGGGGCAAAAAGAAGATGTGCACTTTATGGCGCTTCCCCCCATTCAACGTATCGAAGCGGGCGCCTCGTCGCAGGTAAGAATTGTTAAACAAGCCGCTACCCGCCAGTTGCCAAAAGACAGGGAATCGCTGTTTTATTTCAACCTGCGTGAAGTACCGCCTAAAAGCACCAGCGCCAGCGAGGAGCGCAGCGTGATGCAGGTTGCCATGCAGAGCCGAATTAAGCTCTTCTGGCGTCCGGAAGCGATTCGCAAAAAATCTGGCGAACTGACTGAAATGCGTATGGAAATTACCGCCAACGCGAAAGGGCTCACGGTCCACAACCCTACGCCGTACTACATCACGCTGGCGTGGCTGAGCAAAAATGCCAAAACCATGCTGCCGGGTTTTGACAGTCTGATGATTGCGCCTTTCGCCACGGCAACCGCCTCTACCGGCGATTACCACGGTAGTTATTACAGCATCGGCTACATCGACGATTACGGCGCACTGAAAAAAGTCGACGTACAGTGCACCGGAACGGTGCTATGTAAGCTTAACGAACGGAAAATCGATAAAGATGCGAAAGCTCACTAGTTTCCTGCTTACATTGCTGCTTACAACGCTGCCTTTGAAAGAAGCGCTGGCGCTCAACTGCTATCTGGGTGGATCTGGCGGCCCCGTCGAGGAGACAAAAACGATCTCCCCTTTTGCCATACCCAGCAACGCTCAGGTTGGCCAAAAAATATGGGAGTCTGATGACATTAAAATTCCGGTGACGTGTGACAATAACGTCACAAGCGGTTTCAAGCCGGAAGATGTTTTTGCCTGGGTAAACCCTTATCCTGCCGCAACCGATCCCTATTATGAACTGGGCGTCACCTATGAAGGCATAGATTACGATGCCACAGGCCAGCCCAACGGCGTGGATACCCGCCAGTGCCTGGACAACGATAACATCACCATTTACACCCCGGATCAAATCCGCCAGATGGGTTGGGAGAATCGCATCTGCTCTGGCAATCCGGATGATATCCACATTACGCGCACGTTCGTCGCCCGTTTACGACTTTTCGTGAGAATTAAGGCTATGCCGCCACATGGCTATGTCAGCTCGCTCAGCGATTACATCGTTGTGCAGTTTGACGGTAAGGGCGGCGTTAATCAGATGGCCGATGCGAAGAACCTTAAGTATCACATCAACGGACTGCAAAACATTACGGTGCTTGATTGCGGGGCGACGTTTACCATTTACCCTGAGAATCAGGAGATCGACTTTGGCACCTTCAGCGCGCGCGACATCGTGAATCAGCAGACGCGTTTGCGCACGTTTTCAATACGAACCACCAAAGTCCAGGATGCCCAGTGCTCGGATGGATTTAAGATGGACTCGTCGTTTTACACAACCGAAACGCTCAGCGCAGACGACACTGCGGTGCTGATAGGGAATGGGTTAAAACTGCGTATTCTTAACGGAACGGCCCCTTACACCTTCAACCAGTACAAAGAGTACGCCGATTTTACGGGCGATAAGATGAATGTTGAGCAAAACTACACAGCTGAACTTTCACGGGAAGAAGGAAAAGCGATTCAGTCCGGGCCGTTCGAAACCGTGGTACTGTTCAAAATTAACTACCACTAGAAACAAAAAAACCGGGTTTCCCCGGCTTTTTTACATCAGCATGTTCAGCTGGCTTTGCGCTCGTGCGCGCGGCGGTACTCAACCAGATCTTCAATCGTCACCACTGGCATATTGTGCAGACGCGCAAAGGTGATGCACTCCGGCGCACGCGCCATGGTGCCATCATCGTTGGTCAGTTCGCACAGCACGCCTGCGGGTTTGAAGCCAGCCAGCGTCACCAGATCGATGGTCGCTTCGGTATGACCACCACGGGTCAGCACGCCGCCCGGCTGCGCGCGCAGCGGGAAGACGTGACCAGGACGGTGCAGATCGGAAGGTTTCGCACCATCAGCAATCGCTGCACGCACGGTGGTCAGACGGTCAGCCGCCGACACACCGGTGGTTACGCCATGCGCCGCTTCAATGGTCACAGTGAAGCCAGTACCAAAGGCGCTGGTGTTGTTTTCAACCATCATCGGCAGATCAAGCTGCTGGCGACGGTCTTCGGTGATGCACAGGCATACGATGCCGCTACCGTGACGGATGGTCAGCGCCATCTGCTCAACGGTCATGTTCTCGGCGGCAAAAATCATGTCGCCTTCGTTTTCACGGTTTTCATCGTCAAGCACCATCACACCGCGGCCTTCGCGCAGGGCATCCAGTGCATGTTCAACACGTTGAGTTGAAGTGCCAAAAGAGGAAAGTAGCGTCTGATTCATGGTAAAAAAACCTCATTAACTTTATGGTTACCAGAATCAGGGCAGTCTTAGGAGCGCCGTGCAAGCGGCAAAAAAATAACGTGAGCGGGCTTTGCCCGACTGGATCGTTACTCTCTCCCATCCGGACTCTAACCGTCGGCCCCGGAATTACACCGGATCTGCTGACCTTTGAGAATTCACCCAAAGCGCTCGCGGGCTTTCAGCGTTAAGCTGATTTACCGCCGGTGGGGAATTTCGCCCCGCCCTGAGAATAAGCGAGATAACTATAACGCTATTGATTACCCTGGGCAATGCATAAGCTTCAAACAATTTTGTTTAACCCGCGGCATGACACGCTACAATAGGCACTAACACCTTTTCATCAAGGGAAACGACAATGATTGACCCAAAGAAAATTGAGCAGATCGCGCGTCAGGTTCATGAGTCCATGCCGAAAGGTATTCGTGAGTTTGGTGATGACGTTGAGAAGAAAATCCGCCAGACGTTGCAGGCACAGTTGGTTCGCCTTGATTTAGTCAGCCGCGAAGAGTTTGACGTGCAGACGCAGGTGCTGCTGCGCACCCGCGAGAAGCTGGCGCTGCTGGAACAACGTTTGACCGAGCTGGAAAACCGCAATGCGCCGGAAGAAGTGAAGCCAGCGCCAGCTATTCCACCGGTGGATGACCAGGCATAAGTGCGGCCTGATGCCCTCACCCCAGCCCTCTCCCACAGGGAGAGGGTGAAAAACGAACGGGCCAACAGGCCCGTTTTTTACTGACTGTCTTTCTGGATCTTCTTAATGATGTTGGTGGTTGAACACCCGTCCTCAAAGTTGAGCACCATTACTTCACCACCATTCGCCCAGACCTCTTCGCTACCTGCGATTTGCTCTGGTTTGTAATCACCGCCCTTCACCAGCAGGTCAGGCAAAATTCCGGCAATCAGGCGCTGCGGGGTGTCTTCTTCAAATGAGACCACCCAGTCCACCGCTTCCAGCGCGCCGAGCACTATCATGCGCTGCTCCAGCGGGTTAACCGGACGCGTTTCACCCTTCAGACGTTTGGTTGAGGCATCGCTGTTGACCGCCACAATCAGGCGGTCGCCCAGCTTGCGCGCATTCGCCAGATACGACACGTGGCCCGCATGCAGGATGTCGAACACGCCGTTCGTCATCACCACTTTTTCACCACGTTTGCGCGCGGCGGCAACGGCCACTTTCAGCTCGTCTTCGGTCATGACGCCAAAGCCGGTATCCGCACGCCCACGCACCGCGTTTTCCAGCTCAATTGGCGAAACGGTGGAGGTCCCGAGTTTACCGACGACCACACCCGCCGCGGCGTTCGCGAAGTAGCATGCTTCTTCCAGGGAGTTACCCGCCGCCAGCGTCGCCGCCAGCACGCCAATCACCGTATCACCGGCACCGGTCACGTCGTACACTTCCTGCGCCTGGGTTGGCATATGCAGCGGCGCCTTGCCCGGTTGCAGCAGCGTCATGCCCTGCTCGGAACGGGTCACCAGCAGCGCAGACAGCTCGAAATCAGCGATGATTTTCATGCCGCGCTCAACCAGCTCTTCTTCAGTTTTGCACTTGCCCGCCACCGCTTCGAACTCAGAGAGGTTGGGCGTCAGCAGGGTTGCGCCGCGATAGCGCTCGAAATCGGTGCCTTTCGGGTCGATCAGCACCGGAACGCTGGCTTTGCGCGCCAGCTGGATCATGGTCTGCACGCTCGCCAGCGCGCCTTTGGCATAATCAGACAGCACCAGCGCGCCAATATTGCCCAACGCCTGGTTAATGCGCTCGTGCAGCGGCTCGGGATCAACGCCTTCGAATCCTTCTTCAAAGTCGAGGCGGATTAGCTGCTGGTTACGCGACAGCACGCGAAGCTTGGTGATGGTTGGGTGGGTCGGAACAGAAACGAAGTCACACTTCACATTAACGTCCGCCAGCGACTTGCTCAGCGCACGCGCCGCATCGTCAATGCCGGTCAGGCCAACCAGACGCGAATGTGCGCCCAGAGAGGCTATGTTCATCGCCACGTTTGCCGCGCCACCGGGACGCTCTTCAATGGTGTCGACCTTTACCACCGGTACCGGTGCTTCCGGAGAGATGCGGCTGGTCGGCCCATACCAGTAGCGATCCAGCATCACATCACCGACAACCATAACTCCAGCACGTTCAAACTCTGGCAGTGTTACTTTCATTCCTGACTCCAGAAAGATTCAAAATTTGCGCGCGATAATATCACACTTGTTTTGTTACGCACGGTTCCACTAGCCACTTCTGCCAGCTTGTAGTCACCTGCGCGCGTTCGTCGGCGAAACAGTCCAGCGCCACATGGCCCGGCTGTTCCTGTAATGCCAGATGGTGCAACTCATCACGCAGTGTGGTGTAGGCGCGGGTTAAGGCCTGCGCCTCCTGCTCATCCATAATGTCGTTCTGCGCCAGCAGTTCCAGTATGCGCACGTTATCCGACCAGCGGGTCAGCTTCGGTTTATCGTGCGCGTGCAGCAGCACCAGGTACTGAGTGATAAACTCAATATCGGTAATCCCGCCTTCATCGGCTTTGATATCAAAGCGATCGCGATGTTTGTTGCCAAGGTGCGCGCGCATCTTCTCCCGCATTTCCCGCACTTCGGTTTGCAGCGTACTGCCCTCGCGCGGGGTCGTCATGACCGCCTTGCGGATCGCATCGAACTGCGTTTTGAGCTGCGGATCGCCATACACCACGCGGGCGCGCACCAGCGCCTGATGCTCCCACGTCCAGGCTTCGTTCTTCTGATAGTCGGCGAAAGCCTCCGTCGAGGTGACCAGCATGCCTGCCGCGCCGGACGGGCGCAGACGCGCATCCACTTCATACAGAATGCCGGATGAGGTGCGAGTGCTGAACAGGTGCATGATGCGCTGGGCCAGGCGCAGGTAGAACTGCCGTCCGTCAATCTCACGTTCGCCGTCGGTCATGACGTCTGCCGGACAGTCGTGGAGGAAAATCAGATCCAGATCGGAGCTGTAGCCCAGTTCCCAGCCGCCCAGCTTGCCGTACCCCACCACCGCAAAACCGCGGCCTTCACGGTCAGCAAGGTGCTTCGGCTGGCCGTAGCGGGCTACCATCTGCACCCACGCCTGATGGACAACCGCGTCGATGATCGCTTCCGCCAGCCAGGTTAAGTGATCGCTCACTTTCATTACCGGCAGGGTACCGGCGATATCTGCCGCCGCCACGCGCAGCATCTGTGCCTGCTTAAACTGACGCAGCGCCTCAAGCTGTTGCTCTTCGTCCTCTTCAGGTACGCGCAGCAGATACTGACGCAGCTCGTCGCGGTAGGCATCCGTCGCCGTCGGCTGATAGAGGGTATTCGGGTCGAGCAGTTCGTCCAGCAGCAGCGGATAACGCGCCAGCTTGTTCGCCACCATCGGCGAGGCGGCGCAGAGGGAAATCAGGTGCTTCAGCGCGCCGGGAAACTCGCTTAACAGCTCAAGGTAAGTGGTACGCGTGACGATCCCGCTCAGCAGCGGCATCATGCGCGACAGCGGCACCGGCGCATCGTCGCGGGAGCAGACATCGCTCAGCAGATGCGGCATCAGATGATCCAGCACCTGACGACCGCGTGGGCCGATAGCGCGTTTGTTCAGTTCGAGGCGGAAATCGGCAATCAACGCCACCACGCGATGGCGGGCATCGTCGCTTAAGTGCGCCAGCACCGGCGTGGTGTCATCTTCCTGGAGCGCGTCCTGCCACAGTTCGCGCCAGTGCTCGGAGAGCGCATCGTCCTGCGATTCAGTTTCGTCGTCGCCGATCAGATCGTTAAAGATGCGGCGCACGCCCGCCATATGCGCTTCCAGCCGTTGCGTCAGCGCCGCCCAGTCATCCACCCGCATCCCCCAGGCCAGACGCGCCCGGTTCAGCTCATCGCCCGGCAACGTCTGGGTCTGTTCGTCGTTGATACTTTGCAGCAAATTTTCCAGACGACGCAGGAAGAGATAAGAGTCACGCAGCGTTTGCGCGTCGCCTTCCGGCAGCAGATGCAGCTGATCGATAGCGCTTAGCGTCGGCAGCAGCGAGCGGGATTGCAGAGAAGGTTCACGCCCGCCGCGTATCAGCTGGAAGACCTGGACGATAAATTCGATCTCACGAATACCGCCAGCACCGAGCTTGATGTTGTCTTTCAGGCCACGGCGACGCACCTCGCGGGCAATCATCCCTTTCATATTTCGCAGGGACTGGATAACGCTGAAGTCGATGTAGCGGCGGAACACGAACGGGCGCAGCATGGCGCGCAGCTCGTTGGCGTAGGCATCGTCGCTGTCGCCCATGATCCGCGCTTTGACCATCGCGTAACGCTCCCAGTCGCGACCCTGCTCCTGGTAGTAATCTTCCAGCGCGGCAAAGCTCAGCACCAGTGGCCCGCTGTCGCCAAACGGACGCAGGCGCATGTCCACGCGGTAAACAAAACCATCCTGCGTGGGCTGATCCAGCGCCTTAATCAGCCGCTGCCCCAGACGAGTAAAGAACTGGGCATTGTCCAGCTCGCGACGGCCGCCGCGCGTGGAGCCGTTCTCGGGCCAGGCAAAAATCAGATCGATGTCTGAGGAGAAGTTCAGCTCGCAGCCGCCCAGCTTGCCCATCCCCAGGATCAACAGTGGCTGAGGAACCCCTTCCTCGCTGCACGGCGTGCCCCACTCTTTACAGCAGGCGGCGTAGAGCCAGTCCCGCGCGGCGACGATCAGCGTCTGCGCCAGCTCGCTCAACTGCTGCAAGGTGCTCTCTTCACTCACCAGCTCCAGCGCCTGCGCCCAGGCAATGCGTACCATCACCCGGCGGCGGAACTGACGCAGAACGCGCATCAGCGTGGCTTCGTCTGCCACCTCTGCCAGCGCGGTTTGCAGCCAGCCAGCATAATGCCGCCACTCGTCAGCCTGCGGCGGCGCGCTTTCCAGCTCTGCCAGCCAGTCCGGGTTAGCGCTGACGCTCTCCTGCACAAAATCACTGAACGTGAGCACGCTTTTCGCCTGCTCGCTTAACGATGACGCGGGTAACGACTCAGGCAGGCGTTCGCAAACGGTCTGCCAGTGCTGCTGTAACTGCGAAGAAAGCGGCATATCAGGGGTTCCTTGCCAGAATTAACGTTTTCCGCTGTGCAGCCAGTACGGATCCTGCGAAATGGCCTCGTTGCGGAAATGCTCGATCTCAATCTGCTGACGGGTCTCGATGGCATGCTTAAGCCCCTGCCAGTTCTCCAGCCAGGCCTGCGCCTTCACGCCCTCATACGCACCCGACAGCAGCAACATGCTGTCGATGTTACGCGCCAGGCGGGGAAGCTGATCGCCATACTGGTCGCCCAGCGGATGCGCAAAGGTGGTTCTCAGTTCGGCCGCGTGACGGGAGAGGTGGATATCCGCAAAACGTTTGAAGTTTTCCGCAATTTTGGCCTGCCCTTTCGCATCGAGGAAGGTGCGCCAGCCGCGCGTCACCAGAAATTCGGTCAGCGCCAGTTTCGCGCTGGCGTTTTGCGGGCTGTAGATCGCCGTTTGTGCCGACACGTCGGAAAGCATCAGCGTTTCGGTTTGAGTGAGCAAATCACGTAAGTGAGTGCTGGCTTTACGCGGTACAATGCCGCCAAAGAGCGTCAGGGTATGACGTACCAGCCCCATAGCGGCCAGCACCTGTTTTTTGGCATTTTTCACGTTACGCGCCCACAGCTCCTCGTGGAACTGCCACTGAGAGAGTGCCAGCTCCAGCGCCGCTTCCATCCCCTGCTCAACGGAGGCTTTCGGCACAACGCGCAGAATCGGGGTTTCTCGCAGCACGCGCGGCGCATTCCCGGCGGCCAGGTGATAGCCGCGTGCCGCTTTACTCAGGCTGCCCTGACGCAGTCCAGGCTGGTTCACCAGCTTGCGCGCCAGCTTCAGCACATCGCTCGCGTCGCCTTCAAGCAGTTCGAGTTCCAATTCGCAGATCGGCTCCTGCTCTTCACCAGCCTTAATTTCACCCCGATCAAACGCGATCTCAATGCGGCTCTTGCCTTCCGTCACCAGCCATTTCTCGCGCCAGAAATCGGTGCTGAACAGCGGTTGCGCCTCTGCCGACAGCGTTGCGGGCAGCGTCCCTTCCGGCCACACTTCCGCCGGAAAACGATCCAGCTCAAGTTCTGGCTTACTGATGTCGATATTGTATTCCGGACGCTGGTGTAAACCGCCCACCACGCGACCGGCGATTTTCATCGTCATCTCGTAGCGCCCGTTCGCACCCCGGATGCGCAGGCCCATATCATGGTTGCGCAGCCAGTTGTCCGGCGTTTCGTAATAGATGTTGAGCAGCTGTACGGGTTCATGGTGCTCGCCGGACAGCGTATTCAGATGCTGGCGGAGCGCGTCAGCGCTGTCTTTTTCGACGATAAACTTTAATTCGATCTCTTGTGCCATAGCCTTGTACTTTTGCGTGCGTCACAGACGCGTCGATGAAGGCGAACTTCCTCGCCATTTGTTTGTCAGTACATAGTATTTTGCGCCAAATTGCCACGCAATGAGCAATTTGACGGGCGTAAAAGTTTAAAGCGGTGGAAATCATGACACAGATGATTCCGATTGATGATGAATCCTTTGCGTAGCGACACTGATACCACTACTATCGTTCCACTTTTTATGAAAATAACGACTGATATGCTTAAATTACGCCTGATTGGACTTACTTTACTCGCTTTTAGCGCCGCAACCGCGGTCCACGCTGAAGAGAAACGTTACGTTTCTGATGAACTGAATACCTGGGTACGCAGCGGCCCTGGAGACAATTATCGCCTCGTGGGTACGGTAAATGCCGGCGAGGAAGTGACCCTGCTGCAAACTAACGCAGACACCAATTACGGTCAGGTTCGTGACAGCTCTGGCCGCACCTCATGGATCCCGCTGAAAGAGCTGAGCACGGTGCCAAGCCTGCGCACCCGCGTGCCGGATCTGGAAAATCAGGTGAAAACCCTGACTGACAAGCTGAACAACATCGACGGCACCTGGAACCAGCGCACCGCAGAGATGCAGCAGAAAGTGGCGCAAAGCGACAGCGTGATCGCCGGTCTGAAAGATGAAAATCAGAAGCTGAAAAATGAGCTGATCGTCGCGCAGAAGAAAGTGAACGCCGCGAATCTACAGCTGGATGACAAACAACGCACCATCATCATGCAGTGGTTTATGTATGGCGGCGGAGTGCTGGGCGTCGGTCTGGTGCTGGGTCTGGTGCTTCCTCACCTTATCCCAAGCCGTAAACGTAAAGACCGCTGGATGAACTAACTCGTCTTCTCTGCCACACTTACGTATCATCTTGCGAAAAGAGAAAACGGGAGTGTTGGCGTGAAGAGTTATCTGGTCGGTGGTGCGGTACGTGATGCGTTATTAGGTCTGCCGGTCAAAGATAAAGACTGGGTCGTGGTCGGTGCCACGCCCGAAGCGATGATTGACGCGGGCTACCAGCAGGTAGGCCGCGATTTTCCTGTGTTCCTCCATCCGAAAAGCCGGGAAGAGTACGCCCTGGCGCGAACCGAACGGAAATCCGGTTCCGGTTATACCGGCTTCACCTGCTATGCCGCGCCGGATGTGACGCTGGAGCAGGACTTACTGCGCCGCGATCTCACCATTAATGCCCTGGCGCAGGACGAAAACGGCCATATTATCGACGTCTACGGCGGCCAGAACGATCTGCGCGACCGTCTTTTACGCCATATTTCCCCCGCCTTTTCTGAAGATCCGTTACGCGTACTGCGCGTGGCGCGTTTTGCCGCCCGTTATGCCCATCTCAGCTTCCGCATCGCCGACGAGACGATGGCGCTGATGACGGCCATGACCGACGCGGGCGAGCTGGAACACCTGACGCCAGAACGCGTCTGGAAAGAGACCGAAAACGCCCTGACTACCCGTAATCCGCAGATCTTTTTCCAGGTTCTGCGCGACTGCGGGGCGCTGAAAGTGCTGTTCCCGGAAATAGATGCGCTGTTTGGCGTGCCCGCCCCGGCGAAATGGCACCCGGAAATTGATACCGGCATTCACACCCTGATGACGCTGAGCATGGCCGCTATGCTCAGTCCTGAAGTGGACGTGCGCTTTTCCACTCTCTGCCATGACCTCGGCAAAGGGTTAACGCCAAAGGAATTGTGGCCACGCCATCACGGGCACGGTCCGGCTGGCGTAAAGCTGGTTGAAGGGCTTTGCCAGCGCCTGCGCGTGCCGAATGACATTCGCGATCTGGCAAAGCTGGTCGCCGAGTTCCACGACCTGATCCACACCTTCCCGATCCTGAAACCCGCCACCATCGTCAGGCTGTTCGATAACATTGACGCCTGGCGCAAGCCGCAGCGCGTGGAGCAAATTGCGCTGACCAGCGAAGCCGACGTGCGCGGCCGCACCGGGTTTGAAGCGTCCGATTATCCGCAAGGCCGTTTGCTGCGTGAGGCGTGGGACGTAGCGAAAGCGGTGCCAACGAAAGAGGTGGTGGAGGCAGGGTTTAAAGGCCCGGAGATCCGCGAAGAGCTGACGAAGCGGCGGATTGATGCGGTTGCGGCGTGGAAGGAAAAACGTTGCCCTCAGCCGAAAGACTGAGGGCGGTCGGTCATCAGAAGAAGACCACGTACACGGCAGCCGCGACGATAAAGCGGTAGATCGCGAACGGAATAAACGAAATACGCTTAATCAGTTGCAGGAAGGTTTTGATGGCGATCAGCGCCACAATGAAGGCGGTGATAAAGCCCACGGCGAACATCGGAATGTCACCCACGGTCAGGAAGCCGATGCTTTTGTAGAGATCCAGCGCGGTGGCGCCCATCATCATCGGCACCGCCAGCAGGAACGAGAACTCAGACGCCGCGTAACGGCTCACGCCCATCAGCATCCCGCCGGAAATGGTTGCCCCTGAACGGGAGAAGCCCGGCCACAGCGCCAGACACTGGAAGCAGCCAATCATAAACGCCTGACGATACGTCATATCGTCCAGACCTTCCGCACGCGGGGTTTTTGGCTTCAGCACTTCGGCGGCAATCAGCAGGAAGCCGCCGACAACCAGCGCGTACATCACGTTAATCGGGTTGAAGAGCGATTTAATGGTGTCGTGGAACACCAGCCCCAGCACCACTGCCGGGATCATCCCGAGCAGAATATGAATCAGTGTCAGACGCCCCTTGCCCTCTCCTTCACGCTGCGGCAAACGCCCGAAGTGGATGCCGATCAGACCAAACAGACGACGCCAGAACATCACAACCACCGCCAGGATAGAGCCCAGCTGAATCACCACCTCAAACGTCTTTGCGGTATCGCCTTCAAAGCCCAACAGATGGCCAACGATAATCATATGGCCCGTACTGGACACCGGCAAAAACTCCGTCAATCCTTCGACCACACCCAGTATTGCCGCCACCAGCAGCGAGTGCATATCGCTCATCTATAAACCCCTAAAAAGATATAAAAAAACGGTTGCCACAACGGCTACCGTGAAACATACAGCTCTAAGACCGATATAACCTAAAATGGTTTAGCTATTATGACGTTAAATCTTTCCTTTCAGATTTGTGCCACGCTCGATAATCACGCCCACGTTGGCGGCGCGCGCCACCGCGCCCGGCTTGCTTAGCTTAATGCGCACCCACGGGGAGTTAAATTTGCTCAGCAGCAGGTCTGCCACCTCTTCCGCCACGCGTTCTACCAGCGCAAATCGTTGCCCTTCCACATGGCCGATGACCGTTTCACTGATGTCGGCGTAGCTCAGACAATCATTCACATCATCGCTTTTCGCTGACTTGCGGTTATCCCAGCCCATTTCGATATCGAACACCAGTTTCTGCTCGATGGTCTGTTCCCAGTCGTAAACACCAATTGTGGTGATTACCGAAAGTTGCTCTATAAATACAATATCCATCACGACCTGCCTGCTTTTTGGCTAAACCGGATACCACTTCCGGCGAATTATGCGTATTATCCACAGATGCTGAGAATACAGATACATTTTCAAAACGGAACAGCGTTATGAGTGCAATCGCGCCTGGAATGATTATCCTCGCCTACCTTTGCGGCTCAATCTCCAGCGCCATTCTGGTCTGCCGCATCGCCGGGTTGCCTGACCCGCGTGAAAGTGGTTCCGGGAATCCGGGGGCGACCAATGTACTACGAATTGGCGGCAAGGGAGCAGCCGTAGCGGTTTTGATTTTTGACGTTCTGAAAGGAATGCTTCCCGTATGGGGCGCGTATGCGCTCGGCGTCACACCCTTCTGGCTGGGGCTGATAGCCATCGCCGCCTGCGTCGGCCACATCTGGCCTGTTTTCTTTGGTTTTAAAGGCGGTAAAGGCGTGGCCACTGCGTTTGGCGCAATTGCGCCGATCGGCTGGGATCTCACCGGCGTGATGGCGGGCACCTGGCTGCTGACCATCCTGCTGAGCGGTTATTCGTCGCTGGGCGCCATCGTCAGCGCACTGATCGCCCCGTTCTATGTCTGGTGGTTTAAACCGCAGTTTACCTTCCCGGTGTCGATGCTCTCGTGTCTGATCCTGTTGCGCCATCACGACAACATTCAACGCCTGTGGCGTCGTCAGGAAACGAAGATCTGGACGAAGCTCAGACGTAAAAAGAAAGACGCTCAGTAAACCGTTCGTTATGCCTTATAACCAAATGTGATTTTTGTCACCTTCTGCCTGTGGTAACTGTTAGAGACACAACACAACCACACAAAAAGAAAATGGCAGAAATCACAGATTCAACTCCCCTTCCAGCGGCAGCAAACACCCCGGATGGCGACATCAGGTGGGTACGCAGCGCATCGGACGTTTCACGTCTCGTTAATGACGGCTCTCAGGGCCGGGCCAATGCCCGCATCGTGGTCGGTATCGCGCTCGGGGGAATTTTTCTCGATGCCTACGATCTCGGCGCGCTGGCATTCGGCATCAAAGACATCACCCGCGAATTTAACCTGACGCCCGCCGGTACCGGCATGGTGGCTTCAGCCATTACGTTTGGCGCGATTGTCGGGGCGCTGCTCGGCGGCTATCTTACGGATAAAATCGGGCGCTACCGCGTCTTTATGGCCGATATGGTATTCTTTGTCGTTGCCGCTATCGCCTGTGCGCTGGCCCCGAACGAATATGTGCTGGCGGGCGCGCGCTTTGTGATGGGTCTTGGCGTTGGGATCGACCTTCCCGTCGCGATGGCGTTTCTCAGCGAGTTCGCCAGACTGAAAGGCCCGGGGAATAAAGCCTCCAGCGTCGCGATGTGGTGTCCCACCTGGTATGCTGCCATCAGCATCTCTTATCTTCTGGTGCTCTTCTTTTACGCCGTACTGCCGGAAAGCCACAGCGACTGGCTCTGGCGTCTGATCCTTGGCTTTGGCGCGGTGCCCGCGCTGGTGATTATCGCCATCCGTAGCCGCTATATGAGCGAATCCCCGGTCTGGGCGGCGAATCAGGGCAATCTGAAGGAGGCGGCGTCTATCCTGCGGCAGTCTTACAACATTAATGCCCACGTACCGCAGGATGCGCTCGACCAGCCCGCGCCTGTTGTGAACAAGGCAAAATGGTCGAACTACCTGAACCTGTTCCGCGGTATCTATCTGCGGCGTACCACGCTCGCCACGCTGCTGTCAGTCGTCTCCTCGTTCGCCTATAACGCCGTAGCCTTTGGCCTGCCGGTGATCATCTCCAGCTTCTTTGTGCAGTCGATGCTGACCACCATTCTGATCTCGCTGGCGCTTAATCTGCTGTTCGCGTTTGTCGGCGGGCTGCTGGCGGTGCGCTATGTTCCGCGCTTCGGCGCATGGCGGATGTCACTGGCGGGTTATGCGTGCCAGCTGGCGGCGCTGCTCGGCCTGGCGCTGATTGGCCGCCCTGACGGGGCCACGGAAGGCGTGGTCGCCGTCGCGATGCTGGCGCTGTTCCTGTTTGGCCAGGGTTTTGGTCCGGGTGCGCACACCATGACGTTTGCCTCTCTGAGCTACCCGACCTCGCTGCGCGGTGTGGGTGTGGGGCTTAACCAGACGCTGATGCGCAGCAGTTCAACGCTATCACTGTTTCTGTTCCCGCTGCTGGTCGCCTCGCTGGATACCGCCGTGTTCTGGGTGATTGCGCTGGCGCCGTTTATCGGCCTGGCCTCGCTGCTGGCGATCCGCTGGGAGCCGTCGGGGTATGATGTGGATGCAGAGGATTATCGCTAGCCTTTCTTGCCGGGTGGCGCTGCGCTTACCCGGCCTACATTACTGAAACCGGCTCACATGAGCCGGTTTTTTTATCCATAAGCGACTCATATGACAGCCTTCATTTCCGCCAGGGCATACTGAAACGTATCCCGATAGTGCGGAAGTGGAAGCACCATGTTAGCAACTCAGGTCACTGATAATTCATACAAAGGCTGGCAGGCCTCGCTTGCCCTCCAGTTTTGTCATACCCCTGAGAAAACCCTCCTCCATTCCGCGCGTCACACCGGGCCACTTACCGTTCAGCGTCCGTTTTATCCCGAAGGGGAAACCTGCCACCTTTACCTGCTGCACCCGCCAGGTGGAATTGTGGGCGGGGATACGCTGGATATTTCCGTGCGGCTCGACGCCAAAAGCCATGCCCTCATCACCATGCCCGGCGCCAGCAAGTTCTATCGCAGCAGCGGCCCGCTGGCCTGCCTCAGTCAGCATTTTTACCTCGACGAAGAGGCCACGCTGGAGTGGCTGCCGCAGGACACCATTATTTTCCCCGGCGCTAACGCCGCGCTGCGTTCCGTCTTTCACCTGCACGCCACCAGCACGCTGCTGGCGTGGGAGCTGTACTGTCTGGGCCGTCCGGTGATAAACGAAACCTTCAGCCAAGGCACGCTGGAGAGCCGCCTTGAGGTGTGGGTGGATGGCGAGCCGCGTCTGATTGAGCGACTGCATCTCAGCGGTGGCGATCTGACGCCCGTCGCGGACCATCCGTGGGTCGGCACGCTGCTGTTCTATCCGGCCCGGGAAGCACATCTCGACACGGTGCGCGAGCGGCTCGCCCCGCTGGAAAACTTTGGCGGGGCGACGCTCACCGACGATCTGCTGTCGGTGCGTTTTCTCTCGCACGACAACCTGATTTGTCAGCGGGTGATGCGCGATATCTGGCAGTCGCTTCGCCCGCTTTTAACCCCCAAAACCGCCTGTTCGCCGCGCATCTGGCAGACATAAAGAGAAACGCTATGGAACTGACTCCCAGAGAAAAAGACAAGCTGTTGCTGTTCACCGCCGCGCTGGTTGCCGAACGCCGCCTCGCGCGCGGGGTAAAGCTCAACTATCCGGAATCGGTCGCGCTGATCAGCGCCTTTATTATGGAAGGCGCGCGCGATGGCGAAGCCGTCGCCTCGCTGATGGAAGCCGGCCGCCACGTCCTGACGCGCGATCAGGTGATGGAGGGCGTACCGGAGATGATCCCGGATATTCAGGTGGAAGCCACCTTCCCGGACGGATCCAAGCTCGTCACCGTCCACAACCCGATCGTGTAAGGAGCGCGTGATGATCCCAGGTGAATACCGGATCCAGTCCGGCAACATTGCTCTCAACGTCGGGCGCGAAACCCGAAGTGTGATAGTGGAAAACCACGGCGACAGGCCGATCCAGGTGGGATCGCACTATCACTTTTACGAGGTCAACCCGGCGCTGAAGTTCGATCGCGAGGCCACCCGAGGCTACCGGCTGAACATCCCGGCGGGCACCGCTGTGCGCTTCGAGCCCGGCCAGAAGCGGGAAGTGACGCTGGTGCAGGTGACGGGCGCACAGCGCATTTTCGGTTTTCGCGGCGAGATCATGGGCGAGGTGAAACATGGCTGAGATTTCACGCCAGGCGTATGCCGATATGTTCGGCCCCACGACCGGGGATAAAGTGCGGCTGGCCGACAGCGAACTGTGGATCGAAGTAGAAGACGATCTCACGATCTACGGAGAAGAGGTTAAATTCGGCGGCGGAAAAGTGATCCGCGACGGCATGGGACAGGGGCAGATGACCGCCGACGACTGCGTGGATCTGGTGCTCACCAACGCGCTGATCGTCGATCACTGGGGGATCGTGAAAGCGGATATCGGCGTAAAAAATGGGCGGATCTTCGCCGTCGGCAAAGCCGGAAACCCGGACATTCAGCCCGGCGTGACGATCCCGATTGGCGCAGCAACGGAAGTGATCGCCGCCGAAGGCAAGATTGTCACCGCTGGCGGGATCGACACCCATATCCACTGGATCTGTCCGCAGCAAGCGGAAGAGGCGCTGGTCTCTGGCGTCACCACCATGATCGGCGGCGGCACCGGGCCCGTGGCAGGTACAAACGCCACCACCTGCACGCCGGGGCCATGGTATATCGCCCGCATGTTGCAGGCTGCCGATACGCTGCCGGTGAATATTGGCCTGTTGGGTAAAGGGAACGGCTCCAACCCGGACGCGCTGCGCGAGCAGATCGCGGCAGGTGCCATCGGGCTTAAGATCCACGAAGACTGGGGTGCGACGCCTGCGGCCATCAACTGCTCGCTGGAGGTCGCTGAAGAGATGGATATCCAGGTGGCGCTGCACAGCGACACGCTGAACGAGTCCGGTTTTGTCGAAGATACGCTGGCCGCCATCGCCGGGCGCACCATCCACACCTTCCACACCGAAGGGGCGGGCGGCGGCCATGCGCCAGATATCATCACCGCCTGCGCGCACCCGAATATTCTGCCCTCCTCCACCAACCCGACGCTGCCCTACACGGTCAACACCATCGACGAGCACCTGGACATGCTGATGGTTTGCCATCACCTCGACCCGGATATCGCCGAGGACGTGGCGTTTGCCGAATCCCGCATTCGCCGGGAGACCATCGCCGCCGAAGACGTGCTGCACGATATCGGCGCGTTCTCACTCACCTCGTCAGATTCACAGGCAATGGGCCGCGTGGGGGAAGTGATTATCCGCACCTGGCAGGTCGCGCACCGCATGAAGGTTCAGCGCGGCGCGCTGCCGGAAGAGACCGGCGATAACGACAACTTCCGGGTGAAGCGCTATGTCGCCAAATACACCATTAACCCGGCGCTGACCCACGGCATCGCCCATGAAGTGGGCTCGATTGAGGCGGGCAAGCTGGCGGACCTGGTGGTCTGGTCCCCGGCGTTCTTCGGCGTCAAGCCCGCCACCATCGTCAAAGGTGGGATGATCGCCTGCGCACCGATGGGCGATATCAACGCCTCGATCCCCACGCCGCAGCCGGTGCATTACCGCCCGATGTTTGGATCGCTGGGCGCCGCGCGCCACGCCACGCGGCTGACGTTTGTCTCGCAGGCCGCCAGTGCGAACGGCATCCCGCAGCAGCTCAACTTGCAGAGCGCCACGGCGGTGGTGAAAGGCTGCCGGACGGTGAAAAAGGCGGACATGATCCACAACGCTCTGCAACCGAACATCACCGTCGACTCGCAAACCTACGAGGTGCGCGTCGACGGCGAACTGATTACCAGCGAACCGGCTGACGTTCTGCCGATGGCACAACGCTATTTCCTGTTTTGAGGAGTGATGATGATTTATCTGACCCAACGCCTGGACCACGCACACCCGACTACCGCCAGCGTCACGCTGCCGATTGACGTGCGGGTGAAAAGCCGCGCCCGCGTGGCCCTGAACGACGGTCGCGAAGCCGGGCTGATGCTGCCGCGCGGTTTGCTGCTGCGCGGCGGCGATCTGCTGACCACCGACGACGGCAGCGAGGTGATCGAAGTGATCGCGGCCCCGGAGTCGGTTTCCGTGGTGCGCTGCGCCGATCCGTTCCTGCTCGCCCGCGCCTGTTACCACCTGGGCAACCGTCACGTGCCGCTGCAAATTATGCCCGGCGAGCTGCGCTACCACCACGACCACGTTCTTGACGACATGCTGCGTCAGTTCGGGCTGGAGGTGACCTTCGCCAGCCTGCCGTTTGAACCGGAAGCGGGGGCTTACACCAGCGATGCCCACAGCCATGGCCACTCCCACGCTCATTCACATTAAGGACTCATCATGCGCAAGTATTTACCACTGTTTCTGCTGGCCTTTTCCGTTCCGGCGCTTGCCCATCCGGGCCACGGGACCGACAGCTTCCAGGCCGGATTTCTCCATCCGCTGACCGGGCTGGATCACCTGCTGATGCTGACGGGGGCTGGCGTGCTGTCCGCCCTGAGCGGCCGCAAGCTGCTGCTGCCGTTAGCAACGCTCGGCATGATGCTTGCTGGCGCCGTTGCGGGCAGCCTGCTCGGCGGTTTTAGCGGCATGGAAATGCTGATTATCGCCTCGCTGGCGGTCTGCGGCGTAATGATGTTCAAGACTGAAAATCGCCTGCTGCTGGCGGTGCCAGCCCTGGCGATGTTCCACGGCTGGGCGCACGGCGTGGAGATGTCCGGCCACAGCTTCTGGCTCTTCACCAGCGGGTTTATGTTAGCCAGCGCCACGGTGCTGTGCGCCAGTTTCGCCGCAGGCTTGCTGCTGCGCCGTCACGACGGCCTGCGTAAAACCTTCGGCGGCGGGCTGATCGTCTCTGCCCTGCTGGCGCTGATGAGCTGATGGAGCACGCCCGCCAGCGGCTGCGCCTGATGCAGCTCTCCAGCAGTAGCCTGCCGGTCGGATCGTTTACCTGGTCGCAGGGGCTGGAGTGGGCCGTTGAGGCCGGGTGGGTCACGGACGCTGAGGCCTTCAGGCGCTGGCAGATCCAGCAGATGGAGCAGAGCTTTTTCTGCGTCGACCTGCCGCTGTTTATCCGCCTTTATCGTGCCTGCGAGAAGCAGGACGTCGCGACAGCAAAACGCTGGACGGCATACCTGCTCGCCTGCCGGGAAACGCGCGAGCTGCGCGATGAAGAACGCAACCGTGGCGCGGCCTTTACGCGCCTGATTAAAAGCTGGGAACCCGCCTGCCCGCCAGAATGGTTGCCGCTGTTGACGCAGAGCCAGCTCTGCGGTATGGCGTGGCTCGGCGTGCGCTGGGGCATTAGCGCGCGCGAGCTGGCGCTGAGCCTGGGCTACAGCTGGATTGAGAGCGCGGTGATGGCGGGCGTCAAGCTGGTGCCGTTTGGGCAGCAGGCCGCACAACAGCTGATTATCGACCTGAGCGACCATTTTGCCGCCGGGTTTGAACAGGCATTTTTACGTGGCGACGACGCGCTGGGGGCCGCTACGCCGCTGTCCGCCATCGCCTCCGCGCGCCACGAAACCCAATATTCACGACTATTCCGTTCCTGAGGAGTCAATATGGCTGATTACAAACATCCCCTGCGCGTTGGCGTGGGCGGCCCGGTAGGGTCGGGCAAAACCGCCCTGCTGGAAGCGCTCTGCAAGGCGATGCGCGATACCTATCACCTGGCGGTGGTGACTAACGATATCTACACCAAAGAGGATCAGCGCATCCTGACCGAGGCGGGTGCGCTGGAGCCAGAGCGCATCGTGGGCGTGGAAACGGGCGGCTGTCCGCACACCGCCATCCGCGAAGATGCCTCAATGAACCTGGCGGCGGTGGAAGCACTCAGCGAGAAGTTCGGCAATCTGGATCTGATCTTCGTCGAAAGCGGCGGGGATAACCTGAGCGCGACCTTCAGCCCGGAGCTGGCGGACCTCACCATCTACGTCATCGACGTGGCCGAAGGGGAAAAAATCCCGCGCAAGGGCGGGCCGGGGATCACCAAATCCGATTTTCTGGTGATCAATAAAACCGACCTCGCGCCGTACGTGGGGGCGTCGCTGGAGGTAATGGAACGCGACACTAATCGCATGCGCGGCGAGCGTCCGTGGACCTTTACCAACCTGAAAGCGGGAGACGGTCTGGGAACGATCATTGCGTTTCTGGAAGAGAAAGGGATGCTGCGGGTGTAGTGCGGGTTATTGCCGGGTGGCGGCTTCGCCTGACCCGGCCTACGGTTTTGTAGGCCCGGTAAGCGCAGCGCCACCGGGCAAAAAAACTCACGCCTCCGGCAGCTCCGCCAGCGGCCAGCGCGGACGCACGGACACGCTCAGGTCAGCCGTTGCGCCAGCGTTCAGGCGCACCATCCCGGCGTAGGCGATCATCGCCCCGTTATCGGTACAAAATTCAGGACGCGCGTAGAACACTTCCCCACGACGCTTTTGCATCATCTCTGCAAGCTTCGCGCGCAGCGTACGGTTGGCGCTCACGCCGCCTGCCATCACCAGGCGCTTAAAGCCGGTCTGATCCAGCGCGCGTTTGCACTTGATCATCAGCGTATCCACCACCGCATCTTCGAACGCACGAGCGATGTCGGCACGCGTCTGCTCTCTGTCGTCGTTATTGCGGATGGTGTTCGCCGCGAAGGTTTTCAAACCGGAGAAGCTGAAATCCAGCCCCGGACGATCAGTCATCGGCCGTGGGAAGACAAAGCGCCCTTCCGTGCCCTGTGCGGCCATTTTCGAGAGCATCGGGCCGCCCGGGTAATCCAGCCCCAGCAGCTTGGCGGTTTTGTCGAAGGCTTCACCGGCTGCATCGTCAATTGACTCGCCCAGCAGCTCATACTTGCCAATACCCGTTACGCTGATCAGTTGGGTATGACCACCGGAAACCAGCAGCGCCACAAACGGGAACGCTGGCGGATTGTCTTCCAGCATCGGCGCCAGAAGGTGCCCTTCCATATGGTGAACCGGAATGGCCGGAACATCCCACGCGAAGGCCAGTGAACGCCCTACCGTTGCGCCGACTAGCAGCGCGCCGACCAGGCCCGGTCCTGCGGTATAGGCCACGGCATCAATATCTTTTGCACTCAACCCGGCCTCTTTCAGCGCCGCCTGGATCAGGGGAACCGTTTTACGCACGTGGTCACGAGAGGCCAGTTCAGGCACGACGCCGCCGTAGTCAGCGTGCAATTTCACCTGACTATACAGTTGGTTGGCCAGAAGCCCTTTTTCGTCGTCGTAAATCGCGATGCCGGTTTCATCGCAGGATGTTTCAATACCCAGTACACGCATGACTTGTTTTACCTCGTTTCAATACCGCGCAGTGTAGAGCCTGGGCGGATTGTTGTAAAACTTTGTTCGCCCCAGGAAGAAGCCTCGTGTATACTCCTCACCCTTATTAAAGTCCCTTTCAAAATCGCATCGGTGCTTTACAAAGCAGCAGCATTTGCAGTAAAATTCCGCACCATTTTGAAATAAGCTGGCGTTGATGCCAGCGGCAAACCGAATTTATTAAAGGTGAGAGTTACATGCCGGTAATTAAAGTACGTGAAAACGAGCCGTTCGACGTAGCACTGCGTCGCTTCAAACGTTCATGCGAGAAAGCAGGTGTTCTGGCTGAAGTTCGTCGTCGTGAGTTTTATGAAAAACCAACGACCGAACGTAAGCGCGCTAAAGCTTCCGCTGTGAAACGTCACGCGAAGAAACTGGCTCGCGAAAACGCACGCCGTACTCGTCTGTACTAATCTGTTGAGGGCCACAGCCCTCAATTGACAGACAGAGTTGTAGTCGTAAGGCCGTGCTTCCGGAAGGAATGCGCGGCTTGTTTTCGTTTATAAGTCGCTTAAATTTTTGGGGCATATGGCCGGAAGAATCCCACGCGTTTTCATCAATGACCTGCTTGCCAGAACCGACATCGTCGATCTCATCGACGCGCGGGTGAAGCTAAAAAAGCAGGGCAAGAACTACCATGCGTGCTGTCCGTTCCATAACGAAAAAACCCCCTCTTTCACCGTAAACGGTGAAAAGCAGTTCTACCATTGCTTCGGCTGTGGCGCACACGGTAATGCCGTCGATTTTTTGATGAACTACGACAAGCTCGAGTTCGTTGAAACCGTCGAAGAGCTGGCGGCGATGCATAACCTTGAAGTGCCGTATGAAGCGGGCAGTGGGCCAAGTCAGATCGAGCGCCATCAGCGGCAAACGCTGTACCAACTGATGGATGGCCTGAATTCGTTTTACCAACAGTCTCTTAAGCACTCTGCGGCTGAGCCTGCGCGTCAGTATCTGAACAAGCGCGGACTGAGTGACGATGTGATTGCGCGTTTCGCTATTGGTTACGCCCCGCCCGGCTGGGACAACGTGTTAAAGCGTTTTGGCGGCAATAGCGAAGATCGTAAATCCCTCATCGACGCAGGCATGCTGGTCACCAACGACCAGGGACGAAGCTACGACCGCTTCCGTGAACGGGTGATGTTCCCGATCCGCGACAAGCGTGGCCGGGTGATAGGTTTTGGTGGTCGCGTGCTGGGTGATGCCCTGCCGAAATACCTTAACTCCCCGGAAACCGATATTTTCCATAAGGGCCGCCAGCTTTACGGTCTTTATGAGGCACAGCAGGATAATGCGGAACCTCCGCGTCTTCTGGTCGTCGAAGGCTATATGGATGTTGTTGCGCTGGCGCAGTACGACATTAACTATGCCGTTGCGTCGCTGGGAACGTCCACCACGGCGGACCATATCCAGCTGCTGTTCCGCGTCACCAACAACGTGATTTGCTGTTACGACGGTGACCGCGCAGGACGCGACGCCGCCTGGCGAGCGCTGGAAACCGCGTTGCCGTATATGACCGACGGGCGTCAGTTACGCTTTATGTTCCTGCCCGACGGTGAAGACCCGGATACGCTGGTGCGTAAAGAGGGCAAAGCGGCGTTTGAAGCGCGGATGGAGCAGGCTCAGCCGCTCTCCACGTTTCTGTTTAACAGCCTGATGCCGCAGGTTGATTTGAGTACCCCTGACGGGCGCGCGCAGCTCAGCACGCTGGCGCTGCCGTTAATCAGCCAGGTGCCCGGCGAAACGCTGCGCATCTATCTGCGTCAGGAGTTAGGCAACAAGCTCGGCATTCTGGATGACAGCCAGCTTGAACGTTTAATGCCGAAACAGGCTGAAAACGGCACGGTACGCCCCGCGCCTCAGCTAAAACGCACAACCATGCGTATACTGATAGGGTTGCTGGTGCAAAACCCCGAACTTGCTCCGCAAGTGCCGTCGCTGGCGGGTTTGAACCACGAAAAATTGCCCGGGCTTGGCTTATTTTCAGAATTGGTCAACACTTGTTTGTCTCAGCCAGGTCTGACCACCGGACAACTTTTAGAGCATTATCGCGGCACAAAAGAGGCCGCTACCCTTGAAAAACTGTCGATGTGGGACGATATAGCAGATAAGGATATCGCAGAAAAAACGTTCACCGACTCACTCAACCATATGTTTGATTCGATGCTTGAGTTGCGCCAGGAAGAGTTGATAGCTCGCGAGCGCACCCATGGCCTAAGCAGCGAAGAACGCCGGGAGCTCTGGATGATTAACCAGGAACTGGCGAAGAAATAAAAAATTTAACGGCTTAAGTGCCGAATATCGATCGGGAAGCCCCCGGCAGCCGCACTGAGAGGCAGCGGCAAAAATATAAGTACGCCCTCGCTTTAAAGGTTGGCAGCCCATCGCCGACACCAATCAAACGAATTAAGTGTGGATACCGTCTTATGGAGCAAAACCCGCAGTCACAGCTGAAACTTCTTGTCCAACGCGGTAAGGAGCAAGGCTATCTGACCTATGCCGAGGTCAATGACCATCTGCCGGAAGATATCGTCGATTCAGATCAGATCGAAGATATCATCCAAATGATCAATGACATGGGCATTCAGGTGATGGAAGAAGCACCGGATGCCGATGATCTGTTGCTGGCTGAAACCTCCAACAACACTGACGAAGATGCGGAAGAAGCTGCTGCACAGGTCCTGTCCAGCGTGGAATCTGAAATCGGGCGTACCACTGACCCGGTCCGCATGTACATGCGCGAAATGGGTACCGTTGAACTGTTGACCCGCGAAGGCGAAATTGACATCGCAAAACGCATCGAAGACGGGATCAACCAGGTTCAGTGCTCTGTTGCCGAATACCCGGAAGCGATCACCTATCTGCTGGAGCAGTACGATCGCGTTGAAGCAGAAGAAGCGCGTCTGTCCGATCTGATCACTGGCTTTGTCGACCCGAACGCTGAAGAAGATATGGCGCCAACCGCCACTCACGTCGGTTCTGAGCTGTCTCAGGAAGAGATGGATGACGACGAAGACGAAGATGAAGAAGAAGACGACGACAGCAGCGATGACGACAACAGCATCGACCCTGAACTGGCGCGTGAGAAATTTGCCGAGCTGCGTACCCAGTACGAAGTGACGCGTGACACCATCAAAGCGAAAGGCCGCAGCCATGCCGCCGCTCAGGAAGAGATCCTGAAGCTGTCTGAAGTGTTCAAACAGTTCCGCCTGGTGCCAAAACAGTTCGACTACCTGGTGAACAGCATGCGCGTGATGATGGATCGCGTACGTACCCAGGAACGTATCATCATGAAGCTGTGCGTTGAACAGTGCAAAATGCCGAAGAAGAACTTCATCACCCTCTTCACCGGCAACGAAACCAGCGAAACCTGGTTCAACGCCGCTATCGCGATGAACAAGCCGTGGTCTGAAAAGCTGCACGACGTGAAAGAAGACGTACAGCGCGGCCTGCAAAAACTGCATCAGATTGAAGAAGAGACCGGCCTGACCATCGAGCAGGTGAAAGACATCAACCGTCGTATGTCCATCGGTGAAGCGAAAGCCCGCCGTGCGAAGAAAGAGATGGTTGAAGCGAACTTACGTCTGGTTATCTCTATCGCCAAGAAATACACCAACCGTGGCCTGCAATTCCTGGATCTGATTCAGGAAGGCAACATCGGTCTGATGAAAGCGGTAGATAAGTTTGAATACCGTCGTGGTTACAAGTTCTCCACCTATGCTACCTGGTGGATCCGTCAGGCGATCACCCGCTCTATCGCAGACCAGGCGCGCACCATCCGTATTCCGGTGCATATGATTGAGACCATCAACAAACTCAACCGTATCTCTCGCCAGATGTTGCAGGAGATGGGCCGCGAGCCGACGCCGGAAGAGCTGGCTGAACGCATGCTGATGCCGGAAGACAAGATCCGTAAAGTGCTGAAAATCGCTAAAGAGCCAATCTCCATGGAAACGCCAATCGGTGATGATGAAGATTCGCATCTGGGTGATTTCATCGAGGATACCACCCTCGAGCTGCCGCTGGACTCTGCCACCACCGAGAGCCTGCGTGCCGCTACGCACGACGTGCTGGCTGGCCTGACCGCCCGTGAAGCGAAAGTGCTGCGTATGCGTTTCGGTATCGATATGAACACCGACCACACGCTGGAAGAAGTGGGTAAACAGTTTGACGTGACCCGCGAACGTATCCGTCAGATCGAAGCGAAGGCGCTGCGTAAGCTGCGCCATCCGAGCCGCTCTGAAGTGCTGCGTAGCTTCCTGGACGATTAATCGGTCCTGAAATGAAAAAGCTCCCAATCGGGAGCTTTTTTTGTTTATTCCCTCTCCCTGTGGGAGAGGGTCAGGGTGAGGGCATCAGGCCGCAGAGGAGCTAAAGCCCCCTCACCACAAGCGCCTCATCAAGTTCCCGATACGCCTCCACCAGCTTGTCCAGCGTCGCCCTGTTCAGCCCGCTGGGGTTCGGCAACACCCAAACCTGCGTTACGCCAATGGTAATGTCCTGCTTACCCCACTTCACACCGCGCTGGCTGAACGCCTGCTCGTAGGCCTGCTTGCCGAGGATCGCCAGCGCCGCGGGCTGATAGTCTTCAATTTTCGCGATCAGCTCACGCCCGCCAGCGCGCAGCTCATGCAGATTCACTTCGCTCGCCTGCACCGTGGGTCGCTCGACCAGCATGGTGATGCCACAGCGCGTATCCAGCAGCTGCTGCTCTTCTTCCGGCTTAAGCTGTTTGTCGGTAAATCCGGCCTGGTGGATCACCTTCCAGAAGCGATTTCCCGGATGAGCAAAGTGAAAACCGGTGTGCGCCGATGACTTGCCCGGATTAATACCGCAGAACACCACCCGCAGGCCAGGGGCCAGAATATCGTTGATCATCTCTACTCCTGTCTATGCATCTTAAGAGAAGTATAAGGGATTGATTATGCGTTGTTTATAAAAACAGCAGGCAGGTGTGAATGGCTGGATTGCTGAGGGGAGTTACTTTATAATTCACCGCCACGGCCCCTTAGCTCAGTGGTTAGAGCAGGCGACTCATAATCGCTTGGTCGCTGGTTCAAGTCCAGCAGGGGCCACCAAATTTTAGCTTTAGAATCATCCAGTTAAGCCACTCGATTGAGTGGCTTTTTTGTAAGTAATCCACCACACGTAGCCCGGCCTGCCGCTTCCCCTCACAAACCCTAAAAACTAAAGAAATCCCCCATCGCGCCGATCATCATCCGTGTGTATTATTTCCTGTAGCTTTTACAACAACTAACCTTAACTCAAATACTTAAGCGCCAGAGCGAAAGGCATCATGAGCACACCGATCAAACGGCTAGAAATCATTAAAAATGCCATTGAGCTGGAAGATGACGACATCATCCGGAGCCAGTTGAAACGTCTCAAAGAGGAAGCCTTTGACGATGAACTCCTGTCCATCGTCGCGGCGCTTGAGCAGAAAAACTACACCGCAGCCCTTCGCGCTATCACCACCTGGCTGCAAAGCCAGCGCGCCGTTACCCCGTGGCGTGACCCGCAACTGGCGGCCAGCAAGCTGGAGCTAAAAGCCCTGGAAGAGCGTCTGCGCGATCTGATTGATCGTCGTAACGCCCGGGTACAGCAGCTTGACGAATTCAACGATCTCTATTTCTCCCGCCTCGGGCCGTTGATGCAGCAGATCCTCGCCCTGCGTAAAACGCTGGCGGAGCTTAACCTGCGTCGTCAGCAGGCGGAGACGCGTCGCCGGGAAGAGGATTACCGCCGCTGCCAGAGCTATATGGCGCAGGCCGTAGAGGTTCTGACAACGCTCACCCGGCGCTGGCGAGATCTGCCTGCGGATTCCGTTCAGGCGGCAGAGGCGCGCAAGCATCTTCAGCAGCAAAGTAATCTGATTGCCAACCTGCTGGCCGAAGCGATGGAGCTGGAGACCGGTTTAACGCGTGAAGAAGAGCCAGCACGTCAGGCGCGCGATGAGGCCAACGAAGAGTACAAGAAGTATCGCGAACAGCATCATGATGCCGAAGTGCGCCTGCGTAAAGGCAAGGATCTCTCTGAAGAGGATCGGAACGAGCTGAAGCGGCTCTGGCGTCAGGCGAGCAAGTTATGCCACCCGGATCTGGTTGCCGATGATTTAAAAGAAGAAGCCAACAGGATGATGGTGCAACTCAACCAGGCCAAACAGCGCGGCGACGTGAAGGCCATTCGCTTGCTGGTCGCCCGTCTGCAACAAGGGTTTGAACCGATGATGGCGAGCGACAGGCTGAACGACCTGGAACGTATTCGTAAAAAGATGGCGCAGGTGCGTGAGCAAATCGACACCCTGGTGAACGAGCTGGCAGAGCTGGAGAAAGAAGAGTCCTGGCTGCTCGTCTCGTCGCTCAGCAATATGGAAGCCTACTTTGCCCAGCAGGAGAAAGCGCTGAAAGAGGTATGCGCCTCGCTCGAACATCAGGTGAGCGAAGCGCAGCTGGATCCCGCTGCCTGATTATTTGGCGTGCCAGTACGCGCTGGCACGCACCAGCTGTGGGTCAATTGCGTCGGTTTCAAACTGACGGCTCAGGCATTTCACCCCCTTCCCCTCCCCGGTCAGCCAGATAAAGTAATCCTCTTCCGGCACGGCCAGCGCTGCAAGATGGTCGGCTACCGCCTGCTCGTTGTGGCCAATAACCCAGGTGATGTTGAACCCGCTCAGGTGCGCCAGATAGTCCTGGTACGTCGCATCGCCCACGGTGACGATGGCGTGGATCGCCGGGCGAACAGGCAGTTTTGCGATGCTTTCTAAACGGCGGCGCAGCGCGGGCATGCCCGACTCGTCGCACACGTACAGCTGCCAGGCGTAATCTTCCGGCACCACCAGCGAACCACGCGGACCGCCGATGGTCAGCTTGTCGCCCACCTTCGCCTCTGCCGCCCAGTTGCTGGCAATGCCACCATCATGAACGAAGAAATCGAGCGCCAGCTCATGTTTTTCGTCATCGTACAGCGGGGTATAGTCACGCGCTTGCGGACGCACGCCGTCGCCCCAGTCGATGCCTTCATCAGTCACCACAGGCGGCACGAAAGTGGTGCCCGGTGCCGGGAAAAAGACTTTGGTATGGTCGTCAAAGCCGTGAGAGCTAAAGCCCTCCAGCGCCTCGCCGCCTAGCACAATGCGCTGAAATCCTGCACTGACTCGCTCAGTGCGCATCACGTTCAGCTCACGAAAACGCAGGTCATTGCGGACACGTTGAGGGTAACGGGTAGATGCCATGTTGATGCCCTTCTCAGGTGAATACGATATATCGGAATGAATTTTTAATGATAATGATTGCTATTAACTCAGAAATCAAGATTTTTTAGATTGCATCTGAATATATCTTAGATATAGTTTAGATATATCAAATTGAGGAAGAAACATGCGACACGAACACGACGGCGGCGGACGCCGGCCACGATTTTTTGGTCATGGCGATCTGCGGCTGGTGATCCTGGATATCCTGACCCGCAACGCGAGCCATGGTTATGAGCTGATCAAAGAGATCGAGAACCTGACGCAGGGACATTACACGCCAAGCCCTGGCGTGATCTATCCGACTCTGGATTACTTGCAGGATCAGTCGCTTATCATCATTACCGAAGAAGAGAACGGCCGTAAGCGGATTGCGATTAACGCCGCCGGAGAACAGTGGCTGGAAGATAACCGGGAACAGCTGGAGCAGATCCAGACGCGTATCAAGGCGCGCTCCGTCGGTTTCCAGCTGCGCAAAAACCCGCAGATGAAGCGGGCGCTGGATAACTTCAAAGCGGTTCTGGATCTGAAGGTTAATCAGGGAGAGCTCAGCGACGCGCAGTTAAAACAGATTATCGGCGTGATTGACCGCGCGGCACTGGAGATCTCCCAGCTGGATTAAGCCAGCACGCCGTCGCTCACGCGGAACACGCGGACCAGCTCTTTCAGGTGCATGGCCTGTTCGTTAAGGGATGCCGCCGCCGCAACGGACTCCTCCACCAGCGCGGAGTTCTGCTGGGTGGTGGCGTCTATCAGGCCAATCGCGCTGTTGATCTGCGAGATGCCTTCCGTCTGTTCGTGGCTGGCCTGGCGAATCTCACGCAGGATGACGTCCATCTCCTCTACGTTGCCGACCATGCCGTTGATAAGCCCGCTGGCCTTCTCCACAAGGTTCATGCCGTCCTGCGTCTGGCTTGTGGAGCTTTCAATCAGCTGGCGGATCTCACTTGCGGATGTTGCACTTTTCTGCGCGAGCTGACGTACCTCGCCCGCCACCACCGCAAAGCCGCGACCATGCTCACCCGC
Organism: Enterobacter cloacae complex sp. IR5401; assembly: GCF_049238425.1. Lineage (NCBI taxonomy): Bacteria > Pseudomonadati > Pseudomonadota > Gammaproteobacteria > Enterobacterales > Enterobacteriaceae > Enterobacter > Enterobacter cloacae complex sp. IR5401. The sequence goes on along the minus strand of NZ_JBMKHN010000018.1, from coordinate 42,428 downwards.
GCGCGCCGCTTCGACCGCCGCGTTCAGCGCCAGAATATTAGTCTGGAAGGCAATGGCGTCGATCAGGTCGATAATGTCGGACATCCTGTTCGATGTTTCGTTGATCAGGCGCATCTTGCTGGTGACCTGCTTCATCATCTCGCCGTTGTTTTTGACCACAGCAGCCGCATCGGCAGACAGGTTCGTCGCTTCTCCGGTGTGGGACGCGGTATTCTTCACCGTGGCGGTAATCTGCTCCATCGACGCAGCCGTCTGTTCAACGGAACTGGCCTGCTCTTCCGTGCGGGCAGCCAGATCCTGGTTGCCCGCGACAATCTGCGCGGCGGCGCTGGAGATGTTTTCCGATCCGGTTTGCACCTGCTGCACAATCTCCAGCAGGCGCGTTTTCATCTCCATCAGTGCGGTGAGTAGCAGTCCGGTTTCATCTTTACCGTGCGAGGTAATGCTGCCGGTGAGATCGCCATCGGCAATGGCCTCCGCAAAATTCACCGCGTCGTTCAGCGGGCGGGTAATGGATCGCACAATGAACCAGCCAGTCAGGCTGGCTGCCGCGACGCTAAAAAGCGTAATCAGGATCAGCAGGAGACGATTGGTGCGGAAATCACCTTCCACCTGCTCGCCCGCACTCTGCATTTCATGATCCTGGATCGCAATCAACGCCTGCACTTTCGCTTTATAGGACTGTTGCAGGTTCAGGGTGTTGGTCATCATTTCGTTTATCGCGCCCGCACGGTCGTTATTCTGCACGGCCTGCAAAATGCGGTAGCGCGAGTCAAGATATTGCTGGCGCACGCCGTGGATATCGGCCAGCACCTGTTGGGATTTTTTATCCTTGAGAGCGTTGTCCAGCTCGCTCAGGATTGCGGCGATGCGCTCGCTGATCGCCTTCAGACGCTGCTCTGATTGCGCCGTGTACGTCCCCTGTTCGTCCAGCAGCATGAGTTGCTGCGTGCTGATAAATTCCTGGAAGTTGTCGATTAACTGGTTCGCTTTTACCGTCGTTGGATAATCGCTGGTAAGGATGGTTTGCATTCCATTGTTTGCCCGATTCAGGCTCATCAGAGACAAGCTTGCGCTGACGACCATCAGGACAATAAATAATCCAAACGCCAGAAATAATTTCGTGCCGATCTTTACGTCATGTATGAACATATTTACCCCATCGATGTGATTATTTCTCAGACGATCGCTGTTATCGACAGGAAACTCTCTAACTTTATGACTTTGATCGTTTTTTTATTTCTCACTTTCAATAAATCCGGGGCGTAACAATTAAAAATCGGGTGCTTTTTTTAGTTAATTAATATTTCATTAACAACATAACGTATTCTGAAAAACAAAAAAGCCGTTTACCCCGGAGGAATAAACGGCTTTATCGAAGCATGCATTTCTTAATGCAGCACGGTAACCGCATCTTCAAGACGTCCGGCCCGGTGCTTAACCATCGCGGAAATCTGCGCGCTCTCTTCGACCAGGTCAGCATTTTTCTGCGTAATGCTGTCCAGCTCTGCCACGGCACGGGTCAGCTCTGTCAGGCCTGTCGCCTGCTCGGAGGTGGCGTGGCTGATCTGCGCGATAAGCTGCGTGACGTTTTTCACCTGCTCGACAATATCATCCATGGTACGTCCCGCGGCGTGGACCTGATCGGCGCCCGACTGTACTTTGCTGGCGCTGGCGTCGATCAGCTTACGAATATCATTAGCTGCATTCGCGCTGCGGCTGGCAAGATGACGCACTTCGCCCGCCACCACCGCAAAGCCTTTCCCCTGCTCGCCCGCGCGTGCCGCCTCAACCGCGGCGTTCAGCGCCAGAATATTGGTCTGGAAGGCAATGTCATTGATAAGCGAGGTAATAGAGCCAATGCGCTGGGTACTGTCGGCTATGTCATCCATGGTTTTCACCACGGTCTGCATCACGGTGCCCCCCTGCGTGGCCGCGCTGCTGGCGGCCATCGACAGCTTGTCGACTTCGGCTGCGGTCTCAGAGTTACTCTGCACCGACGCCGCCATCTGGTTCATTGTTGCCACGGTCTGCTGAACGTTAGCCACGGTCTGGCGCGTGCGGTCGTTGAGATCTTCATTGCCCTGCGCCAGCCTGTCGCTGCCGTCGCGCACGCTCACCACCTGGCTGGAGACGTCGTTGATCAGCCAGCGGCACATCAGCCCCAGCTGTCCGACGGCCCGCAGCGTCAGCCCCAGTTCATCGCTGCGGCTAAGATGCTGCACGCTGTTACGCTCTCCGGTAGCGACCCTGAGCGCCTGCCGTGCGACGTTTTCCACCGGGCGGACAATCTGTTGTTCAAACACCAGGGTGCCAAGCAGCATCACCACGGCTGCCGCCACCAGCGAAGCCCAGCCCGCAGCACTGGCAACCAGCGTTGCGGCCATCACCGCAAAAAGTACCGCCATTACGCTGCGCACGCGCCAGCGCAGCGGCATCGCCGGTAATTTGCCGAGCCAGCCTTTGCGCACCACCAGCCCTTTATGAATGCGTTTTTTGCTACGTCCTTCGTTGAGCGCCTTATAAAGCGGCTCCACTGCGACGACCTCGTCCTCGGTGGCGCGGGTACGAATGGACATATAGCCCGTCATCTGGCCGTTACGCACCATCGGTACCGCATTGGCGCGTACCCAATAGTGATCGCCATTTTTACGTCGGTTTTTGACAATCCCGCTCCAGGGTTCGCCCTTTTGCAGCGTGTACCACATGTCGGCAAAAGCCGCTTTCGGCATATCCGGATGGCGCACAATGTTGTGCGGTTGCCCGAGCAGCTCCTGGAGCGTAAAGCCGCTCACTTGCACAAAGGTGTCGTTAGTGTGGGTCATGTAGCTGTGGAGGTCGGTGGTCGACATAAGCGTGGTGTCATCGTCCAGCGGATATTCATTCTGGGTGACATAGTCAGGAGAGGACATAGTGAGCATCCCTTGCAGGTTATTTGAATGTTAATTTTGTGGCTTATGTTTTTTCGGCGATAAAAAATTTATCTTTAGTTGTTAAATATGATTGAGATCGCAAATCTCGGTTAAACCGCACTTTTCGTGCGTTTTTCTAATTAATTGATTTAAAATACTTTCGAGACGAAACTACCTACAAAGCATGATCCCCCGGCGCACACTTAAGGCGCATTTCCTGCCCTGGGGTAGTGCAATTGACGACACCCCATCCCCGGCTCGTTATCCCTTATCCCGTGCGGCGCGCAATGGCATGATTAAATATTGTGCAAATTTGATTTCACCTGGCGTTTATCCCGATTTTTGTTAAGGCATCTGAGGTGGCGTAATCCCTGCAATAATTAACTCAGTATCATGTGATACGCGATCCCCGGGAGCATATTTTGAACAGGTTACCTTCCAGCGCCTCGGCTCTTGCCTGTACCGCGCACGCACTGAATCTCATTGAAAAGCGAACGCTTGATCATGAGGAGATGAAACAACTTAACCGTGAGGTCATTGATTACTTTAAAGAGCATGTGAATCCTGGTTTTCTGGAGTATCGCAAATCTGTTACCGCCGGCGGGGATTACGGAGCCGTAGAGTGGCAAGCGGGCAGTCTGAATACGCTTGTCGACACCCAGGGACAGGAGTTTATCGATTGCCTGGGTGGTTTTGGTATTTTCAACGTGGGGCACCGTAATCCAGTTGTGGTTTCCGCCGTACAGAATCAACTTGCGAAACAACCTCTCCATAGCCAGGAACTGCTCGATCCGCTTCGCGCCATGCTCGCGAAAACGCTGGCAGCCTTAACGCCCGGCAAACTGAAATACAGCTTCTTCAGCAACAGCGGCACCGAATCGGTCGAAGCGGCGATTAAACTCGCCAAAGCGTACCAGTCGCCACGCGGGAAATTTACCTTTATCGCCACCAGCGGCGCGTTCCACGGGAAATCCCTGGGCGCGCTGTCGGCGACCGCTAAATCCACTTTCCGTAAACCGTTTATGCCGCTGCTGCCGGGCTTCCGCCACGTACCGTTCGGCGACATCAACGCCATGCGCACCATGCTCGGCGAATGCCGTAAAACCGGCGACGACGTGGCGGCGGTGATCCTGGAGCCGATTCAGGGTGAAGGCGGCGTGATCCTCCCGCCGCAGGGCTATCTGCCCGCCGTGCGTCAGCTGTGCGATGAGTTTGGCGCGCTGCTGATCCTCGACGAAGTGCAGACCGGGATGGGGCGCACCGGCAAGATGTTCGCCTGTGAGCATGAGAACGTTCAGCCGGATATTCTGTGCCTGGCAAAAGCGCTCGGCGGCGGCGTGATGCCGATTGGCGCAACGGTCGCCACTGAAGAGGTGTTCTCAGTGCTGTTCGACAATCCATTCCTGCATACCACCACCTTTGGCGGTAACCCGCTGGCCTGCGCGGCCGCGCTGGCGACCATCAACGTGCTGCTGGAGCAAAACCTGCCTGCGCAGGCGGAGCAGAAAGGCGACATGCTGCTGGACGGCTTCCGCCAGCTGGGCCGGGAATACCCGGATCTGGTACAGGATGCGCGCGGGAAAGGGATGCTGATGGCGATTGAGTTCGTTGATAACGAAACCGGTTATAGCTTCGCAAGCGAGATGTTCCGCCAGCGGGTACTGGTGGCGGGAACGCTTAACAACTCGAAAACCATCCGCATTGAACCACCGTTGACGCTCACCATTGAGCAGTGTGAGCAGGTGCTGAAGGCGGCGCGTAAGGCGCTGGCGGCGCTGCGGGTGAGTGTGGAAGAGGCGTAAAAAAAGCCGGGTGGCGCTACGCTTTCCCGGCCTACAACATACTGCATATGCAAGCCCGGTAAGCGTAGCGCCACCGGGCTGCTTTTTATCGGTGAAACTCTGCCACCGTCATGGTGAAGCGAAGCACGGTATCGCTTTCATTGGCATAGCCGTGCGCCGCTTCCGTTTTCGCCACCGCCGACGCCCCGGCAGCTACCTGCGTTACCGTCTCGTCCACCGTCAGGGTTAACATGCCTTCGTTCACGTGCAGCAGCTCAAACGTTCCCGCCGGATGTCCCGGAGAGGTGAACGTTTCTCCCGGATGCATCTCCCACTGCCACAGCTCAATCATATCCGGGCCTGCGGTGCCTGCCAGCAATCTGGCGTAACCGCCCTGTGCGCCCTGCCACAGAACCGGGATCGCCTCTTCCTGAATAATGTGTATCTGCGGCTCGCTGGAGACGTTAACGATATCTGCCACCGAGACGCCAAGCGCGGCGGCCAGTTTACACAGAATGGCAATGCTGGGGTTGGCAGCCCCTTTTTCGATCTCTACCAGCATGCCTTTGCTGACGCTGGCGCGGCGAGAAAGCTCGTCCAGCGACAGTTTTTTCTCTTTCCGCCAGCTGCGGATACGGTTCGCGACGGCCAGGCTTACCTGGGCAACATCGGCACCCGCATCGGTCATTATATTGACTTTATCAGTCATTGGTCACTACCATGATATAAAACAGTCAATACAGGATTATTTATGTCTCTTGTAACACCGTCAATAGATTCGCGACTTGTCGGGATCGCGCCCGGCTTTCGGGCGCTGAGCATTCTGGTTGAAGCTGCCCCGATTACCCAACCGGAGGTTGCGCCCGCTGCGCTGGCGCAGGCCTGCCAGCAGATGCTCAATGATGATGTGCCCTGGGCAGAAAATCATCTCGCCGCCTGGGATGAGGTGTTTAAAGCCTTTGGTGCAAAACCCAAACGTACGCCCTGCTCGGCCTCGGCCCTGCGCAAGCGCGTGATGAGAGACGGTTCGCTGCCGACGCTCGACCCGGTGGTGGATATCTATAATGCCATCAGTATCCGCTACGCGATTCCGGTAGGGGGAGAAAATCTGGCGGCTTACTCGGGAGCGCCGCGCCTGACGCTGGCCGACGGCAGCGAGCCGTTTGATACCGTCAAAGAGGGTGAGCCGGTAGTCGAAAATCCGGAGCCAGGCGAAGTTATCTGGCGTGACGATCTTGGCATCACCTGCCGCCGCTGGAACTGGCGACAGGGGATACGCACGCGTCTGGACAGCCAGGCGCAGTCCATGTGGTTTATTCTCGAAAGCCTGCCGTCGATGCCGCTGGCGGCATTACAGGAAGCTGGCGATGAGCTGGTGAGCAATCTGCAAAAGCTGATGCCGGGCGCGACGGCGCGTATTCAGTTGCTGGAGCTGGCGTGAACAACGCCGGGTGGCGCTTCGCTTACCCGGCCTACAAAATCAACACCCCCCGTACCCGTAGGCCCGGTAAGCGCAGCGCCACCAGGCAAAACCGCTACTCCGGCAACAATCCGACAAAGCTGCGTTTTTTGCGCGGCTCCGACATCAGCTCCTCCAGCTTATCCACGCACGCGAGATAGTGCGGGGTTTGCTTATGTGCCAGCACCGCCTCTTCGTCTTTATAGGCTTCGTAGATAAAGAACCGGGTTTTCACCCGCGGGTCCTGCAATACGTCGAAGCGCAGGTTGCCCGGCTCCTTGATCGCCCCCTCGTGGTTGGCGCGAAATACCTCCAGAAACTCGTCCACCCGCTCGGGCTTAATGTTGATCTCCACCAGCGTCACGTTCATTTTGCTTCTCCCTGTTTCTCTTCCTGCCAGAACTGGAACGCCTCCCGGGCGCTCATGTTCTCATGAACCACTTTCTTCACCGCCTTCAGCATGGCGAGCGGCGCGCTGGACTGGAAGATGTTGCGCCCCATGTCCACGCCGGACGCGCCCTGGTCTATCGCGCGCCAGCACATCTCCAGCGCCTCGTGCTCCGGCAGCTTTTTGCCCCCTGCGATAACGATCGGCACCGGGCAGCTGGCGGTCACTTTTTCAAAACCCTCATCCACGTAATAGGTTTTGACGAACTGCGCCCCCATTTCGGCGGCGATGCGGCTTGCCAGCGAAAAATACCGAGCGTCACGCGCCATCTCTTTCCCCACGCCCGTCACCGCCAGCGTCGGCATGCCGTAGCGCGCCCCTGCATCGACCAGCTTGATGATATTGTTGATCGACTGATGCTCAAACTCGCTTCCGATGTACACCTGCGCCGCCACCGCGCAGACGTTCAGGCGCAGCGCGTCTTCCATCGCCACCGCCACGCACTCGTTAGACAGCTCGCCCAGAATCGAGTTACCGCCGGAGGCGCGCAGCACCACCGGTTTGTTCGTCGCGGCAGGTACCTGGCTCCTGAGGATGCCGCGGGTGCACATCAGCACGTCGGTTTCGCCAAACAGCGGCGCGATGGTGAGATCGATACGCTCAAGGCCGGTGGTCGGTCCCTGAAAGTAGCCGTGGTCAAAGGCCAGCATCACCGTGCGGTTGCTCTGCGGGTTGAAAATGCGCGAAAGCCTCGACTGCATGCCCCAGTCCAGCGAGCCGCAGCCCTTCAGGGTGTACGGCACATTCTGCTGCGGCGTACCGATGCCAAAATCCTTGCCGTCTTTGATGTCGTCTAAATCAGCCATTTGCTCCCCCGTCAGAAATCGTATTTGCTGATGTTCTCTTTGGTGAACACCACGCGCTCCGGCAGCAGCACGATGCCGTTGCCCTTCGCCTCATACTGGTAGCCCTGCACGCTGTTCGGCTCGACCTTCAGCGTCCCGATATTTTTCACGTCTACGCTGTCGCCGACGTTAAGATCGCCTTTTTTCAGCAAACGATCGGCGACATTGACCGCAATTTTGCCCTGTTGCACCACGTCCCACAGGCCGAAGGCCTTCACCGTGCCGCGCTCAACGTACGGGCGCATCACATTCGGCGTGCTGAAGCCGACAATCGCCACCCCTTCCCGCTTCAGGTTTTCTGCCGCCTGTGCCGCCGCCGGCAGGGCGTTGGCGTCCGGGGCGATGATCGCATCCAGATCCGGATAAGCCTTTAAGATCCCTTCGGCGGTTTGCAACGATTTGGTGGCGTCGTTATAGCCAAACTGGGTGGTGACGACCTGCCACTGAGGATGATCTTTCTCGATTTTGGCCTTCGCCTCTTTCACCCACTGGTTCTGGTCGGTGACGGTCGGGCTGGAGTAGAAGAACGCCACTTTCGCGTTCGGTTTGGTGACCTGCTTGCCCGCCATCTCCACCAGCAGGCCGCCCAGCTGTTCCGGCGTCCCCTGATTGATGTAGATGCTGCGGCACTCCGGTTTGGTGTCGGAATCCCAGGTCAGGACCTTGACGCCGCGCTGCATCGCGCGCTTCAGCACCGGGCAGAGACCGTCCGGTGACACGGCAGAGACGATGATGGCGTTATAGCCCTGGTTGACGAAGTTATTGATGAGCTGCACCTGACCGGAGACGCTCGGCTCGGTCGGGCCGTCGTAGGTCACGTCCACGCCAAGATCTTTCCCCGCCTCTTTCGCGCCGTTGCCGCCGCTGGTGAAGAATCCCACGCCTACCAGTTTCGGGATAAAGGCAATGCGGTCCGCCGCCTGCGCCGAAGCGAAGCTGAGGGCCATTGCCAGGACGAGCAGTTTTGTTTTCATCTTACGCTCCGGATAGTTTTCTGAAGAGAGATCGCACCCATTCGCGGTGCAGACTCAGCGAACGCCCCATCACCACCACAACCAGCAGCGCCCCCGACAGCGCGCTCGACACCTGGTTGGGGATGCCGACCATCTGTAAACCCTGTTGCAGATACCCCACCAGCAGCGCCGCCAGCGCCGTACCGACAACAGAACCTGACCCGCCGTAGATATTGGCTCCGCCGAGCACGGCGGCGGTGAGCGCGGGCATCAGCAAATCGCGCCCCAGATCCGAACGCGCAGAGCCGAAATAGGAGACCATCACCAGCGCGGCAATCGCCGAGGCCACGCCCACCAGGCCGTACAGCGCGTAGGGCATGCCGTTCACCGGCAGCGCCGCATAGCGCGCCGCGCGCGGGTTCTGCCCAATCAAAAACAGGTGCCGACCAAAGCGCCCACGGTGGGTAATCAGCCAGAAGAAGGCGGTAATCACCGCGAACAGCACCAGCGGGATCGGCAGCCCCAGCACCGTGAGGTTAGCGAAGGCGGTAAAGCTGTCCGGGAAGCCGCCGATGCCCTCGTAGCCCGTCGCCCCCGCCATGCCGGAGAGCAGCAGCGCGCCGCCGCCGTAGAGGTAGAGCGTGCCGAGGGTAATGACCAACGGGCTGATGCCGGTGTAGTGGATCAGCGCCGCATTCACCAGCCCGCACAGCAGACCCAGCAGCAGCGTAAGCGGAACGGCGACCGCCATCGGCCACCCGGCCTGCATCATCACCCCCAGCGCAATCGCGCACAGGCCGATGGTCGAGCCGAGGGAGATGTCGATCCCGCCGCTGATGATCACCAGCGTAAGCGGCAGCGCCACGATGCCAATACAGATGAAATCGCTGGTGCTGAACAGCAGCATGTTGATATCAAGCATGCGCGGGTTGATGGCGCCGAAGAGCAGGATCTCCAGCACCAGTAAAATCAGCAGCGCGCTTTCCCAGTTAAGCCTCATTTACGCCACCTCTTTTTTGCGTTTGGGAAACGGGGTAACGTGCTTTCCCCCTTTGTTACCGGGCTGGAAACGGCTGTATTTCAGCGCCCGCTGATGCCGCGCCAGTGCCTGACGCAGACGCCCGTCGAGCACCAGCACGCCCAGCAGCACCAGCCCGGCGATAAAGTCGTTCCACCACGCCGGGAGCCTGAACAGCACCAGCACGGTATCGATTTGGGTGAGGAAGAACGCGCCGAGGAACGCACCGACCAGCGTGCCGGTGCCGCCCAGCAGCGAGATGCCCCCCAGCACGCAGGCAGCGATGGCTTTCATCTCCAGCCCGCTGCCGGTCTGGTTGGGCACAAAGCCTATCTGCGCGGCAAACACAATCCCGGCGCAGGCCGCCAGCAGGCCGTTCAGGGTAAAGGCGATCATGCGGGTGCGGTTCACCGCCACGCCCAGCTGGCGCGCGGCGGTGAGGTTATCCCCCACGGCGTAAAAATCCCGCCCAAAGGCGGTGCGCGACAGCGTCCACGCGCCGGTGGCCGCGATAATCAACACCAGCATGCCGAGCGGCGAAATGCCGACGGCGGCAGGCTCAGAGAGGGATTTCAGCCCCGGCGGCAGCCCTTCTATCCACTTCCCGCCGGTCCAGAGCAGCATCGCCCCGCGATAAAGCCCCAGCGTGCCGAGGGTGGCGACAATCGCCGGAATGCGCAGGCCCACCACCAGAAAACCGTTGAACGCCCCGGCCAGCGCGCCGATCGACAGCGCGAAGAGAATGGAAACGGGCAGGCTGTAGCCGCTGTTAAGCGCCACGCCGACGGCAATGGCGGACAACCCGACCGTGGAGCCGACGGAGACGTCAATATTGCGGGTCAGCATCACCAGCGCCGCGCCGATAGCCAGCAGGATCAGGATCTGCGAGCTGGCGAAGATCATCCCCAGCGTCTGTAAGCTCAGGTACGACGGGTTCAGCGCCACCAGCACGGCGAACAGCGCCAGAATGGCGAGAAACGCGCTCAGCTCGCGGTTTTTCAGTAAGATCTTCATGATTGCCCTCCAAACGCCAGCGCCATCATCCGGTCGAGGCTGACGGCGTGGCGCGGCAGCTCGCCGCTGAGCACGCCCTGATGCATTACCAGCACCCGATCCGCGAGGCCGGGAAACTCATCGAGATCGCTTGAGATCATCAGCACCGCCACGTTCTGCGCCGCCACGCTTTTCAGCAGCTGATAAATATCGGCGCGCGCCGAGACGTCCACGCCGCGCGTCGGTTCATCGACGATCAGCAGCAGCGGGTTGGCCTCCAGACAGCGCGCCAGCAGCACCTTCTGCTGATTACCACCGGAGAGCGTGCGCACGGTTTGATCCGCATGGTTGAGCTTGATCCCCAGCGCCCGGTGATAGCGTTCCACTACCGCAGACTCCCGCTTTCGCTGCTGCCAGAGCGACGGCTCGTTCAGCGCCACGGTGTTCCAGCGGATCGGCGCGTCGAGAAACAGGCCGGACACCTGCCTGTCTTCCGGCAGATAGACCAGCCCTTTTTGCAGGCGTGAACTGACCGGATCGGCGGTGATCTCCTGGTTCTCCAGCCAGACGCGCCCCCCGCGAACCGGACGCAGGCCGTAGAGCGTTTCGGCAAACTCGGTGCGCCCGGAGCCTACCAGCCCGGCCAGGCCGACGATCTCCCCGGCGTAGATCTCAAGGCTGAGATCGATAAACCCTTCCCCGGTAAGATCCTCCACCCGCAGCACGGGAAAATCCTGCGCCTGGGTGCGGCGGTTGCCCGGCAGCGCCAGCCACAGCTTTTGCGTATCGCTCAGGGAGGTCTCCCGGCTTACCGGCGTCATGGCGGCGATCAGGGCGTTATCGTCAAACTGCGCGGTTTCGCCGCTGAGCACCACGGCGCCGTCGCGCATCACCGAGACGTGACTCGCCAGCTGCCGAATCTCCGGCAGCTTATGCGAGATAAAAACAATCCCGACGCCAAGATCCTGCAAGGCGCGGATCTGGCGAAACAGCCGTTCGGTTTCACCGGGCGTCAGCGAGGCCGTGGGTTCATCGAGGATCAGAATTCTGGCGTTGCGCATCAGCCCACGCAGGATCTCCACCATCTGCTGGTCAGCCACCTCGAGGGTGCTGGCGGTGGCGTCGAGGTTAAGCTGGCACTGCAATTGCCGGAGTTTTTCCGCCAGCCGCTTTTCCCGATCGCGCTCTCGCGGCAGGCGGAACAGGATGTTTTCCCGCACGGTCAGGTTGGGGAAAAGCAGAGGCTCCTGCGGTACCAGATAAATGCCTAACCGGTGCGCCTGCGCCGGGGTAAACCGTGCAAAAGACTCGCCCGCAACCGAAAGTTCACCGCTATCCGGCGTTTCCACCCCGGCGATGATCTTCATTAGCGTCGATTTTCCCGCGCCGTTACCGCCCATCAGCGCGTGCACCTGCCCCGCAAGCAGCGTGAAATCAATGCCTTTTAAGACCGGCACGCCTGAGAACTGCTTGCTGATATTTCGCGCGTTGAGAAGTGGTGTCATCATCGCTCCGCTATTGAACAAATGATTTTTAGATTTAATAATGTTCAAAAGCGTAGACGGTGAACTATATTTACAACCGTGCAGGGATCACAATTTTATCGATTGAGATTTAGATAAACCGGAATCGATCGAAATGATCCGTTTTGTCGCGTGGCTCACATTTTCACGTCGCGCCATCACGAACATATGATCTAAATTTTTATAAGAGTTCAATTATGAGCGATAAACGCACTGCGGAAGAAGGACGGTTTGCCGGGCTGGCACTGGCGGAAGAGGAGCTGGTGGCGCGCGTGGCCTGGTGCTACTACCACGACGGGCTGACCCAGAACGACATCGGCGAACGGCTCGGGCTGCCGCGCCTGAAGATCTCCCGCCTGCTGGAGAAGGGCCGTCAGTCCGGGGTGATCCGCGTGCAGATCAACTCCCGCTACGAGGGCTGCCTGGCGCTGGAAACCGAGCTACAGCAGCGCTTTGGCCTGAAGCTGGTGCGCGTGATGCCTGCCCTGAATACCCCGCCGATGAACGTGCGGCTGGGCATTGGCGCGGCGCAGTCGCTGATGGGCGTACTGGAGCCCGGCCAGCTGTTAGCGGTGGGGTTCGGTGAAACCACCATGAGCAGTCTGCAACACTTAAGCGGCTTTATCAGCTCGCAGCAGATCCGCCTGGTGACGCTCTCCGGCGGCGTCGGGCCGTATATGACCGGTATCGGCCAGCTGGATGCGGCCTGTAGCGTCAGCATGATCCCCGCCCCGCTTCGCGTGTCATCCGCTGAAGTCGCCGGGATCTTAAAGCGCGAAACCAGCGTGCGGGACGTGATCCTCGCCGCCACCGCGGCTGACGTGGCGGTGGTCGGGATTGGCTCGGTAAACCAGCGCCGCGACGCAACGATCCTGCGCTCCGGCTATATCAGCGAAGGTGAACAGCTGATGTACGCCCGCAAAGGCGCGGTGGGCGATATCCTCGGCTATTTCCTCAATGCCGAAGGGGAATGCGTCGAGGAGCTGGAGATCCACAAAGAATTACTGGGCGTCACGCTCGATGAACTGGCGCAGCTGCCCACCATTGTCGGCGTGGCCGGAGGGGAAGAGAAAGCCGATGCGATTTATGCCGCACTGAAAGGTCGCCGTATTAATGGCCTGGTGACGGAAGAGACGACAGCCCGCGCGGTGCTGGCTCTGGCCGGATAAGAGCAGCCCTGCGCTAACAGCGAGGCAAGCTCATGAGTTACCTTTTAGCGTTAGATGCAGGGACAGGCAGCGTTCGCGCCGTGATTTTCGATTTACAGGGCAACCAGATTGCCGTTGGCCAGGCCGAGTGGAAGCACCTGAGCGTGGAGAACGTGCCGGGCTCGATGGAGTTCGACCTCGACACCAACTGGCGGCTGGCCTGCCGGTGTATTCAGCAGGCGCTGGAGCGCGCACGGCTTAGCGCGGCGGATATTCAGTCCGTCGCCTGCTGCTCGATGCGCGAAGGGATTGTGCTGTACGACCGCAACGGCGAGGCTATCTGGGCCTGCGCCAACGTCGACGCCCGCGCCAGCCGCGAGGTGGCTGAACTCAAAGAGATCCACGACTACCGGTTTGAATCCGAAGTGTATGAGGTCTCCGGCCAGACGCTGGCGCTGAGCGCCATGCCGCGCCTGCTGTGGCTGGCGCACCACCGTCCGGATATTTACCGCAAGGCTGCGACTATCACCATGATCAGCGACTGGCTGGCGGCGAAGCTCTCCGGCGAGCTGGCGGTGGACCCGTCCAATGCGGGCACCACCGGTATGCTGGATCTCTTCTCCCGCGACTGGCGTCCGGCGCTGCTCGACATGGCCGGGCTGCGCGCCGATATCCTTTCCCCGGTGAAAGAGACCGGCACCGTGCTGGGGGCCGTCACGAAAGAAGCCGCGCAGCAGTGCGGCCTGCGTGAAGGCACGCCGGTGGTGATGGGCGGCGGCGACGTGCAGCTGGGCTGTCTGGGGCTGGGCGTGGTCCGCGCCGGACAAACGGCGGTGCTGGGCGGCACCTTCTGGCAGCAGGTGGTCAATCTGCCGCAGGTACGCACCGACCCCGACATGAACATCCGCGTGAACCCGCACGTCATCCCCGGCATGGTGCAGGCGGAGTCGATCAGCTTCTTTACCGGGCTGACCATGCGCTGGTTCCGCGACGCCTTTTGCGCCGAGGAAAAGCTGATTGCCGAGCGGATGGGGATGGACACCTATTCCCTGCTGGAAGAGATGGCGAGCCGCGTCCCGGCGGGCTCCCACGGCGTGATGCCAATCTTCTCCGACGCGATGCATTTTAAGCAGTGGTATCACGCCGCGCCGTCGTTTATTAACCTCTCCATCGACCCGGAAAAGTGCAACAAAGCGACGCTGTTCCGCGCTCTGGAGGAGAACGCGGCGATCGTCTCGGCCTGCAACCTGGCGCAGATTTCGCGCTTCTCCGGCGTGACGATTGAGAGTCTGGTGTTTGCGGGCGGCGGGGCCAAAGGCGCCCTGTGGAGTCAGATTTTAAGCGACGTTACCGGCCTGCCGGTGCGCGTGCCGGAAGTTAAAGAGGCAACGGCGCTCGGCTGTGCCATTGCCGCAGGAGCTGGCGCGGGGCTGTTTGCGGATATGGCTTCGACGGGCGAGCGGCTGGTGAAGTGGAGCCGCGAGTTCACGCCAAACCCGCAGCACCGGGAACTGTACGACAGCATGATGCAGAAATGGCAGGCGGTGTACGCCGACCAGCTCGGGCTGGTGGACAGCGGGCTGACCACGTCGATGTGGCAGGCACCGGGGCTGGTGCGGGCATCCCCCTCACCCCGGCCCTCTCCCTAAGGGAGAGGGAGATTAAGTCCCCTCTCCCTTAGGGAGAGGGCATCAGGCCACACCAATATTTGAATCCCATCACATTCACCGCATTCCCCTTTTCCCTTTTACTCCCCGCTGGCTAAATTAGTAACTCATCCGACCACATAACAATAATTTTACACTGGAAGAGACTATGAGCCGCTACCCGTCGTTATTCGCCCCTCTCGATCTGGGGTTCACCACCCTCAAAAACCGCGTGCTGATGGGCTCAATGCACACTGGGCTGGAGGAGCGTCCGGACGGGGCTGAACGTCTGGCAGCCTTCTATGCCGAACGCGCGCGCCACGGGGTGGCGCTGATTGTCACCGGCGGCGTAGCCCCTGCCCCTTCCGGGGTGACGATGGAGGGCGGCGCGGTGTTGAACGATGCGTCACAGCTGCCGCATCACCGCATTGTGACCGACGCGGTCCACCGCGAGGGCGGCAAAATCGCCCTGCAAATTCTGCATACCGGGCGCTACAGCTATCAACCGAACCTGGTTGCCCCCTCGGCTATTCAGGCGCCGATTAACCGCTTTACTCCTCACGCCCTTAGCCACGACGAGATCCTGGCGCTGATCGACGATTTTGCCCGCTGCGCGGCGCTGGCGCGGGAAGCGGGCTACGACGGCGTTGAGGTGATGGGCTCTGAAGGCTATCTGATTAACGAATTTCTCGCCGCACGCACCAACCAGCGCGACGACGAATGGGGTGGCGACTATGCCCGCCGGATGCGTTTTGCCGTGGAGGTGGTGCGCGCGGTGCGTGAACGTGCGGGTGCGGATTTTATTATCATCTTCCGCCTGTCGATGCTCGACCTGGTGGAAGGCGGCGGCACCTTCGACGAAACCGTGCAGCTGGCGCAGGCAATTGAAGCCGCCGGTGCCACCATTATCAACACCGGGATTGGCTGGCACGAAGCGCGCATCCCCACCATCGCCACGCCGGTGCCGCGTGCGGCGTTCAGCTGGGTAACGCGCAAGCTGAAAGGCAAAGTCTCCGTTCCGCTGGTGACCACTAACCGCATTAACGACCCGCAGGTGGCGGACGATGTGATCTCCCGCGGCGACGCCGATATGGTCTCGATGGCGCGTCCGTTCCTCGCGGATGCCGAACTGCTCTCCAAAGCGCAAAGCGGCCGTGCGGATGAGATCAATACCTGCATCGGCTGTAACCAGGCCTGTCTGGATCAAATCTTCGCTGGCAAAGTCACCTCCTGCCTCGTTAACCCCCGCGCCTGCCATGAAACCAAAATGCCGGTGGTTACGACGGTCAATAAAAAACGCCTGGCCGTGGTGGGCGCAGGCCCGGCGGGCCTGGCGTTTGCGGTCAATGCCGCCTCGCGCGGGCACAGCGTGACGCTGTTTGATGCGCTGGCGGAGATCGGCGGGCAATTTACTATCGCCAGACAGATCCCCGGCAAAGAGGAGTTCTACGAAACGCTGCGCTATTACCGCCGGATGATCGAGGTGACGGGTGTCGATCTGCGGCTTAACAAGTTTGTCAGCGCGGCGGATCTGATCGGTTTCGACGAGGTGATCCTCGCGAGTGGGATCGCCCCGCGCACCCCTGCGATCGAGGGTATCGATCATCCGAAGGTATTGAGCTATCTGGACGTGCTACGCGACAAAGCACCGGTTGGCGAGAAGGTGGCGATTATCGGCTGCGGCGGGATCGGTTTTGATACCGCGATGTATTTAAGCCAGCCGGGCGAGGCCACCAGCCAGAACATCGCTGAGTTCTGCGTGGAATGGGGCATTGATACCAGCCTGAGCCAGTCCGGCGGATTACGGCCGGAAGGGCCGCAGCTGCCGAAAAGCCCGCGCCAGATCGTGATGCTCCAGCGTAAGGCCAGCAAGCCGGGTGAAGGGCTGGGCAAAACTACTGGCTGGATCCACCGCGCCACCCTCCTCTCGCGCGGGGTGAAGATGATCCCGGCGGTGAGCTACCAGAAGATCGACGACGACGGGCTGCATGTGCTGATCGGTGGTGAACCGCAGCTGCTGCGCGTGGATCATGTGATTTTGTGCGCCGGACAGGAGCCAAAGCGCGATCTGGCCGATCCGCTGCGCGAAGCGGGTAAAACGGTGCATTTGATCGGCGGGTGCGACGTGGCGATGGAGCTGGATGCGCGGCGGGCGATTGCGCAGGGCACCCAGCTTGCACTGGTTATTTAGCGACGACGCCCCAGCTTCACCGATTTCAGCACCACGAATTTGTTATTGGTGGCAATGGTGACGCAGTTGCCGAAAATCTTCTTCAGCTTGTGGAAGTAGTCCAGGTGGCGGTTCGCCACTATATACAGCTCGCCGTTGATTTTCAGGCAGCGGCGCGCGTGGTGGAACATCTCCCACGCGACGTTATCCGTCAGGGCGTGCTTCTGGTGGAACGGCGGGTTACAGAATACCGCGTTGAAGCGGAAAGGCTCTACGCCCGACAGCGCGTTATTGATCATAAACTCGCAGCGATCCAGCGCTTCAGGCAGGTTAGTTTCCACGTTCAGACGGCTGGAGGCCACCGCCATTGGCGATTCGTCGCTGAACACCACGCTGGCCTCCGGGTTCTTCGCCAGCAGCGTCAGGCCAATCACGCCATTGCCGCAGCCCAGGTCGACAATCTCACCCTCAAGATTTTCCGGCAGATGTTCCATAAAGAAACGCGCCCCGATATCCAGACCGGTACGGGAAAAGACGTTCGCGTGGTTGTGGATGGTCCAGTCGGTACCTTCCAGTTTCCAGCTCAGCGTTTCTGGCGCGTCGGCCAGCGCCGGTGCGCTGAAGGTGCAGTTGATCAGGCGTGCTTTTTTCCAGGCAAGCGTCGTGGTTGTCGGGCCGAGGACCTTCTCGAACAGCTCCAGCGTCGAGGTGTGAATATCGCGCGCTTTGGCACCCGCGATAATGCGGGTTTCTGGCGTGACGACTTTACGCAGCGCGCGCAGTTGCTGCTCCAGCAGCGCCATGGTTTTTGGCACCTTAATCAGCACCACGCCCGGCGCCTGCGGGTAGTCCGCGGTGCTGTCGAGGAACTTCACGCTGGACTCTTCGATGTCGTTATGGCGCAGGTTTTCACGCGTCGCCAGTTCGCTTAAGTAAGAATCGCCGATACTGTAAGGCGCATGTTCCGCCAGCGCGCAGGCCAGCGCGCCAAACGCGTCATTCAGGATCAGAACCGGGCCGCTGATTTCAGTCTCATCCAACTGTTGCAGCAGATATTCATCCGCCGCTTCCCACGCCTGAAGCGGGTTCACGTCGTCCGTTTCCGGGAAACGTTTAAGGTTGAGTGAACGGAAACCGTTGTCTAAGTGGCTCATCGGCCCTCCTGAATGGTAAAATTTGGCGTATCCCTGAAAAGGGTGCGTAAGTATACCCGTTTTCACACTATTTTGGGGTTTTGATGAACCAGCTGACTTATCTCCAGGGCTATCCGGAGCATTTACTTTCCCAGGTTCGTGACCTGATTGCCGCGGGAAAGCTCGGTGCGGTGCTGGAAAAACGCTACCCGGGCACGCATGATTTCGCGACTGACAAAGCCCTCTGGCAGTATACGCAGGATCTGAAAAACCAGTATCTTAAGAGCGCCCCGCCGATCAACAAGGTGATGTACGACAATAAGATCCATGTGCTGAAAAACGCGCTCGGCCTGCATACCGCCATCTCCCGCGTGCAGGGCGGCAAGCTGAAGGCTAAAGCGGAGATCCGCGTCGCGACCGTTTTCCGTAACGCGCCGGAAGCCTTTCTGCGGATGATCGTGGTGCACGAGCTGGCGCACCTGAAAGAGAAAGAGCACGACAAAGCCTTCTATTCCCTGTGCTGCCACATGGAGCCACAGTACCACCAGCTGGAGTTTGATACCCGGCTGTGGCTGACGCATTTATCGTTAAAGAGTAATGCGCAATAGCGCACGCGAAATGTCATGATGACGTGCTACAGTGGTTTTAAGTTCCCTGCTACGGAGTACGTAAACGTTTATGATACGTTTCGCAGTCATCGGTACGAACTGGATCACGCGCCAGTTCGTCGACGCCGCCCACGAAACCGGCAAATATAAGCTCACCGCAGTCTATTCCCGCAGCCTTGAGCAGGCGCAGAGTTTTGCGAATGACTACCTGGTTGAACATCTGTTCACCTCGCTCGATGAGATGGCGCAAAGCGACGCCATTGACGCGGTCTATATTGCCAGCCCGAATTCTCTGCATTTCCCGCAAACGAAGCTGTTCCTCAGCCACAAAAAACACGTGATTTGCGAGAAGCCGCTGGCCTCGAATATTGAGGAAGTGGAAGCCGCCATTGCGCTTGCCCGCGAAAACCAGGTGGTGCTGTTTGAAGCGTTCAAAACCGCCAGCCTGCCGAACTTCCTGCTGTTGCAGCAGTCCCTGCCGAAAATTGGCAAAGTGCGTAAAGCCTTTATCAACTACTGCCAGTATTCCTCGCGCTACCAGCGCTACCTGGACGGCGAAAACCCGAACACCTTTAACCCGGCCTTCTCGAATGGCTCGATTATGGATATCGGTTTTTACTGCCTGGCCTCTGCGGTCGCCCTGTGGGGTGAACCGCACGGCGTAACGGCCACCGCCAGCCTGCTGGAGAGCGGCGTGGATGCACATGGCGTTGTGGTGCTGGACTACGGTGATTTCAGCGTGACGTTGCAGCACTCGAAGGTCAGTGACTCCGTACTGCCAAGCGAAATTCAGGGCGAAGACGGCTCGCTGGTGATCGAAAAAATCTCCGAATGCCAGAAGCTAAGCATCGTTCCCCGCGGCGGCAAAGCGCAGGAGCTGACGCAGCCTCAGCATATTAACACTATGCTCTATGAGGCAGAGGTCTTCGCCCGTCTGGTAGAAGACAACGAAGTGAACCACCCGGGGCTGGCAATCAGCCGCACCACGGCGAAGCTGCAAACGGAGATCCGCCGACAGACTGGCGTGATTTTCCCCGCAGACGGCGTGAATGTGGAAGCCGTCGCGTAAAGCTGTGTAATGAAATCGTGCAGACCATTGACGAAACCGATGGTCTGACATAATTTGTTACCTGCAAAGGGGAGTAACTTCTTCGCCGGTGGATCGTCATTACGATGCGTGCAAAACCGCATCCGGTCGCCGGGCAACCTTCGAGGTTGTAAGTGAGACCTTGCCGGAAGGCGAGGTCTATGCATAAAAAGCTAACGGCTATCGTCTTCTGACCATAGCCGTTTTTGTTTTTTATGTGTAAGGAAAATAGTATGCATTCTGTCGGCACTCCAATGCTGTGGGGCGGATTCGCGGTTGTCGTGCTCATCATGCTGGCGATCGACCTCTTTTTGCAGGGTCGTCGCGGCGAACACGGCATGAGCGTCAAGCAAGCCGCCGTCTGGTCGCTGGTATGGGTTACCCTCTCACTTCTTTTCTGCGCCGCCTTCTGGTGGTATCTGGCCTCAACCGAAGGCCGCGCGGTGGCCGATCCTCAGGCACTCGCCTTCCTCACCGGCTATCTGATTGAAAAAGCACTGGCGGTTGATAACGTCTTCGTCTGGCTGATGCTGTTCAGTTACTTCGCCGTGCCTGCGGCTCTGCAACGCCGCGTGCTGGTGTACGGCGTTCTGGGCGCTATTGTCCTGCGTACCATCATGATCTTCGCCGGTAGCTGGCTGATTACCCAGTTCGAATGGCTGTTGTATGTATTTGGTGCGTTCCTGCTGTTCACCGGGGTCAAAATGGCGCTGGCGAAAGAAGACGATACCGGTATCGGTGATAAGCCGTTGGTGAAGTGGTTCCGGGGTCATCTGCGCATGACGGACAAGATCGAGAGCGAGCATTTCTTCGTGCGTAAGAACGGCCTGCTGTTCGCCACCCCGCTGCTGCTGG
The DNA here is from genome assembly GCF_049238425.1 of Enterobacter cloacae complex sp. IR5401. Classification (NCBI taxonomy): domain Bacteria; kingdom Pseudomonadati; phylum Pseudomonadota; class Gammaproteobacteria; order Enterobacterales; family Enterobacteriaceae; genus Enterobacter; species Enterobacter cloacae complex sp. IR5401. Next base: position 21,849 of record NZ_JBMKHN010000018.1, on the reverse strand, counting down.
TGCTGATTCTGGTCGAGCTGAGCGACGTGATTTTCGCGGTGGACAGTATCCCGGCTATCTTCGCAGTTACCACCGACCCGTTCATCGTTCTGACCTCGAATCTGTTCGCCATCCTCGGCCTGCGTGCGATGTACTTCCTGCTGGCAGGCGCGGCAGAGCGCTTCTCAATGCTGAAGTACGGCCTGTCGGTGATTCTGGTGTTTATCGGTATCAAGATGCTGATCGTCGATTTCTACCATATCCCGATCGCCATTTCGCTCGGCGTGGTGTTTGGCATTCTGCTGGTGACGCTGATTATCAATACCTGGGTTAACCGCCAGCACGATAAGAAGCAGCAGGTTTAGTGCAACGTTCGGTGCGGGCTGATGCCCTCACCCCAACCCTCTCCCACAGGGAGAGGGGGAAATGCAATGCAGGCCGGGTAAGCGTAGCGCTACCCGGCGCTTTCGTTAACCAATAGTTAAAAAACATGACGCAACACGTAAAATCCAGCATTTTACGCTTCCCTCCTTTCACGTATTCCCTATACTCGACCAGGCAAACATTTACTTACATCCGGAAATAAATGTGACTTAGAGCACATCCAGGATGGAACGCAATTTCACTCAGGAATAACGTATGAGCACACAATCACGCGGTCTGTTCGCGCGCCTGACGCAGGGCAGTCTTGTAAAACAAATTCTGGTCGGGTTGGTACTGGGTATTCTGCTGGCCATGGTGTCGAAACCTGCCGCGGAGGCCACGGGGCTGCTCGGGACGCTGTTTGTGGGCGCCCTGAAGGCCGTCGCCCCGGTACTGGTGCTGATGCTGGTGATGGCGTCGATTGCCAACCACCAGCACGGACAAAAAACCAACATTCGCCCTATTCTGTTCCTGTATCTGCTGGGAACCTTCTCTGCTGCCTTAACGGCCGTTGTGTTTAGCTTCCTGTTCCCGTCCACGCTGCACCTGACCAGCGCGGCCGGTGATATCACCCCGCCGTCCGGGATTGTGGAAGTCCTTCGCGGCCTGCTGATGAGCATGGTCTCTAACCCCATCACCGCACTGATGAGCGGAAACTACATTGGCATCCTGGTCTGGGCGATTGGTCTGGGCTTCGCGCTGCGTCATGGCAACGAGACCACGAAAAACCTGGTCAACGATTTGTCCAATGCCGTGACTTTCATGGTGAAGCTGGTGATTCGCTTTGCACCAGTCGGTATCTTTGGTCTGGTTTCTTCGACGCTGGCCACTACCGGTTTCGACGCACTGTGGGGCTACGCGCAGCTGCTGGTCGTCCTGGTCGGCTGTATGCTGCTGGTGGCGCTTGTGATCAACCCGCTGCTGGTGTTCTGGCAGATCCGCCGCAACCCGTATCCGCTGGTGCTGACTTGCCTGCGCGAGAGCGGCGTGTATGCCTTCTTTACCCGCAGCTCGGCGGCGAACATTCCGGTCAACATGGCGCTGGCGGAGAAGCTGAACCTGGATCGCGATACCTATTCCGTGTCGATCCCGCTGGGTGCGACCGTGAACATGGCGGGTGCGGCGATCACCATCACCGTGCTGACGCTGGCGGCGGTGCATACGCTGGGTATTCCGGTGGATCTGCCAACCGCGCTGCTGCTGAGCGTCGTTGCATCACTGTGTGCCTGTGGCGCATCCGGCGTGGCGGGCGGATCGCTGCTGCTGATCCCCCTGGCCTGTAACATGTTCGGTATCCCGAACGAGATTGCCATGCAGGTTGTCGCGGTCGGCTTCATTATCGGCGTATTGCAGGATTCCTGCGAAACTGCGCTGAACTCCTCTACTGACGTGCTGTTTACCGCCGCAGCCTGTCAGGCGGAAGACGCGCGGTTAGCGAAGAACGCCCTGCGCAGTTAAAAAGAAAAGCCCGGTGGCGGCTACGCCTTACCGGGCCTACAAGGTAAATGCAAAACGGCAACATGTGTTGCCGTTTTTAGTGTTGCACCCTCTCCCTGTGGGAGAGGGCCGGGGTGAGGGCACCAGCCCGCACCCGACTTAAAGCGTCACACCACTCTTAAAGATCGCCAGCTCGCGGAAGTCGTTCTTCTCGTTACAGGTCTGCCTGCCGCTGGCAAACTCCACGATAGTATCCACGAACTCCGTCAGCAGCTGTGGCATCGCTTTGCCGTGGATCAGCTGGCCTGCGTCGAAATCGATCCAGTGCTTTTTCTTCGCCGCCAGTTCGCTGTTGGTGGCGATTTTGACCGTCGGCACAAAACCGCCGTACGGCGTACCGCGACCGGTGCTGAACAACACCATGTGACAACCCGCCCCCGCCAGCGCGCTGGTGGCGACCGCATCGTTACCCGGTGCGCTCAGCAGGTTCAGGCCGTGGGTTTTCAGGCGTTCGCCGTAGCGCAGAACGTCCACCACCTGGCTGGCCCCCGCTTTCTGGGTGCAGCCGAGGGATTTCTCCTCCAGCGTGGTGATTCCGCCCGCCTTGTTCCCCGGCGACGGGTTCTCGTAAATCGGCTGATTGTGGGCAATGAAGTACTGTTTGAAGTCGTTCACCATGGTGACGGTCTTCTCAAACGTCTCTTCGTCGCGACAGTGGCTCATCAGAATGCGCTCTGCGCCGAACATCTCCGGCACTTCGGTCAGCACCGTGGTGCCGCCGTTGGCAATCACATAATCCGAGAAGCGGCCCAGCATCGGGTTAGCGGTAATGCCAGAAAGCCCGTCAGACCCGCCGCACTCCAGGCCAAACTTCAGTTCGCTCAGCTTGCCCGGCTCGCGCTTGTCGTGACGCATCACCTCGTACAGCTGGTGCAGTTGTTCAACGCCCGCTTCCACTTCGTCGTCCTGGTGCTGACACACCATAAAGTGCACGCGCTCAGGATCGAACTCGCCCAGCGTATCGCGGAAGGCGTCAACCTGATTGTTTTCACAGCCGAGGCCAATCACCAGCACCGCCCCCGCGTTCGGGTGGCGCACCATATTTTGCAGCATGGTGCGGGTATTGATGTGGTCGTCGCCCAGCTGGGAACAACCGTAGGTGTGGCTGAACAGATGCACGCCGTCGGTGCCTTCAGCATTGTTAGTCTCTTTCAGGAAACGCGTCTGAATTTGACGCGCGATCCCGTTCACGCAGCCGACGGTCGGGAGGATCCACAGTTCATTGCGGATCCCCACCTCGCCGCTGGCGCGGCGGTAGATCTGCACCTCACGATCGGCCGCCTGTCCTTCTTCTGCCTGGAAGTCAGGTTGATAGCTGTACTCGTCCAGATCGCTGAGATTGGTGCGGGTATTGTGGGAATGAATGTATTCACCCGGCGCAATATCCGCCAGCGCATGACCGATGGGCAAACCGTACTTCACCACGTTCTCCCCTTTCGCGATGGGGATCAGGGCAAACTTATGTCCACGTCCAATGGCCTGGCGTAACGTCACCGACTGGTTGTCGAAGGTCACTTCCGTCCCTTCGGCTAAATCGGCCAGCGCGACGGCAACGTTATCCAGCGAATGGATTTTGATGTATTGCATATCAACCTCAAACGGCCTTAGTTCAGTTCAATGGCGAAGTAGTCACGCGCATTGTTAAAGCAGATGTTTCTCACCATTTCGCCCAGCAGCTGGATATCCGCTGGCGCTTCGCCCGCGTGCACCCAGCGGCCAATCATCTGGCACAGAATGCGGCGGAAATATTCATGGCGGGTATAGGAGAGGAAACTGCGGCTGTCGGTCAGCATGCCAACGAAGCGGCTCAACAGGCCGAGCTGCGCCAGCTGCGTCATCTGACGCTCCATGCCGTCTTTCTGATCGTTAAACCACCAGCCGGAACCGAACTGCATCTTGCCCGGCATCCCTTCGCCCTGGAAGTTGCCGATCATGGTGCCCAGCACTTCGTTATCGCGTGGGTTCAGGCAGTAAAGGATGGTTTTTGGCAGCAGGTTTTGCTCGTTCTGTTTGCTCAGCAGTTTTGACAGCTCTTCCGCCATCGGACGGTCGTTGATGGAGTCAAAGCCCACGTCCGCGCCCAGCAGTTTGAACTGACGCTGGTTGTTATTACGCAGCGCGCCGATGTGATACTGCTGAACCCAGCCGCGGCGGGCATATTCCGCACCGAGGAATACCAGTACCGCCGTTTTAAACTGCGCCACTTCGTGCTCACTCAGGGCTTCGCCGGAGAGACGACGCGCCAGAATGCTGTCCAGCTCAGCTTCGCTGGATTCCGCGAACAGCACTACGTCCAGCGCGTGGTCAGACACTTTACAGCCGTGTGCGGCAAAGTGATCCAGACGTTTGGTCAGCGCGGTTTGCAGATCGCCAAAGCGACGGATATCGGTGTCAGACACTTCCGCCAGCTTCGCCATGTAGTCGTTAAAGGTCGGCAGCTCGATGTTGAAGGCTTTATCCGGGCGCCAGCTTGGCAGCACTTTGATGTCAAACGTGCTGTCCTTCGCGACAACCGCGTGGTGCTCCAGAGTGTCGACCGGATCGTCGGTGGTGCCCACCATCTTCACGTTCATCTGCTTCATGATGCCGCGCGCCGAGAAGCTATCCTGCGCCAGCAGGTCGTTGCACTGATCCCAGATTTCATCCGCCGTGGCGGGAGAGAGCAGCTTGCCGGTGATACCAAACGGACGACGCAGTTCAAGGTGAGTCCAGTGGTATAACGGGTTACCGATGGTGTGGGGAACAGTAGCGGCCCAGGCGTCAAACTTCTCGCGATCGGTCGCGTCGCCGGTACACAGGCGCTCGGCCACGCCGTTGGTGCGCATTGCGCGCCACTTATAGTGGTCACCCTTCAGCCAGATATCATACAGGTTTTTGAAACGGTAATTTTCGGCAACCTGCTGCGGCGGTAAATGGCAGTGGTAGTCGAAAATCGGCTGGTCTTTTGCGTAGTCGTGGTACAGGCGGCGAGCAAATTCGGTATCTAACAGAAAATCGTCGGTCATAAACGGTGTCATTATCGTCTTCCTCATTACGGGAGCGTCAGAAAGCTTATGTTCAGATGCTGCAAAGTTATCACACCAATTTCCAGAGTCCGACGTTTTTTTCGTGAGTTAGATCAATAAACGTCGACAAATAAATTACCCTCAAAGGGGTAAACCCTCTCTCAGGCCGCGCCAGTTCTGGCTTTGCGCGTGCCGCATAATGTCCCTACAAAGATTCACACTTTTGTGATGTCACTCACCTTTTAAAGTTGTATGACAAGTTATCTTTTCGCCGTCGCAAACTATAAGCCGACGGAATGCATTACCGGTGTTTGATACATCGGATTTAACGGTACGGAAGCCGACTTAGCACGATTACTAATGGCAAGGTTCGGGCCGTTCCGGGACAGGTTCCCGGTTACGCCCCTCCCGTTACAGAACAGCTCCCGGCAACGGTTGAGTTGTTGCCGTGTCCCGACACGGAAATAACATAACGATGAGGTTTTACATGCGTAAAATTAAAGGGTTACGTTGGTACATGATCGCACTGGTGACGCTCGGCACCGTGCTGGGCTACCTGACACGTAACACCGTGGCAGCAGCGGCGCCAACGTTGATGGAAGAGTTACATATCTCCACGCAGCAATACTCTTACATCATTGCGGCTTACTCTGCCGCTTACACCGTAATGCAGCCTGTTGCAGGTTATGTTCTTGATATTCTGGGTACAAAAATTGGTTATGCCTTCTTCGCTGTAGCCTGGGCCGTCTTCTGTGGGGCGACCGCGCTGGCCGGCAGCTGGGGCGGACTGGCGCTGGCGCGTGGTGCGGTAGGTGCTGCCGAAGCGGCGATGATCCCCGCGGGTCTGAAAGCCAGCTCTGAATGGTTCCCGGCAAAAGAGCGTTCTATCGCTGTCGGTTACTTCAACGTGGGCTCCTCCATCGGGGCGATGATTGCTCCGCCACTGGTGGTGTGGGCGATTGTGATGCACAGCTGGCAGATGGCGTTCATCATCTCCGGTGTGCTGAGCTTTGCCTGGGCCATGGCGTGGCTGATTTTCTATAAACACCCGCGCGACCAGAAAAAGCTGTCTGACGAAGAACGTGACTACATTATTAATGGTCAGGAATCCCAGCATCAGACCGACAACGGCAAAAAGATGTCCGTCTGGCAGATCCTGGGCACCCGTCAGTTCTGGGGTATCGCCCTGCCACGCTTCCTGGCAGAACCGGCCTGGGGTACGTTTAACGCCTGGATCCCACTGTTCATGTTTAAAGTTTACGGCTTTAACCTGAAAGAGATCGCGATGTTCGCCTGGATGCCAATGCTGTTTGCAGACCTGGGCTGTATCGTCGGCGGCTACCTGCCACCGCTGTTCCAGCGCTGGTTTGGCGTGAACCTGATTGTGTCCCGTAAGATGGTGGTCACCATGGGCGCCCTGCTGATGATCGGCCCGGGTATGATCGGCCTGTTCACCAGCCCTTACGTGGCTATCGCCCTGCTGTGTATCGGGGGCTTTGCTCACCAGTCTCTGTCCGGTGCGCTGATTACGCTCTCGTCCGACGTGTTTGGTCGTAACGAAGTCGCCACCGCCAACGGCCTGACCGGGATGGCCGCCTGGACCGCAAGTACCCTGTTTGCGCTGGTGGTCGGCGCGCTGGCGGATACGATTGGTTTCAGCCCACTGTTCGCGGTACTGGCTGTCTTCGACCTGTTGGGTGCGGTGGTTATCTGGACGGTGCTGAAAAGCAAATCCGCAGATGAGCTTGCGAAAGAGTCCCTCGGGGGACCGGCGACGCAGAGTTAGCGTTGTTGTGCCGGGTGGCAGCTCCGCCTTACCCGGCCTACAAAATCCAATAAAATAGTAGGTCGGGTAAGCGTAGCGCCACCCGGCAAGAACGACGCAAAAGCCGCCTCCGGGCGGCTTTTTTGATGGCGGAATCTGGAGACTGGCACGCAAAAGTGGTATAACAAATCATTCGCCGTACCCTGCCTGGAGCGCATATGGAAATCACCGAATCACGTCGTTTATATCAACAACTTGCCGCCGAGCTGAAAGATCGCATCGAGCAAGGGGTCTATCTTGTCGGTGATAAACTTCCCGCTGAGCGTTTCATTGCGGATGAAAAAAGCGTCAGCCGCACGGTGGTCCGCGAAGCCATCATCATGCTGGAAGTGGAAGGGTATGTTGAGGTACGCAAAGGTTCCGGCATTCATGTGATTTCCAGCCAGGCGAAACACTCCCCTACCCCGGACGAAAGTCTGGAGTTTGCCAGCTACGGTCCGTTTGAGCTTCTCCAGGCTCGCCAGCTGATTGAAAGCAACATTGCGGAATTTGCTGCGACGCAGGTGACCAAGCAGGACATCATGAAGCTGATGGAAATCCAGGATCACGCGCGTAAAGAAAAATGTTTCCGCGATTCTGAATGGGACCTGCAATTCCACGTCCAGGTCGCCCTTGCGACTCAGAACACGGCGCTGGCGGCAATCGTTGAAAAAATGTGGACTCAGCGCGTTCACAACCCGTACTGGAAGAAATTGCACGATCACATTGATTCCCGCACGGTAGATAACTGGTGTGACGATCACGACCAGATTCTTAAAGCCCTGATTCGTAAAGATCCGCATGCGGCGAAACTGGCAATGTGGCAGCATCTGGAGAACACCAAACAGATGCTGTTTAATGAAACAAGTGATGACTTTGAATTTAACGCTGACCGCTATCTTTTTGCCGATAATCCGGTCGTTCACCTCGATACCGCGACCAATCTCGCAAAATAACGCCCCGAACTGCTGGCAGGCGCACCGCCGCGCCTTCCGGCCAGACAGGGTAAGAAAACCTATATAGTGTCAGCCTTTGTAAAATTTCTCGCTCCCCTCCGTGGCTTACGCCAAAATCGTGTTTCCCCTCAAATTCTGTGACGCAGAACGTCGGGCTTTGTTACAATTGGATTCACTTCGTTATTTTGTAAGTTAGTGCTTGCTAACCAGCCAATTAACAGGGAACAGTGTTGGCCACACATCAATGTGTCCGCGAGCGACCATAATGAAATCATAACAATGTCGCCGTGCTGTATTTCCCGAATTACAGGCGTGACGTTAACCGATTTCCAGGAACACTGAATGGAACTTTTGACCCAACTACTGAACGCCCTCTGGGCTCAGGATTTCGAAACGCTGGCCAACCCGTCCATGATTGGCATGCTCTACTTTGTATTATTTATGATCCTGTTCCTTGAGAACGGTCTGCTGCCTGCTGCCTTTTTACCGGGCGACAGCCTGCTGGTACTGGTCGGGGTGCTTTGTGCAAAAGGGGCGATGGCTTTCCCGCAAACGGTCCTGCTTTTAACCATTGCCGCCAGCCTGGGCTGCTGGGTGAGTTACATTCAGGGGCGATGGCTGGGTAACACGCGAATCGTTCAGAACTGGCTTTCGCACCTTCCGGCCCATTACCACCAGCGAGCGCACCACCTTTTCCATAAGCATGGGCTTTCCGCCTTGCTGATCGGCCGCTTTATCGCATTCGTACGCACCCTACTGCCCACCATTGCGGGCCTGTCCGGCCTGAGCAGCACGCGCTTCCAGTTCTTTAACTGGATGAGCGGCTTGCTGTGGGTGCTGATCCTGACCACGCTCGGCTACGCGCTGGGTAAAACGCCGGTCTTTATGAAATACGAAGACCAACTGATGTCTTGCCTGATGCTGCTGCCCGTCGTTCTGCTGGTGTTTGGCCTGGTCGGGTCCCTGGTCGTACTGTGGAAGAAGAAATACGGGGCCAGGGGTTAACGATGGTTATCTCCCCGCTCGCGCTGCGCCGCTTCTCTTACGCCATCGTCGCGCTGATGATGTTCAGCGCTCTTATCCTGCTGTGGTCTGCGCTACAGCATCAGGAGTCGACGCTGGCTATCCGTCCTGTGAGCCAGGGAACCAGCGTGCCGGATGGTTTTTCCATCTGGCATCATCTCGACGCAAACGGGATTCGCTTTAAGAGCATCACGCCGCAAGACGATGTGCTGCTGATAAAATTTGACTCCAGTGCGCAAAGCGCCGCGGCGAAAGCCGTGCTGGACCGCACGCTGCCGCAGGGTTACATCATTGCGCAACAGGATGATGACAGCCACGTCGCCTCCTGGATGTCACGGTTACGCGACACGTCGCATCGATTTGGTTAACGACTAATATTCCGAATATTTTCACCTACTTTGGTGAAACTCCCGTTTACTTACTATGCTTAAGTACGCGGAGCACCCCTCAGATGTTCTCCGCTTAGTTCTGGAACACGGCTTACGCCGTAACACAATGGAAGGTTTCTATAATGAAATACCGCATCACCCTGGCTCTGGCCCTTTTTTCTTTAAGCACAGCTTCCTTCGCTATGTCTCTTTGTCAGGAGAAAGAACAGGATATCCAACGCGAAATCAGTTATGCCGAAAAGCATAACAATCAGCACCGGATCGACGGACTGAAAAAAGCGTTGCGCGAAGTGAAAGACAACTGTACGGACAGCAAGCTGCGTGCCGATCATCAGGAAAAAATCGCTGAACAGAAGGACGAGATAGCCGAGCGCCGTCAAGACCTGCAAGAAGCGAAAGAGAAAGGTGATGCGGAAAAAATTGCCAAGCGCGAGAGGAAGTTGCAAGAGGCGCAGGACGAACTGAAAGCGCTGGAAGCTCGCGATTATTGAGTTAACGGAAATCTCAACAGGAGAGAATCATGTCAAAAGATACAACTTCAGAAAATCTGCGCGCTGAACTGAAATCCCTGGCGGACACCCTGGAAGAGGTGCTGAACTCTTCTGCCGATAAATCGAAAGAAGAAGTCAGCAAACTGCGCAGCAAAGCGGAGCAGGCACTGAAAGAGAGCCGTTACCGTCTGGGTGAAACCGGTGATGCACTGGCGAAACAGACCCGCGAAGCGGCTGCGCGCGCAGACGAATATGTACGTGATAATCCATGGACGGGTGTGGGTATTGGCGCCGCAGTGGGTGTGGTGCTGGGTGTCCTGCTGACGCGTCGTTGATTATGGAAGATCCACGTCACGCACAAGGGCCTGCTAAAAACGTCCTCGGCATTGGCCAGCGTATTCTTACGACGCTGGTCGGGATTGCCGAAACGCGCGTCCGGCTTGCGGTAGTGGAGCTGGAAGAGGAGAAAGCCAACCTCTTCCAGATGCTGCTCATGCTTGGGCTTACGATGCTCTTTGCCGCGTTTGGTCTGATGAGCCTGATGGTGTTAATCATCTGGGCTATCGATCCACAGTATCGTCTGAACGCGATGATTGCGACTACCGTGGTTCTGCTGGTGGCGGCGCTGATAGGCGGTATCTGGACCCTGCATAAAGCGCGCACGTCGACCTTCCTGCGTCATACGCGCCAGGAGCTGGCCAACGACCGCGCCCTGCTGGAGGATGATAAGTCGTGAGCGACAAAGCCGAACGTCAAAAGCGGAAAGCGTATCTGTTGAGCCAAATCCAGCAGCAGCGACTGGATCTGTCTGCCAGCCGTCGCGACTGGGTTGAAGCCACGCATCGGTTTGACCGCGGCTGGAACACGGTCCTGAGCCTGCGTTCATGGGCGCTGGTCGGCAGCAGCGTGATGGCGATCTGGTCGGTTCGGCATCCTAACATGCTGATCCGCTGGGCACGTCGCGGCTTTGGCGCCTGGAGCGCCTGGCGTCTGGTGAAAACCACGCTGCGACAGCAGCAGTTGCGGTGAAAAAAGCAAAACGGTAACCCTGGTTACCGTTTTTTGTTTTTGCCCCCTCTCCCTGTGGGAGAGGGATGGGGTGAGGGCACCAGCCCGCACGCTCCCTTACTCAATATCTTTGAAGAAGATTAACAGTTTTCCTTGCTAACAATTGCCATCCGCCCCGTTTACACTCCTCTCCATCGACAGCAAAGACGCGGTATCTACCCGAATTTGCACGCAAATAACGTTTAGCCGCTGATGTGGTTTCCTGGAGAGTAAAATGAAAAAATTAGAAGATGTTGGTGTACTGGTAGCGCGTATTCTGATGCCAATTCTGTTCATCACCGCAGGCTGGGGCAAAATTACCGGCTATGCGGGCACTCAGCAGTATATGGAAGCGATGGGCGTGCCGGGGTTCCTGCTGCCACTGACCATTCTGCTTGAGTTCGGCGGCGGCCTGGCAGTGCTGTTCGGTTTCCTGACACGCACCACGGCGCTGTTCACCGCAGGCTTTACCCTGCTGACCGCGTTCATCTTCCACAGCAACTTTGCGGAAGGCGTGAACTCCCTAATGTTCATGAAAAACCTGACCATCGCGGGTGGCTTCCTGCTGCTGGCTATCACGGGCCCGGGCGCCTACAGCATCGACCGTCTTCTGAATAAGAAGTGGTAAGCACGCTATACTGATTACATTCAAAGCGAGGAGACATCTCCTCGCTTTTGCTATCTGACGGAGGAGAAAAAAATGGGACAACTCGTAGACGGCGTCTGGCAGGATGTCTGGTATGACACCAAATCCACCGGTGGACGCTTTAAGCGCTCTGTTTCGGCCTTCCGTAACTGGCTGACCGCCGACGGCGCACCCGGCCCGAGTGGCGAAGGGGGCTTTGCGGCGGAGAAAGATCGTTATCATCTGTATGTTTCTCTCGCCTGTCCGTGGGCGCACCGCACGCTGATTGTGCGCAAACTTAAAGGTCTCGAATCGTTAATTCCGGTTTCGGTGGTCAACCCGCTGATGCTGGAAAACGGCTGGACGTTCGACAGTGACTTCCCTGCCGCGACGGGTGATGAGCTTTATCATCACGATTTCCTGTATCAGCTCTATCTGCGCGCCGATCCGCACTACACCGGACGCGTAACGGTGCCGGTGCTGTGGGACAAGAAAAACCAGACGATCGTCAGCAATGAATCCGCTGAAATCATTCGCATGTTCAATACCGCGTTTGACGCGCACGGCGCCCGCGCCGGGGATTACTACCCGGTTGAGTTGCGCGAGAAAATTGACGAGCTGAACGGCTGGATCTACGACAACGTCAACAACGGCGTCTATAAAGCGGGCTTTGCCACCAGTCAGGAAGCGTACGACGAAGCGGTCGGCAACGTGTTTGGATCCCTGGAGCGCCTGGAGCAGATCCTCGGCCAGCATCGTTATTTAACGGGCGATCGCCTCACTGAAGCAGACATCCGCCTGTGGACGACGCTGATCCGCTTCGATCCGGTGTATGTCACCCACTTCAAGTGCGACAAGCATCGCATCAGCGATTACCTGAACCTGCACGGTTTCCTGCGCGACATCTATCAGATGCCGGGGATTGCAGAGACGGTCAATTTTGACCATATTCGCACCCATTATTTCCGCAGTCATAAGACCATCAACCCAACGGGCATTATCTCCATTGGCCCGTGGCAGGACCTGGATGAACCGCACGGGCGCGACGTGCGTTTCGGATAATTATTTAGGGAATCAATTGATTCCCTTTTTTAATTCACAGCATACATCTATCCTTACCTCGATCGCTTAGAAAACAAGTGATTGACTGATTATGAGGCAAGGAAAAATGGACTGGTATTTAAAGGTACTGCGCAACTATTTTGGTTTTGGTGGCCGTGCCCGCCGTAAAGAGTACTGGATGTTCGTTCTGGTGAACTTCGTCCTGATTATGGTGCTGGGCATTGTGGACAAGATCCTCGGCTGGGAACGCGAGGGGGGTGAAGGCATTCTCACCACCATTTATGGTGTGTTAGTTCTGCTGCCTTCATGGGCCGTACTGTTTCGTCGTCTCCACGACACCGATCGTTCGGCGTGGTGGCTGCTGTTGCTGTTGATCCCGCTTATCGGCTGGATCGTGATTTTGATTTTCAACTGTCAGAGCGGAACGCCGGGCGAAAACCGCTTTGGTCCGGATCCTAAGGCAAGCGCGTAAATTCTGCCCGGTGGCGCTTACGCTTACCGGGCCTACGCTTATTTGTTGTGGTGGGCAAAGAGCTTGGGAATTTCACGCAAACACCACGATTTGGCTTCGCCCATGCTATCGCGACGCCACGCCATAATAATATCCACTTCGCTGGTGTATTCCGGGCTGACGACGCGCAGCCGCCCTTCTGCAATGTCCTTTTCGACAAACGGGTACGGCATAGTCGCCACGCCCAGCCCCGCCAGGAGCGCCTGACGCTTATCTTCCAGCGACGTTACCGTCAGTCGCGGCTGTTTATCCAGCAACTGTACCGTTAACACCGGGCGCTCTCGGGCGGTATCCGCGACCGCCACGCCGCGGTATTTCACGCGCGTGACCTCAGAGAGCGGCTCCGGCTCCTGATGGATAGGGTGATCCGGCGCGGCGACGTAGACGTTCATCACGCTGTAGAGCTTGCGCGAATTGATTTCTGACGATGAGCGGAAATGCATGTCTGGCGCAATCACGATATCCGCCCTGCCCGTCTCAAGACGCTCCCATGCCCCGGCCAGCACCTCGGTGATGATCGACAGCTGGGTATTGGCTTTCGCGGCCAGTCTGTCCACCAGCGGAAACAGCGCTTCGGTGGGCACCAGCGCTTCGGTCACTAACGTCAGATGGGTTTCCCAGCCGCGGGCCAGCGCTTCGGCATCGGTCGTCAGCTTATCCGCCGCTTCCAGCAATACGCGGCCGCGCTCCAGCAGCATCCGCCCAACGTTGGTGAATTTTGTTCGATGACCGGAGCGATCGAAGAGCACAACATCCAGCTCCTCTTCCAGCTTTTGCATGGTGTAGCTCAGCGCAGACGGAACGCGCCCCAGTTCATCTGCCGCCGCGGCAAAACTGCCGCGCCTGTCAATCGCGTCCATGACGCGAAGCGCCTCAAGCGTCAATGCTCTCTCTTTAGCCATCTCGTTCTCATTCAGGAAATTTGAACATACCAGGCAGAATATCTGGCTAACAATGCAGCGTCCATACCTTTACCATTGATTTAGTGTAAAGAGAGGTCAAGTTTATGATTACGACAAGAACAGCGAAACAGTGCGGACAAGCCGATTTCGGTTGGTTGCAGGCCCGCTACACCTTTTCCTTTGGACACTACTTTGACCCTAAACTCCTCGGTTACGCTTCACTGCGTGTATTGAATCAGGAAGTGCTCGCCCCGGGCGCGTCCTTCCAGCCGCGCACGTACCCGAAAGTCGATATCCTGAACCTGATCCTGGAAGGCGAGGCAGAATACCGCGATAGCGAGGGCAATCATGTCCAGGCGAAGGCTGGCGAGGCGCTGTTAATTTCCACGCAGCCAGGTATTAGCTACAGCGAGCATAACCTCAGCAAAGATAAAACGCTGACCCGCATGCAGCTGTGGCTGGATGCCTGTCCGGAGCGGGAAAATCCGCTGGTGCAAAAGATCGATCTGAAGGGCGATCAACAGCAGCTGATTGCCTCGCCGGACGGCAGCAAAGGCAGCTTGCAGTTGCGCCAGCAGGTGTGGCTGCACCATATCGAACTGAAAAAAGGTGAACAGGCGAGCTTCCAGCTTCATGGCCCGCGTGCCTATTTGCAGTCCATTCACGGAACGGTGCATGCGGTCACGCATACGGAAGAGAAAGAAGCGCTCACCTGCGGTGACGGGGCGTTTATTCGTGACGAAGCGAATATCACTCTGGTTGCCGATACGCCGCTGCGCGCGCTGTTGATTGATTTGCCGGTTTAAGATCAACATGCCCCTCGCTCGATCGGTTCCCTCTCCCTATGGGAGAGGGTTAGGGTGAGGGGTAACGGATTGGATTAGATCACAACACCTTACTCGCCATAATCTCAATGATCTGCCGGTCCGTCGCCTGCATTGAGCGGCACGCCAGGGCGCACAGGTTAGAGATCGACTGTTCCACGTCGTGCGCCACAATCCCCTCGTTACCCGTCACCGCAGTATCATCCAGCGCCATCATCACGGCTTTCCAGGCGCTGGTGACGCTGGTCGAGACCTTCATTGCACAGCTGTTAGAAGCCCCATCGCAGATCATCCCGCTCACGTCGCCGATCATACTGCCGATCGCCATGGCAATGGTCTGGTAAGATCCGCCCATCAGCCACGCCATCCCCGCCGCTGCCCCCATTCCGGCGGTTGTCGCCGCGCACAACGCGGACAAGCGCGGAAGCTGGTAATGGATATAGATAGCCGACAGATGCGAGAGCATCAGCGCCCGCGCCAGCCGTTCGTCATCAGCGTGAACGTGCTCAGCCACCACCACTACCGGCATGGTGGCGGTGATGCCCTGATTCCCGGAACCCGAGTTGCTCATCGCTGGCAGCGTCGCGCCTCCCATGCGGGCATCCGAGGCTGCGCTGGTGCGGATAATAATGTCTGAACCCAGATCCTGCGCCATCCAGCCGCGTGCGCGCTGTTTATTGAGCGTCGCGCCAATATGCAGCCCCCAGTTGCCACGCAAACCTTCTCGGGAGAGCGCATCGTTCAGCCGCCCCGCATCGAGGATAAAGCGGATCGCGTCGAACGGCACCTGCTCCACAAACTCAAGGATCTGTGACAGCGTGGTGGTCGAGAGTACCGCCAGCGGATCGTCGTTGTTCTGGCTCTGACGATCGTCAAGCCTGAAGCACGTTTCGCCCTGACAAACTACCTCCACCACGCGAGTGTGCCCGCCAGCGATGGTCACCATCGCCGAGGATTCACCGGCGTAAACGCAGGCGCGTGAATAGAGGATCTCATCGCACGGCTCCTGCAATTTTACCTGCACCAGACCCGCGTTCAGCAATGCTTTGGCGCGCGTTAGCGCCTCGGCCGACGCGTCTTTCAACACCTCCAGCCCGGCGTGTGCATTACCGCCTGTCGCCCCCAGCGCGGCCGCGATGGGTAAACCGACCATACCGGTGCCGGGCACCGTTACGCCAAGCCCGTTTTTCATCAGGTTCGGCGATACCCACGCCTCGATACGCGTTACCTCACCGGAAAGCTGTCCGGCAGCCATCGCACACGCCAGCGCCAGCGAGACGGGTTCGGTACAGCCCAGCGCAGGCTTTACCTCTTCCTGCACGGCGCGAATAAAATGGTTCCATAAAGGATTAATTTGCTCAGACATCGTTACGACCTTATTTAACCTCATGAGAAGGCGAGGAAAGGAGAAACACAAAGCAGCAGCCCGGTAATTACGATAATTACCAGCGATACGCCTTTATATTTATGAAGTGCGGGCACTTTGTAGACCAGCCACGCCGGAATTAAGCAGCCCACCATCCCGAAAATAGGGCTACAGATGGAGGTGAAGCTCAGCACCGGCGCGTTTAATACAATCGCGCTCCAGGCCAGCAGGATGGCGAACAGCATAATTCCGCGCTGGACGGCATTTTCATTGATTTTTTCCGCCGGCATTTTGCGGCGCAGGATGTTCATCACGATGCCCTGCGTCGCCTCACGAAAGCCGAGATAGACGCCAAAGAACGCGGTCATCACGGCGAAAATGTTGAGGATCACGCTGACGATTTTGACCCAGCCCGCACCGTCACCGCTGATGAACTGTGCTGCGATTGCCAGGGCGGAAATATTCTGCTCGTAGGCTTTTACCGCCTCGTCGTGCCCCATCGCCAGCGTGAAGGAGACCGCGTAGAAAAAGACCGTCACAAACAGCACGCCAAAGGCGATATTCATTGCCCGCAGCGCTTTATGACGCGCCACCTCTACGGATTTTTCCCGTGAACGATAGGAAATCACCATCGGGCTTAAAGTCTGAATAAACAGAATGGAGGTTAAGGTGAAAGGCAGCGTAATAATGGCGTTTTTAATCAGCAGCCCCATCGGCGGCAGCATACCGACGTTGGCTAAATGCCAGAGGCCAATCATCGAAAGACCCAGCGCCGCCACTACAAATAATTTGGTCAGCACCATCAGGCTGGAGACTTTAAACAGCAGTTTTTCACCGCGCGACGAGATAGCGACCAGAATGCAGATCAGGAATAAGCCATAGAACGGATTTTCCGACAGCAAACCGTCGGTTACGCCGAAGGTGTGCAAATAGGAGGCGCTGTCGTTGGTGATAGCCGTGGAATAGACAAACATCCAGATCACCAGCATCACGAAATATAGCGCACCCAATAAGATGCCCCAGTTTTTACCTAAATAACCGCTAATGACGCTCGGGTAATCTTTGCATTCCGGTGATTCCGCCAGCGTATTAATAAACAGGCGCTGGAACAGGTACATAGCCGGATAACCAATTATCGACGAGAGTAAAAACACCCACAGCCCCATTAACCCGACCTGCACCGGAAGAAAAACGATGCCCGCGCCGATAGCCATCCCGATACTCATGATGACCCAGCCCGTATCGGTGCTGTCAAATTTGATCGCCTCTCGCCATTCGCTTTCGCTCATTCCCGCCCGCCTTGCCGCAGGGGAATCACTCACAATCACACTGCTGTTTGTTGCCATATTCATTGGGCACTCGCTTATTTTGTAGGGTAACTGGTTGTTTTTATAAGATTCCGATCGCCAGCGATTGCGAGTCAGAAGGTGCAGGTGTGAGTTATTGATATGGGGAGATCATATCCGGAGAGCTGGAGAAAAAAGTCACAAGTTTTATAGGGATTTCATAAGGCACGAGGAAAATATTACTTCTGAACAGCAGAAAAGAGAGTGAGTTTTCTAAAATCGACCGAGTTCACAAAATTAAAAGCCTCCTCATTAGAGGAGGCTGAAGATGGAGCATGCATTACATCGCCTGCGTAAACGTCCTCGAAATCACATCCTGCTGCTGCTCGCGCGTCAGAGCATTAAACCGCACCGCATAGCCTGAAACGCGGATCGTCAGGTTCGGATAGTTCTCCGGATGGGCGATGGCATCCAGCAGCATCTCCCTGTTCATCACGTTGACGTTCAGGTGCTGACCGCCCTCAATGGTCGCTTCGTGGTGGAAGTATCCGTCCAGCAGCCCGACAAGGTTGGTTTTGCGCACCGGCTCGTCCTTGCCCAGTGCCTGCGGCACGATGGAGAAGGTGTAGGAAATCCCGTCTTTGGCATAGGTGAACGGCAGCTTGGCGACCGAGGTTAACGACGCCACCGCCCCTTTTCTGTCGCGCCCGTGCATCGGGTTGGCGCCAGGCGCAAACGGCGTGCCGCCGCGACGTCCGTCCGGCGTGTTGCCGGTCTTCTGGCCGTAAACCACATTGGAGGTGATGGTCAGGATCGACTGCGTCGGTACCGCGTTGCGGTACGTCGGCAGCGCCTGGATTTTCTTCATAAAGCGCTCAACCAGATCGCAGGCGATACTGTCCACGCGATCGTCGTTGTTGCCGTACTGCGGATAGTCGCCTTCGATGATGAAATCGACCGCCAGACCAGTGTGGTCGCGTACCGGTTTTACCGTGGCGTATTTGATGGCCGACAGGGAATCCGCCGCCACCGACAGCCCGGCAATGCCGCAGGCCATGGTGCGGTAGACGTCCCGGTCGTGCAGCGCCATCAGCGAGGCTTCGTAGCTGTATTTATCATGCATATAGTGAATGAGATTCAGCGCGCTGATGTACTGTACCGCCAGCCAGTCCATGAAGTGATCGAGGCTCGCCATTACGGTGTCGTAATCCAGT
This sequence comes from Enterobacter cloacae complex sp. IR5401, assembly GCF_049238425.1. NCBI lineage: Bacteria > Pseudomonadati > Pseudomonadota > Gammaproteobacteria > Enterobacterales > Enterobacteriaceae > Enterobacter > Enterobacter cloacae complex sp. IR5401. The sequence goes on along the minus strand of NZ_JBMKHN010000018.1, from coordinate 3,445 downwards.
ACCTCATCCAGCAGCGGCTCGGTTTTCGGACCGACCTGGATCTTCAGCTTCTCATCCACCCCGCCGTTGATTGCGTACAGCAGCGTTTTCGCAAGGTTGGCGCGTGCGCCGAAGAACTGCATCTGCTTGCCGATCACCATCGGGCTGACGCAGCAGGCAATGGCGTAGTCGTCGCTGTTGAAGTCGGTGCGCATCAGATCGTCGTTCTCGTATTGCAGCGAGGAGGTGACGATCGACACCTGCGCGGCGTATTTCTTGAACGCGATCGGCAGTTTTTCGGACCAGAGGATCGTCAGGTTTGGCTCCGGCGCAGGCCCCATGGTGTGCAGGGTATGCAGGTAGCGGAAGCTGTTTTTAGTCACCAGCGTGCGCCCGTCCAGCCCCATGCCGCCAATCACTTCCGTGGCCCAGATCGGATCGCCGGAGAAGAGCGTGTCGAACTCCGGCGTGCGCAGGAAGCGCACCATGCGGATCTTCATGATGAAGTGGTCGATCAGCTCCTGGGCCTGCACCTCATTCAGCCGCCCAGCCTGCATGTCGCGTTCAATGTAGATATCGAGGAACGAGGCCGTGCGCCCCAGCGACATCGCCCCGCCGTTCTGGGATTTCACTGCGGCAAGGTAGGCAAAGTAGACCCACTGCACCGCTTCCTGGGCGTTCATCGCCGGACGTGATATATCAAACCCATAGTTCGCCGCCATCTGCTGGATCTGCAGCAGCGCGCGCTTGTGCTCCGCCAGCTCCTCGCGCAGGCGGATCGTGGCCTCCAGTTCTTCTCCGCGCTCCAGTTTCCCCTGGAGATCGGCGAACTGAAGTTCACGCTCGCGCACCAGATAGCTGATGCCGTACAGCGCCACGCGGCGGTAGTCGCCGATGATGCGTCCGCGTCCGTAGCCGTCCGGCAGACCGGTCAGCACCCCCGATTTGCGGCAGCGCATCATCTCCGGGGAGTAAACGTCAAACACGCCCTGGTTGTGGGTTTTGCGCAGGTCGGTAAAGAGATATTCAAACTGCGGATCCATCTCGCGACCGTAGGCTTCGAACGAGCTGCGGATCATGTTGATCCCGCCGTACGGATGCAGGGCGCGCTTGAGCGGCTTGTCGGTTTGCAGGCCGACGATCGTCTCCAGCTCCTGATCAATATAGCCCGGCCCGTGCGCGGTAATGGTAGTGGCGATGTTGGTGTCGAAATCCACCGGAGCGTGGGTGGCATTCTCCTGACGAATGCCGACCATCACCTTCTGCCACAGCGCCGTCGTTGCTGGCGTCGCCTGCGCGAGGAAAGCTTCATCGCCTTCATAAGGGGTGTAGTTATGCTGAATAAAATCGCGCACGTTGATGGCGTTTTTCCATTCTTCACCACGAAACCCGGCCCATGCGTCGCTGTAAGGCGCGACGCCCGTATCGATTGTTACTTTCATCAGATTCTCGCTTTATCAGGCGTAAGCCGCAGCCGGAGTAACCTTCCCAAGACGGAGGGCGTCCAGCGCGATCATTTTTTCTTCATTGGTAGGGATCACCGCGCAGGCCGCGCGGGACGACTCGGTGGAGATCACGCGCTCGCCCGCGCTGCCCGGCAGGGCATTTTTGGACTCGTCGAGGGTGATGCCAAACACCTTCAGATGCTCCGCCACCAGCGCGCGGATAAGCACGGAGTTCTCACCGATCCCGCCGGTAAACACCACGCCATCCAGACGGTGCAGGGACGCGGCATGACCGGCGATATGCCGCGCAATCCGGTGGACAAAGGTCTTTATTGCCAGCCGCGCCCGCTCGTTGCCGTCATGCCAGGCTTTCTCCAGCGCGCGCAAATCGGAGGAGATACCGGAGATCCCCAGCAGCCCGGACTCTTTGTTGACCACGCGCTCCAGATCCTCGAACGACTGGCCGGTCTGCCGGGCAATCCACGCCATCGCGCCAAAATCCACGTCTCCGCAGCGCGTGCCCATCACCAGTCCTTCAAGCGGCGTCATCCCCATGGACGTGTCCACGCTTACGCCGTTACGCACCGCGCAGATGGACGCCCCGTTGCCGAGATGGGCAATTACCAGGCCGCTGTCATCGGGAGAGAGCCCGAAAAGCGCGTGCGCCTGCGCCGACACATAGCGGTGAGAGGTGCCATGGAAACCGTAGCGGCGCACGCCCAGCTCTTCAAAATAGCGGTACGGCAAGCCGTACAGATACGCCTGCGGCGGCATGGTCTGGTGGAAGCTGGTATCAAATACCGCCACCTGCTGCACGCCGGGGAACAGGCGCTCGGCGGCTTCCACGCCGCTCAGGTTGGCGTAGTTATGCAGCGGCGCCAGCGGGGAGACCTGGCGGATCTGCGCCATCACCTCTTCCGTGATCAGGGTCGACTCGCTGAAGAGGTCACCGCCGTGGGCAATGCGATGGCCAATCAAAGCCACGCTGCCCATCAGGTTGCGTTTCTCCAGCTCAAGGGCGATGGCGGCCAGCGCCCCTTCGTAGTCCTGGTGAGCCAGTCTGACCGGCTCACCCCCATTCACGGAAATAAAGGCTTTTTCTGTGTTGATGCCGTCCGCAATGCCCGTCATCAGGGCATCGCAGCTTGCGGCGTCCAGCACCGAGAACTTAACAGAGGACGATCCGCAGTTAATGACCAGTACTACCGGAAACTCAATCATGGTATGGCTCCGCTCTTCCTGAGCTTTGGTTTAAAACAGTTTGTACACGATGTTCAGAATGGTCAGCAGACCGACCACGGTTACGAAGATGTTCTCGGTCCGGCCTTTGTATTTCGCCAGCGCCGGTGCCTTGCGGATGGCGTACATCGGCAGCAGGCACAGCAGAGAGGCGATAATTGGCGCGCCCATGGCTTCAATGAGGTCCAGAATGTTCGGGTTGGCGTAGGCCACAATCCAGGTGGAGCCCATGATGAAGACCATGCTGATGGTGTTCAGCTTGCCGACGGAGACGTTCTTCTTGTCGCCCTTGTAGCCGAACTTGATGATCAGGCCGTTCAGCCCCTCCAGCGTGCCCAGATAGTGGCCGAAGAAGGATTTAAAGATAGCGACCAGCGCGATGATGGACGCGCCGTACTCCAGCACGGTGGCGAACGTGGATTTACTGCCTGACATCGACGCAAAGTGGTTCGCCAGGTAAGAGAGCACCGGAATGTTCTGCGCTTTGGCGTCCGCCATGTTCTGCGGAGAGAGCGTAAACAGGCAGCTAAAGGCGAAGAACATCACCACCGCCACCATCAGCAGGCTGGCGCGACCAATGATTTTGGAACATTTCTGCTCGGTAAACTCTTTCCCGAACTCTGGTTCGTACTCTTCGCGTTTGGAGACCACAAACGAGGAGACGATAGGCGAGAAGGGCTTTGTTGAATAAATCAGATTTCGGGTAAGTCTCCCCCGTAGCGGGTTGTGTTTTCAGGCAATACGCACGCTTTCAGGCATACCTGCTTTCGTCATTTTGTTCA